>JAYPRP010000007.1:0-59260 GCA_038132575.1 Rhodospirillaceae bacterium
GGGTTGTTGGGGCTTCAGGCCCAAGCTATAAGGCTCGCCATGATAGCAGCACTTCGGCGTCGCGGCCTGCAGCCCGGGTTTCTTGCGCCATGACCCTGCAAAGCATGACCGGTTTCGCGCGCGCGGCGTCCCAGGACGCGACGTTCGCCTGGACCTGGGAGGGGCGCAGCGTGAACGCGCGCGGCCTCGATGTCCGTTGCCGCGTTCCGAGCGGCCATGAGGCGGTCGAGCAGGCTGTTCGCGCCGCCGCTGCCCAGAAATTTGCGCGCGGTAATGTTACGCTCGGCATGTCGGTGGAGCGCGTCGATCAGGCGCGGACGAGTTACCGGATCAATCGTGAACTTCTGGACCAGATCCTTGCGGTTCGTGCAGAACTGGGGGATGTGGTGGCCGATATGCCGCCGTCCATCGAGGGACTCCTGGCAATCCGGGGGATGCTGGAACCTGTCGATGACACCGAAGACGCGGAAGCTCGCGATGCTCGCGAACGCGCGATGATCGAGACCGGCCTTGAGATGTTGAACGGCCTGTCCGATGCACGCGGGGACGAAGGCGGGCGGCTGGACTCGGTCATGGCGGGCCATTTGGACAGCCTCGCGGGACTGGCCGATGAGGCCGCGTCGTCGGCCGCGGCCCAGCCTGAGGCGATCCGGGCACGCCTGTCGGCACTCGTCGGTGAACTGCTGGACGCAGAACCGAGGCTGCCGGAGGAACGGCTGGCGCAGGAGGCGGCGGTACTGGTCGGTAAAGCCGACGTTCGCGAGGAACTCGATCGGTTGTCGGTCCATATCACTGGTGCGCGTGAGCTTTTGGCCGAGGGACACGCCGTCGGGCGGCGCCTAGATTTTCTGTGCCAGGAGCTCAACCGCGAGGCCAACACCCTGTGCTCCAAGTCGGCCGATGTCGCTTTGACCCGGATTGGACTGGCCATGAAGGCGACGATCGAACAGTTTCGCGAGCAAGTGCAGAATGTGGAATAGTGTGCGGTATGGCGGCTGACGGCGACGGCGAATTGCAGATCAAGCGGCGCGGACTGATGCTCGTTCTCTCATCTCCTTCGGGTGCGGGAAAAACATCGATCTCGCGCGCCGTGCTCGAACGCGATGCCGGAATTTCCCTGTCGATATCGATCACCACGCGACCGCGGCGGCCCGGCGAAGTCGACGGCGAACACTACATATTCGTGGACCGCACCGAGTTCGACTTGATGGTCAACCGGCAGGAGCTGCTTGAGTACGCCAAGGTTTTCGACCGTTATTACGGTACCCCGCGCGGACCGGTGGACGAGGCCTTAAGCGCAGGCCGGGACGTCCTGTTCGATATTGACTGGCAGGGCACGCAACAGGTTGCGGAACGCGCCCGCGACGATCTGGTGAGCGTATTCATTCTTCCGCCTTCGACCGCCGAACTCGAGCGCAGGCTGCAGAGCCGAGCGCAGGACAGTCCCGAGGTCATCACCGACCGGATGGCGAAGGCGGCCGACGAGATCACGCACTGGTCGGAATATGACTATGTGGTGGTCAATGAGACATTTGAGGATAGCGTCGCCAAGGTGATGGCTATCCTGAGTGCGGAGCGGCTGCGGCGGGCACGCCAGGAAGGCATGTCGGACCTGGTCCGGCTCCTGCGACAGGGCCAGTAAGCGCGGGCCGCCAGTCCGGCTTTCGGAACGCAGCTTCTTCGTTCAGCAACACTTCAAGCTTGCGGATCGAATCCTGTCGGCTGAAGGGCAGGCCGAGCCGGGCATATTCGGGTTCGTGAACCCGATGCCGGAACCCTGGCACCCTGGCATCGATGCGCTTCCCGGGCGAACTGCGGGCCGCGCGGTGGCGATTTCTGAAAATCCCGAGCATTCGTCGATGCCGCCGGGGCCCGTGCTAGCGGGCAAGGCGGCGTTCCGCCACGACCCGTGCGATCGCGCAGAATTGTTCGACGCTGAGTTCCTCCGCCCTCACATCCTCCGGAACGCTTGCAGCGGCGAGAATCTCGGCTCCACCGATTGCCGCCAGCGCACGGCGTAGCATCTTGCGCCGCTGGCCGAAGGCGGCGCGCGTCACGATCTCCAGGTCCTCCCGGTGCGCCGGCGCCAGCGGCGTGGCGCGCACGTCTAGGTTGATCACGCTTGAAGTGACATTCGGCGGTGGCACAAAGGCCGAAGCGGGTATGTCGAACATCGATCGGGGCTCCGTCAACCAGCGTGCGAGCACCGAGAGGCGGCCGTAGGACTTTTCGCCGGGCGTCGCGACGATCCGCTCGGCAACCTCCTTCTGGAACATCAGGGTAAACCCGCGAAAACCCTCGGCCCGCTTCAGCCAGTTGATCAGCAGCTGGGTGCCGATGTTGTACGGTAGGTTGGCGATCACGCGCCGCGGGGGCGGGGAGACCCCTGACAGGTCGAGTGACAGGGCGTCGGCGTCGACGATGGTCAGGCGTCCCGATGCGTGTTCGGCCAATTCGCGCAGCGCCGTGACTGCGCGCGCATCGCGTTCGATCGCATAGATGTGCCGCGCGTTCGATTCCAGAAGCGCGCGGGTCAGGCCGCCGGGACCGGCACCGATCTCAACGACGTTGATGCCCGACAAATCGCCTGCGACCGAAACAACCCGCCGGGTGAGGTTGAGATCAAACAGGAAATGCTGGCCGAGCGATTTCTGGGCGGCGATATCGAACCGCCCGACGACTTCGCGCAACGGCGGTAGTGCGTTCGCGTCAAACACGCAAATCGACAAATGCCGCGCGACGCAGATCGCGGATGTAACGCCGCGAAAGCATGTCGATCCGGTCGCGCTCGATTGTCCGTCGGACCTCGTCACGGCTCGGGCCGGCATTCTCCTGCCGCTCGCAGACCATGAGAACCTGGACGCCCGACGGAAGCCGGATCGGGGCGCTCGCTTTCCCGACGGCCAGTTGCGCCGCTACGGAGCGGAGCTGGGGGTTCAGGTCCTTGAGCTGAAAGCGCGCGGGCGCGTCGGGTTGCGGCGTGCCCGCGTCCTCGGCGGCCGCGGCGAAGTCATCGCACCCGTCAACGCTTAGGGCGATGGCTTGCGCGGTCTGCAAATTTGCATCCAGCACGCCCGGCGGTGCGTCGGGGGCGACCTCGAGCAGCATCTGCCGCAATGTCAACTCGCGTGCATTGGGGTCCGGCGGCTCGTTAGTGCGCTGGTCGATGAGAACCACGATCTGAATGCCTTCCGGCAGGTCGATCGGGTCGGAAATTTCGAAGCGATCGAGGGCGGTGATCACGCTATCGATGGCGGGGTCAAGTTCGCCGGGCTGAATCCAGCCAATATCTCCGCCTGTTGCCGCGGTCGCGCTTTTCGAGAATTGCTGGGCGACCGCGCGAAAGTCGGCACCATCGCGCAGCTGTTCCACGAGCCGTGCGGCAAGCGTTCGAATGTCGGCCGCGTCTGCTGGATTGTCGATCGGCAGCAGAATCTCTCCGACCCGATACTCCGTGACACCCGCATTGGCCTGAATCCGGCTGATTACGGCGTCGATTTCCTCGTCGCCTATTTCGATCGTCGGGACCACCGTTCGTGCGAGCAGTTTCTGCCAGGACAGGTTGGACTTGATCTGGTCCAGGGCCGCCGCGGCTGAAATCCCCTGCCGTTCGACGAAAGCCTCGAAGCCGCCTGCGGGCAGGTTGTTCGCCCTCTCGATTTGCGCCATGGCGTCGTCGATCTCGCGCTGGGTGATGCGGATATTGAGCCGCTCGGCCTCCTGGTTCTGGAGTGCCTCATCGATCAGTTCTCGCAGCACCTGGGGGGCGATACGTCGCTGGGTCTCGGGATTGTCCGGTAGCCCCGCGGATGCAATAAGCAGCTGCATACGTTGCTGCACGTCGAATATCGAGATGACCTCCTCGTTCACGACGGCGGCGATGCGCTGAACGTCCTGCGCTGTAGCCGACAGAGCCGCAAGAACTACGCCGAGAACCCCTGCTGCTGCCAATAGCACAGACGCGGTCCGCCGCATTTTTTGTTGTTTGGGCGCCTGATTTGGGGCGAAGAAGATCTGTCTGATAGCCAGTTTCATTTAGAAGACCGATGACCCGATTTGACCGAGGCTCTTAAACGTGACCCGGAATTTCAGTGATTCGACCCGGGGAGTGTCTCGGTCCGAAGTAAACGTCCGCGCATATACTAACTCGAAGTCCATGCAATCACACTCGTAGACGATCGAGCCGCCATAGGACAGCGTTCCGCCTTCCGAGGTCAGATCGCGCTGGGTCTGGAGGCGCGCCGACCATTCGTCGGTCAGCTTCGAACTGAGCGCTGCCGTGACCTCTTCGCGATCCGGAAATCCGCTGGTGCGATCGAAGAACACATAGTTGAGGTCGAGATTGAGCGCCGGAGGCCCGATGGCCGCGGATATCTCGGTGCGGCGGGCGCGCAAAGAGTCATGGTCGAAGCGCGTTTTGTAGAGAAGGTTGGTGAAGCGGTTGGGCTTGATCTGGAGACTTGCGACGATGTCGGAAATCTGGTCCTCGAGTCCTGTGCCGGGTGGGAACGGGTTGGATTCCTTGAACCGGATCGATTGCCCGACGGTGAGAGTGGAGCTTCCACCCTGTTCACCGAAAACGCCAGTGCGGAATCCATAGACGACCCGCTGGCCGCCCTCGACCCGGTCCGTGCCGGAGAACCTGTTGGCACCGAACAGGTTCGTCTCGTCGAACGCGATGCTCTGGCTGTCCTCGTCCGGAATCTCGTCCGGGTTGCCGCCGTTCGGCGCCAAGACCAACGCCAGTAACGGTTCTATGAGCTGGCTGTTCGAGCCGGATTTGCGGATCCACGGATAGCGCCAGTGTACAACCGCCTGCGGGAAAATGCGCCCGACGACGGCATCCTCTTGGCCGGATGGCGTGTCCACATCGCTGACATTGTAGAGGTTCCCTTGGACGGAGGCGCGAAAGCTGGTGATGGATCCGATGTCATCGGTGTGCGAGATCTGCCATCCCGGCGTGAGGCTGATGCGCTGGCTCGACGCCCCTTCCTCTCGTGTCAGGGCACGAAAGTTCGTGTCCAGCGTAGTCATGCCGCCATATTCCCCGGGCAAGCTGACATAAGTGTATTCAAGGTTGGGCAGCACGACCGGCGTTTCTTCTTGAATATCGCTGTCGCTTAGGCCCTGGAAGTAGAGCCCTTCCGCCACCGCATGGGATCTCGATCCAAAGCCCTCGATATACAATCGGTTTGTCAGGGTATCGCTGTTCTTGAACCCGTACCGCCCGAGGTATGTGTCATCGCTGGCCAGCTTTACATCGGCGCCCCAGCGCCAGAGTTCGTCGATGGAGAAACGCGTCTCGGAATCGATATGTCCGCGGAGCCGGTCTTCGCCGGTCTGGGCATCATCCCGGGTGAAGGACAAACGCGTGCGATTCTCGCCGTCTGCGAAGCGTTGCCGGTACTCGCCGGTGACGACCGGGAACTGGTCCGACGATATGATTGGATCGAACGTCAGGTCACGGTCGTCAGCGATGGCCCAGAAGTACGGCACCTGGATCGACGAACCGAGCAGGCTCGACGCACCGAAGGTGGGCATGAGGATACCTGACTTGCGCTCAACGGCCGGGTCGGGATGGCTGAGGAATGGAGTATAGGCGATCGGCATGCCAAGCACTTCGAGCGTTGCGTCGCGATAGATGACCTCCTGGGCTTTCGCGTCGAGCAACACACGGCGTGCCTTGATCTGCCAGAGGGGTTCCTCGTCGAAACCGAGGCAGTTGCGGCAAGGTGAGTAGACCGCGCGGCTCAATTCGGTTTCAACGCCGCCACGTCGCTGGGCGCTGACGGCCGCGAGGCGGGAATCGTCATTCAGGAGCATCCGGAAGCCGCGCAGGAATCCCTCGCGCATATCTGCCGTCAGCTCAGCGAACTCCGCGAACAGGACCTCGCCCGTGGGCTCTAAGAGGACGACGTTGCCCGATGCGGTAACGATGTCATCACGCTGGTTGTAGGTAACGGAATCGGCGTTCAGGATTCGCTCGCCTTGGACGATTTCGACATTTCCCCGGGCCGTTGCGGTACCGAGATCTTCATCGAATGAGAGGTCGTCGGCTGTCAACAGGACCGGTTCTTCAGACCCGAATTGCTGTGCCATCGTGACGGAGGCCCCCGACGTGAGGGCGAGCGAACCGATGACGAAGGCGATCGCGAACCGGCGCATCACCCGTCCTCGAGATGTAGGAGTGACGTGATGCCGGCGAGGAGGCTCACACCGGCCGGAGTCCATGCGGCCAACGTCACGGGCACACTGGCGCCCAACCCAAGCGCCTGGATGACGTTCGTCAGCAAAAACAGGAAGAAGCCTGCGAGTACGCCCGCGCCGACCAGAACGATTGTTCCGCCGCGTCGGGTCGAACGAAGCGAGAACGTCGCAGCAATAAGAACCATTGCGGCCAGCAGGATCGGCTCCGCGAGGAGTGCATGGAGTTGTAGGCGATGAGCCACGGGAGAAAACCCGGTTTCCTCAAGTACCCTTATGAAACGTGGCAGATTCCACAACGCGACCGTGTCGGGACTGGCGAAGCTCTCTTGGATCTTGTTCGGAGTCAGGTCGGTCGGAAGTTCCTTGGTTGCGACGAATACCCCGGCGCGCCCGGGCCGGGTAAGCCAGGCATCGCTCAGTTGCCATCGGCCATCGAGCAGCAGCGCGCTCCTGGCGTCGATGCGGCCAGTGAATTTGTCGTCGCCGGCGAACTCGAACACGATCACCTGCTCGAGACGGAGCGCGTCGGGCTGCACGCGTTCAGAATGAATCACCGTTTGACCAAGCCCGTCTTCGCTGTTCTGGCGCAGCCAGATGCCCTCGGCGGAGACCGCGAGCAGGGACGAGCGTCCGGTAAAGTAGCGTCCTTCCAGTTCCTCGAACTGCGACAGAAGCACCGCCGACAGAGGGTTGATCACGGAGATGTTGACGATCCCGAGCGCGATGGCAGCGAGGATTGCCGGCGTGAGGAATTGCCAGACCGACACGCCGGCTGCCCGGAGCACAACTAATTCGTGATTTCGCGTGAGCCGCAGGAAAGCAAAGATCCCACCGAACATCACGGCGAACGGAACCGCCTCCTGCGCGAGGAAGGGTGTGCGAAGCAGGGCCATGCTGGTGATGACGCTAAAGGTCGCCTCGCTCTTACCGCTGCCCCTGCGCAGCAACTCGACCGCGTCGATCAGGATGATAATCGCCACGATGGCGGCGAACATGATCGCGAACCAGATCAGAAACTGGCGCAGGATGTAGAAAGAAATGGTGCGCGACGTGAACATGGTCGAGCCGGGCTAGGCGTCGGCTGCGGCAGCCGCCGCCGGCCTTTGACGTGGGTTGCGGACGAGCCAGTAGATCGACAGCAGGATGGCACCGACCGGGAGGGCGTAGCTGAACGGGACGATGGCCAGCGAACGGCGCGATACGTTGAACAGGCCCAGTGCCGCGACCTGGATGGCGAAAATCAAGGCGATGGCCAGCAGTATTCGGCTTGTCTGGCCACGCCGGTTCAGGTCGCCCGACAGCAGAACGGCGACGGCGACCGCGGCGAAGGCCAGGATGTACAGGGGGCTTGCGAGTCGGCGGTGACCTTCGGCGATGAGCTGTGTTGCGTAGGTGCGGTCGTGCAGACCATCGCCAGGCCAGAGCAGCGAATCGAGAAAGCGTTCCTCCGGTTCGCGCCAGCGCGTCGAGATATCTTCACCGATCAGGCTGAGATCGAGCGAATACTGGTCGAAATTGAACAGGGTCAGACGGCCTGAATCCCGGTCGACCTCCTGCTGGCTGCCGTTGAACAGCACCACGCGGGTGCCCTCGACACTCTGGCTCGCAGTGCCGCGCTCGGCGGTGTAGGTCACAGGACGTTCGGGGTCGCGCGAGTCATGCGCGAAGATGCCGCGCAACTCGCCCTCGCCGGACCGCTCGCGCACATAGATAGTCAGACCGTCGCCCGGTGTGTTGAAACGCTGTTCCTGCAGCAGGACGCTGCCGAAGCTGTTCCGGTAATTGAACTGCTGCAGCTTGAACGCGTGCGTTGTTGCGGGCACGAGATAGAGGTGCAGCGCATAGCCGATCAGAACGCCTAGGATGCCGAGTATCAATCCCGGCCGGGCGAGGGACAGCTGGCCGATCCCTGCCGCGCGCATGACCACTAGTTCGCTGTCGTTGGCGAGTTTGTTGTAGACCGCGAGAATTGCGGCGAAGATGGCGATCGGCAGGACGACCGCCATGAACTTCGGCAGGTTGAGCGTACTCATCTCGAACAGGACAGAAACGGGTAGGCCGCGATTCACGATGAAGTCGATCAGGCGAAGCGACCCGATAAGGGAGACCAGCAGCGTCAGCGCGCCCGCCACAAACAGGGTTACCAGGGCGAGTTGTCGGAATATGTACCCGCCGATGGACGTCATGGAGGCTCCAGGTGTGAACGTTCCAACGAAACGTCTCTCAAGTTGCTGATTCGCAGATCAAAGACGTGCCGCAACGGTCGTTTGTAACAGATCGGCTGATCCGGAAAAACACCCTCCGACGCGTTCCGCCCCGCCTTGCACGGGTTGCGCGCGTGCTCTAAATCACGAGGAGTTCCCGACGGCCCGATGTGGCCGGTCTTCCGCACATTCACGGATTGGATAGTCATGAAAATCTCCTTTGCCGAACCCAAGTTGCCCACCAGCGGTGTTCTGGTTTTTCTCGTCGATTCCGACGCGCGGCTCGGGGCCAGTGCGAAAGCCGTCGACAAGGCGACCAAGGGTGCGCTCGCGCGGGCCTTGAACGCGTCAAGCTTCGCGGGAAAGAAGGGCGAGAGCTTGACGATCATCGCGCCGCAGGGACGAGAGAAACTCACGGTTCTGCTGGTCGGCGCCGGTCCGGCAAAGGATGTGGACGGGTTGCTTGCCCAGGAAATTGGCGCTCAGGTTTACAAGGCCGTCAGCGGCGCGTCCGCAAACGCCGCCGTGCTGGCCGCCGAACTGACCGGCGCCAAGGTTCGTGCCGGTGAACTCGCCGCGAACCTGGCGCTTGGTGCGCGCCTACGGTCCTACCGTTACGACAAATATCTGACCAAGGCGGGCGGCAGGGGCGGTTCGTCGGGCCCTGCGCGTCTTCAGGTCATTGTCAAGAGCACGGCCGACGCGCGGCGACGCTATGGCGTACTCGGCGCTGTTGCCGACGGTGTGGACTTCGCGCGGAACCTGGTGTCTGAGCCGTCCAACGTCAAATCGCCGAAATGGATGGCGACCCAGTGCCGCAAGCTCACCAAGCTGGGCGTAAAAGTCGAGGTGCTGGGCGAGGCGCAGATGCGCAAGCTGGGCATGAACGCGCTCCTGGGCGTCGGGCAGGGCAGCACCCGCGAGTCCCAGATGGTCATCATGCGCTGGAACGGTGGCGGCAAGGATTCCGAGACCGTCTCCTTCATCGGCAAGGGCGTGACCTTCGACACCGGCGGTATTTCGATCAAGCCCGCCGGCGGCATGGAGGACATGATCTGGGACATGGGCGGCGCCGGCACCGTGATCGGTGCCATGCGCGCGATCGCCGGCCGCAAGGCCAAGGCAAATGTCATCGGCGTGGTCGGGCTGGTCGAGAACATGCCCGACGGCAATGCCCAGCGGCCCGGTGACATCGTCACCACCATGTCGGGCCAGACGGTGGAGGTTATCAACACGGACGCGGAAGGCCGGCTCGTCCTCGCGGACGCGCTCTGGTACACGCAGAAGCGCTTCAAGCCCGACGTGATGATCGATTTCGCAACTCTCACCGGGGCGATCATGGTCGCGCTCGGCCGCGAGTATGCCGGACTCTATGCCAGCGACGACGGCCTTGCGGAGAACTTCATCGCCTCGAGCCAGCAGGTCGGCGAGAAGATATGGCGCATGCCGCTGGACGACGCCTACGACCAGCAGATCAACACCCCGCGCGCGGACATGAAGAATGTCGGGCCGCGCTGGGGCGGCAGCATCACCGCGGCCCAGTTCCTGCAGCGTTTCACCAACAATGTCCCCTGGGCACATGTGGATATCGCGGGAGTCGCATGGTCGGATAAGGAGCAACCTCTGATGGCGCGCGGCGCGACGGGCTTTGCCGTGCGCACCCTCGATCAGTTCGTCCGCAACCACTACGAAAAATAGGCCGCACCGCCCGTGACGGAAATCCGCTTTTATCACCTGACGCGCCGCTCTTTGGAAGAGGTGTTGCCGGTCATGCTGGAGCGTACCGTCATTCGTGACGGACGACGTGCGGTGGTTATCGCCGGCTCTCCAGAGCGGGTCGAGGATCTGAACGCGCATCTCTGGTCCTACAACGACCGCGTGTTTCTGCCCCACGGAAGCGCAGCGGACGGCCATGCCGCCCTGCAGCCGGTCTGGTTGACCGACAAGGACGAGAATCCCAACGATGCACGTGTTCTGTTCCTGGCGGATGGCGCGCCGTCCTTGGACCCGAGCGCCTTCGACCTCGTGTGCGAGCTGTTCGACGGGCGTGACGAGGCCGCCGTCACTGCGGCGCGGTCGCGTTGGCAGTCATACAAGGATGCGGGCCACGACCTGACCTACTGGCAGCAGACCGAACGCGGCGGCTGGGAACAGAATGCGACGGGCTGAGGCCTATCCGTACTGCTCTTTCTGGCATCTTGTCGGAGCGGTTCGCGCTGGATATAAGGCGCGCAGATTTTCATTCCACACCGGAGAAGACCCATGGCCATCGAGCGCACGTTCTCGATCATCAAACCCGACGCGACGAAGCGGAACATCACCGGCAAGATCATCACCAAGCTCGAAGATGCCGGACTTCGCGTGGTCGCCCAGCGCCGCATTCACATGACCCGTGAGAAGGCTGAGGCGTTCTACGGCGTCCACCGCGAGCGTCCGTTCTTCAACGACCTCGTTGCGTTCATGACGTCGGGGCCGGTTGTTGTTCAGGTGCTGGAAGGCGAGAATGCTATTGCTCGCAACCGCGAGATCATGGGCGCGACCAACCCGGCCGAGGCCGACGAAGGCACGATCCGCAAGGAGTTCGCGGAATCGATCGAGGCCAACTCGGTGCACGGTTCGGATGCACCCGAGACCGCGGCCGAAGAGATCACGTTCTTCTTCGATGAGAGTGAGATCGTCGGCTGACGATCAGTCGATCCCCGGTCTGACCGGGGCGGCGGTGGTCAGACGAGCGTCCACCACATGAGAAGCAGGGCGATCGCCACCGCGATGCCGGAGTAGGACATCAGCCTAAGGAAGCCGCCCCAGATTTTCCAGCGGTCTTCGATGTTCATGATCTCGTCGGACATGGTCGCTCGCATGTGTTGCGTTGATTTTTGACAGTTTTACCGGCGCGCACGGGATGCGTCAAAGGCTTCGGTTTGCGCTGGCGGTCGTCATGACGGAGCAGGGTGAATCAGCGGGTCCGCGGCGGAAGTGCCCCCGTCGATCTCCGCTTTCTCACCATTGATCTTTACCCGGCCTTCCGCGAGCAGGCGGATCGCGTGGGGATAGCAGCGATGTTCGGCCGCCAGTACGCGTGCCGCGAGGCTGGCTTCGTCATCGCTCGGCAGAACCGGGACAGCGGCCTGCACCAGGATCGGACCGGCGTCCATCTCGGGTCGCACGATATGCACCGTGCAGCCGCTCAGCTGCACCCCGGCTGCGATTGCCTTTGTGTGGGCATCGATCCCCTTGAAGGCTGGAAGCAGCGAGGGGTGAATGTTCACGACCCTGTCGCGCCACGCCTCCACGAACCAGCTCGACAGGAGGCGCATGAACCCCGCCAGGCACACGAGCTCGACCCCGGCGTCCCGCAGGCGTGCGTCGATCAGCCGGTCGAAGCTTTCCCGGTCGGGGAATGTGCCATGCTCCACCACGGCCGTGTTGATTCCGGCGTCACGTGCTCGGTCGAGGCCTGCCGCGTCGGGCTTGTTTGAGAGGACGAGGACGATCTGCGCCGGGAAGTTATTTTCGGCGCAGGCATCGATCAGGGCCTGGAGGTTGGAACCGCGCCCGGAGATCAGGACGCCGACCTTCATGCGGTTCATGCTGATTCGCCGAGCGCTGCGTCGAGATTCTGGAGCTTGACCTCACCGTCGGCCGACGCCGTGATTTCGCCGATGATTTGTGCCGTCTCGCCCTCCGCAGCGAAGGCCCGGATAACCGCGTCGGCTTCGGCCTCGGCCACGATGGCGACCATGCCGATCCCGCAATTGAAGGTGCGCGCCATTTCTATGTCTTCCACACCGCCGGTTTGACGCAACCAGTCGAATACGGGCGGCGCGGACCATCGCGCGCCGTCGAGCTGCGCGCCCAGGCCGTCCGGCAGCACGCGCGGAATATTCTCAAGCAGGCCACCGCCAGTGATATGCGCGTAGCCCTTCGTGCCCGCCTGATCGGCCGCGGCGAGGCAGGCGCAGACGTAGATGCGCGTGGGTTCCAGCAGCGCTGCACCGAGAACGCTCTCGGGATCGAAAGGGGCCGGATCGCCTAGATCGAAGCCGCCGCGTTCGACGATCTTACGCACGAGCGAGTAGCCGTTTGAATGAATCCCGCTCGACGCAAGGCCGACGATGGCATCGCCGGCAATGATGGCCCGGTCGGCGCGCGGAAACCCCGAACCGCGTTCCATGGCCCCGACGGCGAAGCCGGCGAGATCGAACTCGCCGCGCGCATAGAGACCCGGCATCTCGGCGGTCTCGCCGCCGATAAGAGCGCATCCAGCCTGCCGGCAGCCTTCGGAGATTCCCGCCACGACGGCTGTCGCGACGTCGGTGTCCAAGCCCCCGGTCGCGAAATAGTCGAGGAAGAAGAGCGGTTCGGCGCCCTGGACGACGAGATCGTTCACGCTCATGGCGACCAGGTCGATACCGAGCGTATCGAAGTTTCCGGTCTCGAATGCGAGCTTGAGCTTGGTGCCGACGCCGTCCGTCGCAGCTACGAGGATCGGGTCATTGAAGCCCGCGGCCCTCGGGTCGAACAGCGCGCCGAAGCCGCCAAGACCATCCATCGTTCCCGCGCGCTGGGTTGCCGCGGCCAGCGGCTTGATAGTCTCGACCAGGGCATTGCCGGCGGCGATATCGACACCGGCGTCTTTGTAGGAAAGGCCCAGTTTTCGTCTCCTTCGCGCGCGTTGTGCGCCTTTCGTGCTATGGCATTGCCACATTCGCGGCGCAGTGTTCTGGTAGGCCGCGAATCACGCCCCATCGGCAAGTCAGAATAGGTGTTTCAAGGTCATTTGCAATGTGTCGCGCGCTGCAGAAATCTTCCCTTTCACTGGTCCTGTCTCTCATTGGGTTCGGTCTCTTGCTGGCCCTCGATGTTTTGCCGGCAAAGGCCCAGAAATCGGCGCTCGAGGATATCTTCGTCGTACGCGACGTGTTGCTCGATGAGCGCGCCGAGACGGCAGCGGCGGCGCGTACGCGTGCGCTGGCGCTGGGCCAAAGGGAGGCCTTCGCACGGCTCGAAGCCCGCCTGACCCGCAGCGTACATCGGGGGCTTGCGGCGAACATCAATGTCGATACGCTTCGTTTTCTGGTCGACGCCATCCAGATCGATGACGAGAAAACGTCGGACGTGCGCTATCTCGCAAACCTGACCGTCACGTTCAAGCCGGATGCAGTGCGCGACCTGTTCCGGTTCAACGGTGTCCCGTTCGCGGAATTGCGGAGCCGGCCCCTGACGATCTTGCCGGTCCTGGCCGCGGTCGATAGGTACATTCTGTGGGCCGATGCAAACCCCTGGCGTGAGGCATGGCGGAATCATCCTGAGGGAACCGGGCTTGTTCCCATGCTCGCACCGATTGGAGACCTGGCGGATCTTGCGGGCCTTTCCGTTGATCAGGCTGTTGACGGTGATGACGTAGCATTGACGCGTTTTGCCGGGCGGTATGGCGCGCGCGGGGTGCTCGTCACGATCGCCAACGTTTTCGGGGCGGAGCCCGGAATTCTGCGTAGCGATGTCGTCGCTGTGCCGGTCGGCCTGTCGGGAATGGCGCCCTTCACGATCACGGTGACCGGGGCTGCGGACGAACACGAGCCGGAGATATTCGCGCGCGCGGTTGCTGAGGTTCGCGAGGTTGTCGAGGACGAATGGAAGGCGGCGAACGCCATTGCCTCGACCGAGATCAGCCAGATTCGCGCCACGGTTCCAATTTCGGGGCTAAAGAACTGGGTCGATATACGTGGCCGGATTTCCCGCGTGCCCGCGGTCGCGAACATCCGCGTAGTAGCCCTGACGGCGACGACGGCGGAGATCGCGATCGACCATCGCGGCCACCTGTCGCGTCTGGTCCGTGCGTTCGAGCGTTTCGATCTTGTTCTGGAAGAGACCGGTTTGGAGCCGGGTGGTGCTCCCGCAGGAGGAACGTTCGGTAGCCTGGGGGGATCGCTCCCGTTCACCCATGTCGTGCGCCTGGCTGGATCCTAGGCGGGCCGTCCGGTGAACCGCCAACTCGTTCTGGACCTCGGCCATCGCACGGCGCGCGGGCGCGCCGACTTCCTGGTGTCCCGATGCAATACCGAAGCCGTCGAATGGATCGACTGTTGGCCGGAATGGCCGGCGCGCGCGCTCGCCGTCTGGGGGCCGCCAGCCTCCGGCAAAACCCATCTTGCGCACGTATGGTGCGAGATGAGCAGCGCTACGCTGATCGGCCCAAACGATCTGCGCGCATCCGACGCCGCGGGTTTGCGCGCGCGCAGCGCGTTCCTTTGTGTCGACGATGCCGACCGGCTGATCGGCGATGATGCGGGGGAGGAGGCCCTGCTGCACCTCTACAATTACGTGCTCGAGACCGGCGGCGCGTTGCTGCTGGTCGGAACGGACGCGCCGGCGCGCTGGGAGATGAAGCTGGCCGATCTGGCGTCACGCATGAAGGCGCTGACGGGCGCAGGCATCTCGGCGCCCGACGACGACCTACTGGCGGCGCTTCTCGTGAAACAGTTCCGTGACCGGCAGCTGCGCGTTGGCGAGGATGTCGTGTTCTACCTCCTAGCGCGGATGGAGCGTTCCTTCGCCGCCGTGTCCGAAATCGTGGCTGCCATCGATGCTACTGCCCTCGAGCGACACAGGCCGGTGACGGTTCCCCTTGCGCGTGAGATCCTCGACGGGTTGGCCTGAAACCGAACTGTTATCTTGGCGTAACAAATTGCGGACAAGGTGTGGTTCCGCTAGCCTTTCGCTGAACGGGGCGCTCATGCGCCTGTAATCTCTGTGAAAAATGGTTCTGTGGTCGCAGAAGACACCCATATCTCGTCCGAGCCTATGATCGGGTTGGATTCACCCGAACGCTTCATCAACCGTGAGCTTTCCTGGCTCGCGTTCAACGAGCGCGTGCTGGAGGAGGCGGAGAATCGCAACTATCCGTTGCTCGAACGCTTGCGGTTTCTCTCCATCTCTGCGTCCAATCTGGACGAGTTTTACATGGTTCGCGTCGCTGGCCTGAAGGGACAGGTCGAGGCCGGGATCACGACGCTGACCCAGGAGGGGCTCACCCCAGGCGAGCAGCTCGCGGCGATCAACGATCGCGCCGGCGCTCTCATGGCGGCGCAACAGCAGACCTGGCTCGGGCTGGTCGATGAGCTTCGCGCCAGCGATATCACCGTCGTCGAACCCGAGGGCCTCACGGCGGACGAAGCCGTCTGGCTCGAAGATCGGTTCATGACCACGATCTTCCCGGTCCTGACACCACTCGCGGTCGATCCGGCCCATCCGTTCCCGTTCATTCCGAATTTCGGGCTCGCCGAGGCGCTGGAGCTCTATCGGGCGAGCGACAACCGGCTGATGATCGGGCTGCTGCCGCTGCCCGGACAGATCGAGCGGTTCATCCGGCTGCCGGGCGAACATCCGCGCTTCATTCTTCTCGAGAAATGCGTGGTGATGTATCTCGATCGCATTTTCCCGGGGTTCGAACCGCGGGGCATGGGGACGTTCCGTGTCATCCGCGACAGCGATATCGAAATCCTGGAAGAGGCTGAAGACCTCGTGCGGCTCTTCGAATCCGCGCTCAAGCGTCGCCGCCAAGGCTCCGTCATCCGGCTCACCGTCGATGCGGAGATGCCCGAGGAATTACGGCGTTTCGTCACCCAGGAGATCGGTGTCGACGACGACGACGTTTTCGTGCTCGAGGGGATGCCGGGCCTCGATCGGACAAAGGAACTGATCGTCGAGGAACGCCGCGATCTCCTGTTCGAATCTTTCAACGCACGGTTCCCGGAGCGTATCCGTGACTTTGTTGGTGATTGTTTTGCGGCAATCCGGGCGAAGGATATTGTCGTTCACCATCCGTTCGAATCCTTCGACGTGGTGGTCCAGTTCCTGCGTCAGGCTGCTCGCGACCCGCAGGTGGTGGCGATCAAGCAGACGTTGTATCGGACTTCCGAAAACTCGCCGATCGTCAGCGCGTTGATCGAAGCAGCGGAAGCCGGGAAATCCGTGACGGCGCTCGTCGAGCTCAAGGCGCGGTTCGACGAAGAGGCGAACATTCGCTGGGCGCGTGAGCTGGAGCGCGCCGGCGTTCAGATCGTTTACGGTTTCATCGATCTTAAGACTCACGCCAAGATCAGCCTGGTGCATCGCCGGGAAGGGAACGACCTTCGCACCTACGCCCATTTCGGGACGGGTAACTATCATCCGATCACGGCGCGCATTTATACCGACATCAGCTACCTGACCCAGGATCCCAAGCTGTGCCAGGACGCCTCGCGCGTCTTCAACTACATGACCGGCTATGCACGCCCCGAGGGCCTTGAGAAGGTCGCGGTTGCGCCGGTGAACCTGCGCGAAACACTGATGCGCTGCATCGAGGGAGAAATCGAGCACGCAAAGGCGGGGCGTCCGGCGGAAATCTGGGCGAAGTTCAACAGCCTGGTCGATGGCGGCATTATCGACGCGCTCTACAAGGCGTCCCAGGCTGGGGTGCCTGTGCGTCTCGTCATTCGCGGGATATGCTGTCTTCGCCCAGGCGTCCCGGGCCTGAGCGAGAATATCGAGGTCAAGAGTATCGTCGGACGGTTCCTGGAGCATTCCCGGATCATGGCCTTCGGGTCGGGCGCCGAGATACCGTCGCCACAGGCCAAGCTCTTCATCTCGTCGGCCGACTGGATGCCGCGTAACCTGGACCGACGGGTAGAGCTCCTGGTGCCCATTGAAAGCGGTACCGTGCACCAGCAGATTCTTGATCAGATCATGGTTGCGAATCTGCTGGACCGCGCCCAAAGCTGGATCATGGGGACGGACGGTTCCTACACCCGCATCGACACGAGTGGCGAGCAGGACCCATTCAACGCACACAACTTCTTCATGACCAACCCCAGCCTGTCTGGGCGAGGGAGCGCTTTGAAGAAACCGGGCAGCGCGCCACAGCTTCTGACGCACCCCGACTAGTCTCGGCCACCATCGACCTAGCCGATGCCTAAGTATTCGCCAACGGTCGGCGGCCCCGCGGCCGTGGTCGATATCGGCTCGAACTCGATCCGGCTCGTCGTGTTCCGTGATCGGTCACGCTCTGCGCCGGTGGTGTTCAACGAACGCGTGACCTGCGGAATCGGGCGGGACCTCGCAAAGACAGGCATATTACATCCCGATGGCGTCGAGAAGGCGCTTGCGAACCTGCCGCGCTTTGCGGGGATCGTGCGGGCAATGGGCATCGACGACACCCAGCTTTTCGCAACGGCCGCATCCCGTGAGGCGGCGGACGGTGCGGATTTCCTCACGCGCGTCGAGGCGGTTTTCGGGCGCACGGTGACCCAGCTCGACGGCGAGCAGGAGGCCCGGCTGGCGGCGTGTGGCGTGATCAGCGGTTTGCCAGATGCGCACGGAATTGCAGCAGATCTGGGCGGCGGCAGCCTCGAACTGGCAGCCGTATCGGATGGCTGGGTCGGCGACCACGGGACCCTGCCGCTTGGTCCGCTCCGGCTGGCGACTTTGGGGGTCGAGCAAGGGACGCTGACGGCACATATCGACCGGCATTTCGAAACGTTCGATTGGATTGGCGACGCCGTCTCGGACGGGGCGATTTATGCCGTCGGCGGTGCATGGCGCGCGCTCGCGCGGGTGCACATGATGCAGACCAAGTATCCGTTGCGTGTGATCCACAACTACCGTATCGCGAGCACCGAGGCCGCGGAGTTCTGCCGCGTTGTGGCAGGCCTGAGTGCCGCCAGTATCTCGCGGATCAGTGTTGTTCCCCGTGCCCGTATCCCGACATTATCGACGGCGGCGCGGGTTCTCGAGCGTTTAATCGAAATGTCGGGGGCGCAATCGCTGGTCTTCTCGGCCAACGGTATTCGCGAGGGGTCGCAGTTCGATGCCCTCGACGCTGCCACCCGGAAGGAAGACCCGCTGATCGTGGCCTGCGAGCATTTCGCGGCGCGGGAGAATCGCTCACTCGGGTCCGGCGCGGCCCTGTTCGAATGGGTGGCGCCATTGTTCGAGGGCGAGGATGCATCGTTTCGGCGTCTGCGCCACGCCGCGTGCCTGCTTGCGGATATTGGTTGGCACGAACATCCCGACTATCGGGCGGAGCAGGTTTATTTCCGGATTCTGCGCCTGCCGCTTCTGGGGCTCACCCACGAGGAGAAGGCGAAGATCGCGCTGGCGGTTTTCCGGCGTTACACCGGGGCCAAGGGCGGGGCGACCTTGCGGGTGGCGAATGCGCTGCTGCTGCCCGAGGATGTGAAATGGTCGCGCCGTCTCGGGGCTGCGCTGCGCCTCGCGGAGACGCTGACCGGTGGCAACCCGGACCTGCTGGGGGGTGTCGGCCTGAAGCTAAAGAAGGAACTGCTCGTTATGACACTCGGTGCGGGCCGCGCCGACCTGTTTGGCGATCTCGTCCGCAGTCGCTTCGGCGCGCTGGCGGGTCTCTTCGGCGTTTCGGGTGTCGTAAAGGGTGACGGGATGAACGAGGAGATTGGCGGCGCTTGATCGGGCCGGCGCCGGTTACTCGGCGGCGTTCTCGTTCGCGGCGTCTTCCGGGCTCACCTCGACGATCCGCACCTTGCCGTAACCGGCTGCTAGCGCGATCTCGCCGGCCTTGAGGCGCAGCGCGTCATTCCCGAAAATATCCCGGCGCCATCCCTTGAGCGCGGGAACGTCGGCATTGTCATCCGCCGCGATGGCTTCGAGGTCGGCCACCGTTGCGACCAGCTTCTGGGCGACCTGCCGCGTGTCGCACTTGAACTTGAGCAGGACCTTCAGCAGGTCCATCAACGCGCCGGCGCCCGGTGGCAGTTCGACTGGGTCCGGAATGGACGGTGCGTGCTCGGGCGGCGTCGCGCGACCCTCTTCGATGGCCTCGAGCAGCCCCTGGCCGAGACGGCCGCCCGTGAAATTCTTGGGAATGCCGCGCACCTTGGACAGCGCCTTCTCGTCCTCCGGCGGCCGCGCCGCGATCTGAGAGAGAACGTCGTCGCGCATAAGCCGGTTGCGCGGCAGGTCGCGGGCCATCGCCTCGCGGTCTCGCCAGGCGGCGACGGCCTGGAGCATGGCCAGGTATTTCGGCTGGTTGCGTTTCGGCTTGAGTCGCCGCCAGCCTTCCGCGGGGATCACCTCGTAGAGCGCGGGATCGGCGAGCTTGACCATCTCTTCCTCGACCCAGGCCAGGCGACCGTTCTCCTCGATCCGGCGGCGCAGCTTCTCATAGGCCGGGCGCAGATGGGTGACGTCGGCCAGCGCGTACTCGAGTTGCGCCTTGGTGAGTGGGCGCTGGGACCAGTCGGTGAAGCGGCTGCCCTTGTCGGGCCGCGCCTTCGTCAGCTTCGCGATCAGCGTCTCGTAGCCCACCTGGTCGCCGAAGCCGGCGACCATTGCCGCGATCTGGGTATCGAACAGCGGGACCGGTGTGACGCCGCCCTCGTGATGGAATATCTCGATGTCCTGTTTGGCCGCGTGCATCACCTTGAGTACGTTTTCATCCGCGATCAGGTCGTAAAGCGGCGTGAGATTGATGCCGTCGGCGAGCGGATCGATGATCGCCTCGTCTTCTGGGCCCGCGACCTGCACCAGGCACAGGATCGGCCAGAAGGTGCTCTCGCGCATAAACTCGGTATCGACGGTGACATAGTCGGCGGAGGACAGCCGGTCGCAAAGGTCGGCGAGGGCGTCCGTGTCGGTAATCACGTTCATGGGTGCCGGTTCTACAGGGATTCGAGAGGTGCCGAAAGCGCCGCGGCGGCTTGACAGGCGCGGGCGATCCATGGCCATTGGCGCGAATGGCGGCCCGCGACGCAAAATGGGCCGAAATCCAACGTTTCACACGATTTCCCGGGACGACAAATGCATCCCTACCGAACCCATACCTGCGGCGAGCTGCGCGATGCGCATGCAGGCGACACGGTGCGCCTGTCGGGCTGGATTCACCGCAAGCGCGACCACGGCAACCTGCTGTTCGTTGACCTGCGCGACCAGTACGGCATCACCCAGTGCGTGATCGACACGTCGAGCCCGATATTCGCAACCGTCGAGGACGCGCGGCTCGAATCTGTCATAACCGTGACCGGCCCGGTGGTTGCCAGGTCCGAGGAGACCGTGAACCCGAGCCTACCAACCGGCACCATCGAGGTCGGGATCGCCGCGATCAATGTCGAGAACCCGGCCGAGCTGCTGCCGCTGCAGGTGAACTCGGACGAGGACACGGGCGAGGACATCCGCCTGCGCTACCGCTATCTCGACCTGCGCCGCGAGAAGGTCGCCCGCAACATCCTCTTGCGCAACGACGTCATCGCAGCGATACGCCGGCGCATGATCGAGGGTGGTTTCAAGGAGTTTCAGACCCCGATCCTGACGGCGTCGAGCCCGGAGGGCGCGCGCGACTATCTCGTGCCGTCGCGCCTGCATCCGGGCAAGTTCTACGCGCTTCCCCAAGCCCCGCAGCAGTTCAAGCAGCTCCTGATGGTCGCGGGCTTCGACAAGTACTTCCAGATCGCGCCCTGTTTCCGCGACGAGGACGCGCGCGCCGACCGTTCGCCAGGCGAGTTCTACCAGCTCGACTTCGAGATGGCCTACGCGACTCAGGACGACGTATTCGACGCGATCGAGCCCGTGATCGCCGGTGTATTCGAGGAGTTCGCCGGCTTCGACCGCGATGCGCCCTGGGCCGTCACGCCGACCCCGTTCCGGCGCATTCCCTATGCCGAGGCGATGCTCAAATACGGCAACGACAAGCCGGATCTCCGCAACCCCATCGAGATTGCCGACGTGCCCGAGGTGTTTGCGGGTTCGGACTTCAAGATCTTCGCCGGGTTGGTCGAGAAGGGCGGCACCGTGCGCGCCATTCCCGCGCCAGGCGGCGGCGCGCAGCCGCGCAGCTGGTTCGACAAGCTGAACGACTGGGCCCGTGAGGAGGGCGCGCCGGGGCTTGGCTACATCGTGCTCGAGGACGGTGAGGGCAAGGGCCCGATCGCCAAGTTCGTCGTCGGCGAGCGGCTCGAGAAGCTCAAGGAGATGGCCGGCCTCAAGGACGGCGACGCGGTATTCTTCTCCGCTGGCGATCCGGATGAGGCGGCCGACCTGGCCGGTAAGGCGCGGACGAAGGTCGGCGAGGATTTGGGGCTGATCGCGACTGGCCGCTACGACTTCTGCTGGATCGTCGACTATCCGATGTACGAGCGCGACAAGGACACGGGAGCGATCGAGTTCTCCCACAACCCGTTCTCCATGCCGCAGGGCGAGATGGCAGCACTGGACGCGGAGGATCCGCTCGACGTGCTCGCCTACCAGTACGATATCGTCTGCAACGGCGTGGAGCTATCGTCGGGCGCGATCCGGAACCACCGGCCGGACATCATGCTCAAGGCATTCGAAATCGCGGGCTATGACCGCGAGACCGTCGAGCGCGAGTTCGCGGGCATGTTCAACGCCTTCCGTTACGGCGCGCCGCCCCATGGTGGATCTGCGCCGGGCATCGACCGGATCGTGATGCTGATCGCCGACGAGCCCAACATCCGTGAGGTCATCGCCTTTCCGATGAACCAGCGCGCCGAGGACCTGATGATGGGCGCCCCGGCCGAGGTGGACGACACCCGTTTGCGCGAACTGCACTTGAAGAAAGTGCTGCCGAAGTCGGAGAAGTAGGTAGTAAATCATGAACATCACGCTCAATGACGTTGATTTTCGCTACGAGCTCGACGGGCCCGAAGGCGCGCCGTGGATAGTATTTTCGAACTCGCTGACCACCGATGTCACCATGTGGAACACGGAGGTGGCCGAGCTTTCCGACCGCTATCGCATCCTGCGTTACGACACCCGAGGCCATGGCCAGACCTCCGCGCCCGATGGGCCGTACAGCTTCGAGCTTTTGGTCGCCGATGTGATCGCGCTAATGGACGCCGTCGGCGCGGACCGCGCCCACTATGTGGGCCTGTCGCTGGGCGGCATGACCGGGCTTGGTGTCGCTATCGAGCATGGTGATCGGCTCCTGAGCCTGGCGGCGTGCGACGCGCGCCCATTTGCCGATCCGGAATGGGCAGAGCCTTGGGTCGGGCGTATCGCGCTCGCCCGTGAAAAGGGCATGGAGGCGCTGGTCGAGCCCACGGTGGCGCGCTGGTTCACGGAAGGCTTTCAGTCTGATCCGGTCAACGCGCCCGTGCTCGATCATGTGCGCCGGATGATCCGCGAGACCTCCGTCGAGGGCTACACCGGCTGCGCTGGCGCGCTTCAGGAGCTCAATTACCTGCCCCGGCTGGGCGAGATATCGGTGCCGAGCCTGTTCATGACCGGCAGGTCGGACGGCAGTACGCCGCCCGCGGCTTCCGAGCAGATGCACGCCGCCGTGCCGGGCTCGCAATGCGTGATCGTGGATCCGGCCTCGCACGTCTCGAATCTCGAGAACCCGGCCCAGTTCGACGCAGCGCTTTTCGCCCATATCGAGGCGGCGCAGAACGGCTGACGGACGGGCAGATTAGTTTCTACAAATCCCCGTCATGCCGGGATCAGGTTCGGGCATGACGGCCGGTTTAAAATGTCTGTTTGATCGAGATCATCGACCGCTGCGCCGTGGCGTTGAAAACTTGGCGCTGCGGGGGCTCGGGCTCAATTCGGGCGATCCGCGATTGCGTTCGTTTTCACGACCAACAACGGGAGCCCGTGATGACCATCACGCCGAAGCCCAGACTCCGGCACTTGGGCCTGTACACCAGCGACATGGACGCAATGGTCGCGTTTTATACCGATGTCATGGGGCTGACCGTCACGGACCGGGGCACGTTCGGGGATTCGCCGTCGTGCATCGTCTTCATGTCGGGCGACCCGGGCAAGCATCATGAGTTCGTGCTGATCGATGCGCCGGCCGACCGGGACGCGGGGTGTTTGCCCAGCAAATCTCGTTTCTGCTCGCCGGATGGATCGTCTGGGAGTTCATCCAGTGGCCGTTCAAGGCTCGGGTTTGCAGTCGCCGGAGGCGTCGCAGGGCCGCCTGACTACTGGCCACCGGGGCCACCGCGCCTATATCATAGCCTGATAAATCATTGTCTGAGGGGGGCGCACCATGCGCGCGGCATTCTACGATCGCCTGGGACCGGCGGCAGAGGTTCTGACCGTTGGCGAGCAGTCGACACCGGAGCCTGGGGCGGGTGAGGTCCGGGTGAAGCTAAGCACCTCAGGGGTCAACCCGTCGGACTGGAAGGCACGTCTGCGCGGCCGCGGCGGCGCGATACCGTTTCCTTTGATCATCCCCCACAGCGATGGTGCGGGCACGATCGATGCCGTGGGCGATGGCGTTGACGGCGCGCGTGTCGGCCGCGAGGTCTGGCTCATGAACGGCCAGTGGCAGCGTCCCTTCGGTACCTCTGCGGAATATATCTGCATGCCCGAGAAGTACGTCATCGACCTGCCGGCCGGAACCGACATGGCCGAGGCGGCCTGTTTCGGCATTCCGTTCCTTACGGCGCACCGGGCGGTGATGTTCGACGGGGACGTTGCGGGCAAGACCATCCTCGTGCAGGGCGGTGCGGGCGCCGTCGGCGACCACGCCGTTCAGGTGGCGAAGGCCAACGGGGCGCGGGTGATCACGACGGTCAGCTCGGATGAGAAGGCTGAATATGTACGCAATGCTGGAGCGGATGAAGTCGTGAACTACCGCACCGAGGACGTGGTGGCGCGCATTCTGGACCTGACTGACGGCACCGGTGTGGACCGTATCGTCGAGCTCAATCTTTCGGCGAATGCGCCGAGCTACGGCCAGATTCTCGCGCCGCGCGGGACCGTGATCATCTACGGCACCGTCGATGCCATGGCGAGCGTTCCGGCCCAGGACTTCATCGTAAATGGCGCGAACCTGAAGTGGTTTATCGTCTATTCGATTACCGACGCCGAGCGTGATGAGGGTGTGGCCGCGCTGAACAAAATGCTGGCCGACGGTACGCTCAAGACGACCATCGCGGCGCGCTTTTCCCTCGACGAGATCGTCGCAGCGCACGAGATGGTGGAGGCGGCGAAACATATTGGCAACGTGGTGCTCGATATCCGCTGATCCGGCGCGATTCCCGGTTGCTTGCGCCTGCCCACGACCCTACATAGCGTGCGAATCGGGAGTTTTAGGATGTCAGTTCTCGAAAATACGGATCCATCGAACCCGCCGGATCGGCGGGCGCGTTTGCGGGCGTTTGTCGAGAGTGCTTGGTTTCGCTACCCGATCCTTGCGCTGATCTTCGTCAACGCGATCATATTGGGCCTTGAGACGTCGGAATCGGAACTGGCCGCCACCGGTGACGTCCTGCTGACCGTCGACAGCGTGATCCTTGCGGTCTTCGTCGTGGAACTGCTGATCCGACTTTACGCCCATGGTCTGCGATTCTTTCGCGACCCGTGGAGTCTCTTCGACCTCTTTGTCGTCGCGGTCGCGCTGGTGCCGACAAGCGGCGAACTTTCGGTCTTTCGGGCTCTGCGTGTCCTGCGGGCATTGCGCCTTGTCTCCGGCATTCCGCGTTTGCGTCGCGTCGTGGAGGCGCTGTTGCACGCCGTTCCGGGTATCGGCGCGATCGGTGCCCTGTTGTTGCTGATTTTCTATGTGTTCGCGGTTATTGCGACCAAGCTCTACGCCGAGACGTTCCCCGAGTGGTTCGGCACCATCGGAGCTTCCATGTTCTCGCTGTTCCAGATCATGACCCTCGAGAGCTGGTCGATGGGCATTGTTCGCCCGGTCCTTGAACTGCACCCGTTTGCATGGCTGTTCTTCATCACGTTCATCGTGGCGTCGAGCTTTGCCGTTCTAAACCTCTTCATCGCGATCATTGTCGATTCTATGCAGAGCCTGCACGCTGAGGAGGATGCGCGAAACGTCGAGGCGATCACCGAGGTGGTTGACAGGGATGCCGATGCGATTTCGGCCGAGCTTGCCGAGCTGCGAGGCGAGGTTCGCGCGCTGCGCGAGTTGCTTTCGTCCCGCGTTGATTGATCTCGACCTGTGAGCCACATTTCGCCAAAAATTCGGAGTTTGGTAAAACGCCTCATAAATGTATGAATTATCGAGTGATTTTATAATCGTCTGTCTCTTCGCGTGTGTCTTCATAACACATTGTAAAATATACGAAAATATTAATTCTGGGTTCGCTCCGGTTTGTTCTGGGGTCCCAGAAATCCAATGAATCTAATTTTTTATACGAATCTCTTAATTTTCCTCTACGCAAATCGAGTCGCGTCCGTCCAGTATCCGGGCACGAGCTGCGGGGGGCTTGCGATGCGAAAACACCTTGTCATGATCGGTTTGCCGCTTTTGCTGGGCGGTTGCGGCCTAGCGCCGGCTATCTCCGTGGCGTCCTAGGTAATCGATGGGATCAGCTACATGGTCTCTGGCAAGAGCGTGACAGATCATGTGCTATCCGAGGTAATGCAGCAGGATTGCGTCCTGTTCCGCGCGGTCTAGGAGCGGAACATTTGCTCCGACTTCACGATCGACACGGAGGACGGCCCGCCTATCTCACGACGCGGGTCCACGTAGTTGCGGCCGTTTCGTATGACGTTCCGTCCGCACGTCGCGCGGTGTCCGCACGGACCCTCTCGGTGATCGGCAGCTTCCAGTTGGCAGCCAACGCATTCAGGCTCGCATCCCGCCTTGCTGCCCTGGAATCGGATATTCTGACACTCGAGATCGATGGGCGTACATGGCACAGGGTCGTCATCGATTCGCCGCTCGCGCAAGTGTAGCGCATGGGCGTTGTGGACACCTGGACATTGCGCGCATGCAACTCGGACGGCGGTATCCCGCCATGCGATGCCGACAGGCCCTTGCATGCCGCGGACACGTTTCCGCAGGTGGCGCAGCTGAACTAATTCCCCGCGTCGTCCTGACGGTCGGTAAGGCTTCTTCAACTCGCTGTATGGCATGAATCTGCCGGGTGTTTCCGGTTAGAATAGTTTCATCATGCCGCTCGACCTCAAATCTGCGAGTTTTTCGGTCGCCGGAGCCTGCCTGGCGTTGCTGCTGTTTCCAGAAATTGTAGGAGCAGCGGCCATCAGCCATGCGTCGCACCGCGCCTTCTACGAGATAAGAATTGGCCGGGTCGATGCCGGCTCGAACATTGTCGATGCCCGTGGCCGCATGGTGGCCGAGTGGCGTCGGGCATGTGACGGCTGGGCTTCGAGCCAGCGGCTGGCAGTCAGTATGGCGCCGGGCGAGGGAGAGCCGATCAATTCGGAAGTGGTCATGATGAGTTTCGAGGCGGACGACGGCACGCTCTTCAGTTTCGATTCCGAAACCCGCGTCGGCGGCGAGACTGTCGAGGCGGTGAAGGGCGAGGCCGAGCGCGACGGACCGGGTAAGACCGGACGGGCGATCTACAAGGTCCCGCGCGGCATTTCCTTAGATCTGCCGGCAGACACCGTATTCCCCTTTGAGCATACGATCGCGGTCATCTCGGCGGCCGAGAAGGGGCAGACCCGTGCCTTCAGCCACTACTTCGACGGCTCGCAGCCGGAAAACGCACCGATGGCCGCGAATTCGCTGATTCTCGGCAAGGCACGGGATGCGGCCGACGGCAGCGAAAACAGCTTCGGCGCGATCAGCGCACACAAATGGTGGTCGGTGCGGCTGGCGATGTTCGCCAGCAACCCCTCCAGGCGACTCAACGAGGAACCGGAGTTCGAGATGACCCAGGTCTTGCAGGACAACGGGGTCGTGCGCCGGTTCGAGTTCGATTACGGCGAGTTTTCCCTGGTCGCGGCCCTGGTCGAGATCGAGGAGCTCGAGCCGCCGCGTTGTAACTGACCGGCCACTGGGCTTTCCCTAGTTGCAATCGCCTGGGTCGTCTGCCGCGGCGCGTCGGAACAGCGTTCTCCCCTTGCCAATAGCGTCTCTCCCCAGTTTTCCGCGGACCTGATCGATGACGGACTCGACCCGTTTGCGATGATCGGCGTCCGGGTCGGCCAGGTCGGGCGGATCGGCCTCCAGCGGGTCGGTAAAGTTCGAGAGTCCGACGCCGATGAGCCGAAACTTGCTGCCTTGCGGTGCTGCAGCGATGGCGCGGTCGAGCAGCGGCGAGGCCGCGCGGAAGAGGGTCTCCGCCAGCTGGGTTGGCGCACTCAGGGCCTGCGAGCGCGTCAGTGTCCTGAATTCCGACGATTTGAGCTTGACCGTGACGGTGCGGCCGGCGAGGTCGCGCGCCTTCATGCGGTCGGTCACCTTTTCGCACAAGGGCCAGAGGCGCTGGTGCAGCGTTTCGCGATCGGCGATATCCTCGAAGAATGTGGTTTCGCTCGACAGGTTCTTCGGATCGGAGTGCGGCTTCACGATACGATGATCCTCGCCGCGGCTGAACCGGGCCAGGCGCTGCCCGATGGCGCCGTAGCGCTCGACCAGACGGTTCTCATCGAACGTACGAAGCTGCCCGATCGTTTCGAGCCCGTCGGCGCGCAGCTTTCGGTGCAGGGACTTGCCGACGCCCCAGATACGACTGACGGGCAGGGTCTCCAGATAGTCGAGGGCTTCGGACTTGCCAATGATCGCGAAGCCGCGGGGCTTGTCGATGTCGGACGCCAGCTTCGCAAGAAACTTGTTGTAGCTGAGCCCGATCGAGGCGGTGACGCCGATGTCGCGTTCGATACGGTTGACCAACCGGATGAGGGATCGCGCGGGGCTGGCGTGATGTAAACGCTCTGTGCCGGTGAGATCCAGGAAGGCCTCATCGATCGAGAGCGGTTCGACAAGAGGTGTGATATCGCGCATGAGCTCGCGTATCTGCCGGCCGACGGCGCTGTATTTCTCCATATCCGGTTGGATCACTGTGGCATCGGGGCAGAGTTTGAGCGCCTTGAACATCGGCATAGCCGAGTGCACCCCCTTGATGCGTGCGACATAACAGGCCGCGGATACCACGCCGCGCCGTCCGCCGCCGACTATGACCGGCTTGTCGCGCAGGGAAGGGTCGTCCCGCTTCTCCACGCTTGCGTAGAACGCATCGCAATCGAGATGTGCGATCGACAGTGTTTCCAGTTCGCTGTGGAAGATCGTGCGTGGGGCTGTACAGGCGGGGCAGCGCACGGCGCCGGCCGGGACGCTCGCGGCGCAATCGCGGCATAGACCGATGTTCGCAAGTTGTGGAGCGTCCGTCATCCGGCCGGCGGCCAAAGCCATGCGGCGCCACGCACGCCGCTGGAATCGCCGTGTTTCGCCTTGCGGATGAGCGTGCTAGCGGCATCCGAGAATATGTGGGCGGCAACCCGCTCCGGCAGTGTGTCGTAGAGACTGTCGATGTTCGAGAGGCCGCCCCCCAGGACGATAACGTCCGGGTCGATGATGTCGATGATCATGGCAAGTCCGCGTGCCAGACGATCCGCGAACCGTATGAGCGTTTCGGTTGCGGAACGATTACCGTCGTGCGCGGCGGCGGCGATCTCGGCAGCGGATAGGCCCCCTCCGAAGCGGGTGGCATGATCATGCGCGATCGCGGGGCCGGATACGAATGTCTCGATGCAACCCCGGCGACCGCAGAAGCATTCGGGACCGGGAAACTCTTCCTCGGTCATCCAGGGCAGTGGCGTGTGGCCCCATTCACCCGCGATCGCGTTGGCACCTATCATGGTCTGGCCCCGGTGCACCAGGCCACCGCCGACACCCGTTCCAACAATGACGCCGAAGACCGTCGTGCCGTCAGCTCCGGCGCCGTCGATCGCCTCGGAAACGGCGAAGCAGTTGGCGTCGTTGGCGACGCGCACGGGTCGCCCGAGATACGAGGACAGGTCGCGGTCGAACGGCCGGCCGATCAGCCAGGTCGAGTTCGCGTTCTTGATCAGTCCGGTTGCGGGTGAGATCGTTCCGGGAATACCGATGCCGATGGCGGTCCCCCTGCCGGGGTTGGGATCGATGCGATCAATGAGATCCGCGATCGTATGGAGTGTGCCCCTGTAGTCGCCCTGAGGAGTCGCAACGCGCGCCCGTGCCTGCTCGGCGCCGGAATCATCCAGCACGATTCCTTCCATTTTGGTGCCGCCGAGATCGATTCCAATGCGCATGCCGCAGATGTGTGAAGGCTAGTTTTGGACCATTGGGATACTAGCATTCATTTTCCTAACGGAGTCCGGTTTGGAGAGGGGAACGGACGACTCAAGGCAGCATCTTGAGAATCCGCCCGGCCGGGATGCATGAGTTTTTCGGTGGCAGGGTATGTCGAAGACCGTTCTGATCGTTGAAGACAACGAACTGAATATGGAGCTCTTCTGCGATCTCCTGGGGGCGCAGGGCTATGCCACCCTGCAGACGAAGGATGGCCGCGAAGCTCTGCAGCTTGCGCGCTACCATCGCCCTGACCTTGTCCTGATGGACATCTCGCTTCTGGAGGTTTCGGGACTCGAGGTGACGAAGTGGATCAAGGAAGACGATGAGCTGAGCGATATTCCAGTGATCGCGGTTACGGCCTTTGCCATGAAGGGCGATGAGGAGAAGCTTCGCCAGGGCGGCTGCGAGGCGTATATCGCCAAGCCGATCTCGGTCGTGGAGTTTCTCCAGACAGTACAGAAGTTCATAACGCCTAGTTCGGTGCTTTCGATTGGCACATGAAAAAAGCCGCCCGATGGGCGGCTTTCCCGATACAAATAACCGAGAGAGTCGTCATTTCATCTTTTCTTCCTTGAACGTGACGTGCTTACGCACGACCGGGTCGTACTTGCGCATCTCGAGCTTCTCCGGCTTGAGGCGCGGATTCTTTTTCGTCACATAGTAGTAACCGGTGTCTGCAGAGCTGACCAGTTTCACAAGGATGGTCGCGGGTTTCGCCATGTTCTTCGTCCCGTGGGCTTCAATCTGGCCGGGAAGATAACGCGCAACCGCCTCAAGTCAAGCGGGATCGGGCTAACGGTGTGCTACCGCTGTGTCCGCCTGCCGGACCAGCGATGCGTAAAGTCCCTGGTCCGCGATGATAGCGCGTGCAAGGGCGATGTCCACGTCGGGCAGGCCGCCGTCTGACGGACAGATCGTGCGCAAGCCGGCACGATCGGCACTTTCCTCGTTGCCGGTGGCACGCCAGTTTCCCAGTTGCCCGGCGATCACGTTCTGCCCGCCGCGAACGGCCGGGACCAGCGAATCGGCGGATTGCAGGTCGCCCCCGCCATGGGTGCAGACCGTCGGCAGGACCCCTAGTTCATGGAGCCGGTACCCCGAGGGTGCGAGAATGCGCGACCAGGTCAGGGTGATCTCGCCGTTGTTCGGCAGCCGCAGTACGGATTGTACCGAACCTTTACCAAACGAGTTGGTGCCGATAACGACAGCGCGTCCATGGTCCTGGAGTGCCGCCGTCACGATCTCCGACGCGGACGCCGAGTTGCCATTGATCAGAACGATGACCGGTCTTTGCCCCGCCTCGTCTCCCTCCGATGCCGCGTAGGCCTGCTGGCTACCCGGATGCCGGCCACGCGTCTCGATGATGTTGCCCGCTTCGAGGAAGATGTCGGCAACATCGATGGAAACGTCGAGTCGCCCGCCGGGATTGGACCGAAGATCGAGGACGAAGCCGGTTGGAGGACCGTCCGCGCTGCGCATCTGTTTTCTGATTGCGCGTCGCACCCCCTTTGCCGAATCGATATTGAAACCGACAAGCCGGACGATGGCGATGCCGTCCTCGCGCCGCACTTCCACCGTCTCCGGAACGACATGATGGCGTGTCAGTTCGACCGCGATCGGACTGGGTGCCCCGGTGCGCGACACCGTTAAGGCGACAGGCGTGTTGATCGGCCCGCGAAGGGCCTCGACCAGCTCGCGCTGGGTCCAGCCGGCGACCGAGATGCCTTCGATGTGCGTTATGCGGTCTTGCGTGCGTACACCAGCGCGTGCCGCAGGGCCGCCTTCGGTGACCGAGAGAACAAGTGCGTCGCGCTCTTCCTGGATGATCGTGACGCCAATGCCGCCAAATCCGTCACGATAGGCGCGTTTCTCTGCGGCTGTTGCTGCGTCATCGTACCGTGAGAACTTGTCGAGCGGAGACAGGACCCCGTCGAACACGGCCTTGAAGACCGTTTCCGCGCCGGCGTCCGCTAGAAGGGGCGACGCGTCGCGGGCAATGGAGATCGCGTGCACGGTCGTCTCGCTCCAGGCGACAGAATCGCTCTCTCGCGGTGCCTCGAGCTGTCCCACCACGCGGTTCCGGTAGCGGACCTCGATATGACGATCGCGCGGACCAATGGTGAGTCCGGAATCGATCTGATGCAGACCGGCGAGGCCACTGATGCTCAAATCCCGCAGCGAGACGGGCGCGATGTAGCGTTCGTTGATGAACCGGTATCCGGTGTTGAACATGTCGCGGCTGTAGTCGTCGGAATATTCCGTCGCAACGTTGCCGCCTAGCTGCACACAGGCCGCGAGCGTGAGCGCCGCCGCTGTTGCGACTGCATGTCGCACGAGCGCGAAACAGGAGTTCAAACCGTTCATGTCATCCACATATCGCGCAGATGCGGGCACGGTAAAGGACGGATTGTTAAGCGTTCATTCTACGCGAAATCGGTAGCAACAGGTTAACGCCGGCGGCGGCGTTTGACGGCACGCTTGTCTGGGCGCTTGCGGCCCGATTTGGTCGGGCGTTTCTTCCTGCCCGGCGCGTCGGATGCATTGCCGCCGCCGTCCATGAGGTCGAAGATGGACGAACCCCGAAGCCCATCCGCCTCGGAGACCCTGATTTCCACAGCATCGCCGAGCCGGTAGCGGCCGCCGCCGCGCGATTCGATTGTTTGGGTGCGCGCATCGAAGCGCGGGCGCCCGCCCGGCAGGCGCGAGGCCGGCACGAAGCCTTCGGCGCCCTTGTCGTCGATCGCAACGAACAGGCCGGTGCGCGTGACGCCGCGGATCGTACCCGAGAAATGCGCGCCGACATGCCCGGTAAGGAACGCAGCCGTGTACCTGTCGTTAGCGTCGCGCTCGGCGAGCACGGCCCGGCGCTCGGTCTTGGAGATGTGCTCTCCCAGCTCCTCGAAGCGGCCGGCCTGATCCTCCTCGAGCCCCCCGTCGCCGAGGCCGAGGCCGCGGATGAGGGCGCGATGTACCAGCAAATCGGCATAGCGTCGGATGGGTGATGTAAAGTGAGCATAGTCGCGCAGACCGAGGCCGAAATGGCCGAGATTGTCGGGGCTGTAGACGGCCTGCATTTGCGCGCGCAGGATCAGTTCGCTGACCAGTGTCTCGTGCTCCTCGCCGCGGACCTCCGCGAGAATCTTGTTGAAGTCCGCCGGGCGCGCGATGCCGGCCTTCGCCATGCGGATGCCAAAACTGGCGAGGACCTCGCGAAGGTCCTCGATTTTCTCCGCCGAGGGTTCGTCGTGAATCCGGTACATCACGGGCTGGCGGCGTTTCTGGAGTTCGCGCGCGGCGGCGACGTTGGCCGCGATCATGAATTCCTCGATCAGGCGGTGGCTGTCGAGCCGCGCCACGGGGGCGATATCGGAGACGGTTCCATCGTCAGCGAGCACGACACGGCGTTCGGGAAGCTCGAGGTCGAGCGTACCGCGTGCGCGCCGAGCGCTGTGGAGTGCCTCGAAGGCGCCGTAGAGATGGTCGAGATGTCGCGGGGCGACCGGGTCATGGCCGGCGTCACGCGCCGCCTGAACCTCTTCGTAGGTGAGCCGCGCAGCCGAAAGCATGAGCGCGCGACCGAACCGGAACGACCGCAGGCTCCCGTCCGGTCCGATCCAGATATCCGCCGTCAGGCAGGCGCGCTCTTCGCCCGGGCGCAGCGAGCAGAGGCCATTCGAGAGTGCCTCGGGCAGCATCGGCACCACCCGGTCGGGAAAATAGACAGAGTTGCCGCGCTGGTAGGCTTCCCGGTCGAGCGCGGTGCCGGGCCGGACATATGCGGCAACATCCGCGATGGCGACAACGAGGTGCCAGCCGCCGTCCGTGCTGCGGACGGTGTCGGGTTCGGCGAAAACCGCATCGTCGAAATCGCTGGCGTCGGCGCCGTCAATCGTCACGAGTGGCAGCTCGCGCAGATCCGTGCGATCGCCCAGCGAGGGAGGTTTCGCAGCCTCGGCTTCGGTCACTGCGGCGTCGGGAAACCGGTCCGGGATCCCCGCGCGGTGAATGGCGATACGGCTGATCGCGCCGGGCGCATCGCCGGCACCGACATTTTCGACGATGCGCGCCTGCGGGAGGCCCTGGCGTCGCGCCGGCAGTACCTCGGCGACGACGAGGTCGCCGTCTTCTGCCGCGATATCGCTCGATGGGTCGAGTGTGAGCTCGTCGCGGCGGCCACGCTCGAGCGAGACGATCCGACCGCCGTCGCGGCTGCTGCGAAACTGGCCGATGGTCGTCTCCGCCTCGCTTTCGGCAGGGCGCAGCGGCTTCGCTGTGTAGCGGCCGCTGCCACGCGGGCTGATCCGCGCGAGGAACCGGTCACCCGGCCCCGGCGCCGGCATGCTGCGCGGTGCGGGAAGAAGTTCGATCTGCGGTTCCTGCTTCGCGTCGGATAGGTCGACCGGTCTGACCCGGAGGTCTCCGTCGTCATCAATGCCGACGACCTCGAGGATTGCGACCGGAGGGAGCACATCGGCCAGACGCCAGCGCCGGCCCTGGACGCGCTCGATGCGGCCTGCGGCCTCAAGTTCGCGCAGAAGATTGCGGAGTGCCGTACGCTGGCTCCCCTTGACGCCGAATTTTCGAGCTATGTCGCGGGTCGGTAGCGCGTCGGCGGAGTTCTCGAGCATCGCGAGAACGGCCGACTCGTCAGGCGTTCCGTCCATGTCGGAATTGCTGGTGGGGCGCTTGGCCAAGCCGGAGGGCTACTCCGCGCCCGGCGCGGTGTCGGCACTCTCCGGGCTGTCGGTCTTGGCGGCCGTCTTTTTCTTTGCGGCGGCTTTCTTCTTTGCCGCAGTTTTTTTCGCCGGCTTCTTCGTCGTTTTCTTCTTCACCGGCGCCGCCTTCTTCTTGGCTGCGCGCGCGGCGATCAGCTCCACCGCCACCTCAAGGGTCATGTCCGCTGGGTCGGCGTCCTTGGGGATCGTCGCGTTGATCTTGCCGTGCTTCACATAGGGACCGTAGCGGCCGTCATGCACCGTGACCGGCTTGTCGTCGTCCGGATGGTTGCCGAGCTCCTTGAGCGGTGCGGCGCGTCCCCGCCGGCCCTTGCCCTTTTCGGCGAGAACCGTCACCGCACGATTGAGCCCGACGGTGAGCACTTCGCGCGGATCCGGCAGGGAGGCGTAGACAGTGCCGTGCTTAACATACGGGCCGTACCGTCCGAGGCCCGCCTGGATCATCACACCGTCTTCCGGGTGGGGTCCGATATCACGCGGCAGCGCCAGCAGGCCCAGCGCGAGTTCGAGCTCGATTTCGTCGAGGCTGTAACCGTCGGGGATCGACGAACGCTTCGGCTTCGTCGCCTTCTTGCCCTCGCCCTCGAGCTCGCCGAGCTGGACATAGAGTCCATACGGACCCTTGCGCAGCGTCACGTCCTTGCCGGTTTCGGGGTCCTTGCCGAGTTCGCGCGGTCCGTTGGCCAGGTCGGCCGTCTCGTCGTCGCCGCCGTCGACGGCCAGCTTGCGCGTGTACTTGCACTCCGGATAGTTCGAACAGCCGACGAACGGGCCGTGCTTGCCAATGCGGAGGCCCAGGCGGCCTTCACTGCAGGCGGGGCAGACGCGCGCGTCGCTGCCGTCCTCCCGGGTCGGGAAGAAATGCGGCCCGAGCTCCTCGTCGAGGGCATCGAGGACCGAACGGACCCGTAGCTCGGCAGTGCCGTCGATGGCGGCCGAGAAATCCTGCCAGAACTCGCGCAGGACGGCCTTCCAGTCGATGCGGCCGCCGGATATGTCGTCGAGCCGCTCTTCCATGCGGGCGGTGAAGTCGTACTGGACGTAGCGTTCGAAGAAGCTGCTCAGGAAACTCGTCACCAGCCGGCCCTGGTCCTCGGGTACGAAGCGCTTGCGGTCGAGCTGTACATACTTGCGGTCCTGCAGGACCTGGATGATCGAGGCATAGGTCGAGGGACGGCCGATACCGAGCTCTTCCATCGTCTTGACGAGGCTCGCCTCCGAGTAGCGCGGCGGCGGCTGGGTGAAGTGCTGCTCGGGGTTGACCTCGCGCACGGCCGAGGGCTCGCCCTCCTCGAGGGGTGGCAGCCGGCGCTCGTCGTCATTCTCCGTCGCGTCGCCGTCGCCGTTGGCCGGATCGTCGTCCTTGTCCTCGCGGTAGAGCTTCAGGAAGCCGTCGAAGGCAATTGTCTGGCCGTTCGCGCGCAGCGCGAGCTGGCTGTCGGCGGAACGGAGATCGACGGCGACCCGGTCAATCTGCGCCTCGGCCATCTCGGAGGCGAGGGTGCGTCGCCAGATAAGCTCGTAGAGGCGGAACAGATCGCCGTCGAGGACGCTTTTGAGGCTCCCCGGGCGGCGGAACAGGTCCGTCGGTCGCACCGCCTCGTGAGCCTCCTGGGCGTTCTTGGCGCGGGTGCGATAGACGCGCGGTTTCTCGGGCAGATAGTCGTTTCCGAAGTCCTGGTCGATCAGGTCGCGGCACGATGCAATGGCTTCCTGGCTCAGGGTCACGCTGTCCGTACGCATGTAGGTGATGAGGCCGACGGTCTCGCCGTCGATCTCGACACCCTCGTAGAGACGCTGAGCGACCCGCATTGTCTGGGAGGCACCGAAGCCGAGCTTGCGAGAGGCTTCCTGCTGCAGGGTCGATGTCGTGAACGGCGGCTGCGGGTTGCGTCGCGTGCGTTTCTTCTCGATCGACGCGATCTTGAAGCTCGCGGCCTCGACCTCGCTCCTGGCGGCGTTGGCTGCGCCCTCGTCGGCGAGGTCGAACCGTTCCAGCTTCGTACCGTTGCGTTCGACGAGCCGCGCCTGGTAGGGCGCGCCCTTGGCGCTGTCGAGCCCGACCTCGATGGTCCAGTACTCGCGCGCCTTGAAGGCCTCGATCTCGGCCTCGCGCTCGCAGATCAGCCGCAGGGCGACCGACTGGACCCGGCCGGCCGAGCGTGAGCCCGGCAGCTTGCGCCAGAGCACCGGCGACAGGTTGAAGCCGACCAGATAGTCGAGTGCGCGCCGAGCCAGATAGGCCTCGACGAGTTCGTCGTTTAGGCCGCGCGGGTGATTGAAGGCGTCCTGGACCGCGCCCTTGGTGATTTCGTTGAAGACGACGCGCTTGACGTCAATGTTGTCGAGGAGGCCGCGGTCGCGCAGCAACTGCTCGATGTGCCAGGAGATGGCCTCGCCCTCGCGATCGGGGTCCGTTGCGAGGTAGAGCGTCTCGGCGCCGTCCAGCGCATCGATGATCGCGTCGATCTGCTTCTCGGAGCGGGCATCGACGGACCAGTCCATCTCGAAGTCCTCGTCCGGCCGAACCGATCCGTCCTTAGGCGGCAGATCGCGCACATGACCGTAGGAGGCAAGCACGGTGTAGGCATCACCGAGATACTTGTTGATGGTCTTGGCCTTGGAGGGAGATTCGACGACGACGACGTTCATGCAGGGCGGCTTTCGCTGTACTTCCGTTCACGCGATGGCCGGGTGTCGTGTGGTTTCGCTGCCTCAGCAGGCCGCCACGCGGTTGCCCGGATGCCGTTCCAGGCGACCCGCCAATTCGAGCTCGAGCAGGATCGTCCGGACGATTGGGGCGGTTAATTGGCACCGCCGCACGATTTCGTCAACCGCGACCGGTGCTGGCGACAGACACGCCACCACGCTTTCGCGGACCTTTTCGTTCGGCACATCGAGGTCGAGAATCGCTGCCGGACGCCGCGTTGCGGGCCTTTCTGGAGGTTCCGTTTCTGCGGCCAGCATCGGCCGCACGGCCTCGAACACGTCCCCGGCATCGCGTACCAGGACGGCCCCCTCCCGGATCAGATGGTTCGCACCGTAGGCACGGGGATCGAGGGGAGACCCTGGCCCCGCCAGCACGGGGCGCCCTTGTTCACCGGCCAGCCGCGCGGTGATCAGAGAACCCGACTTGCGCGCCGCCTCGATCACCACGACGGTGAGGCTGAGGCTCGAGACGATGCGGTTGCGGCGCGGGAAGTGCTTCGACCGGGGCGCGAGGCCCGGCGGCATCTCGCTAACCGCGGCCCCGCGCGCGACGATGTCGTTGTAGAGCCCCTCGTTCTCAGGCGGATAGACAGTGTCGATCCCGCCGGTCATGGCCGCGACGGTCGATCCGCCATCGCAAATCGCACCGGCATGGGCGGCGGCATCGATGCCGCGCGCGAGGCCCGAGACGACCGTGACAGCCGGGTCGGAGGCCAGGTCCGCTGCGATGGTCTCGGCGACCCGGCGGCCGCTGGCAGAGGCGTTGCGCGCCCCCACGATGGCGATACCGGTGCGGGTGAGGTGCGCGGGCTGGCCGCGCACGGCTAGGAAAGGCGGTGGATTGTCGATGGCGGAGAGGGGTTCCGGATAGCCGGGTTCGCCAAGAGTGATCGCCTTGGCATCCAGCGCGGTGAGCCGCTCCAGTTCGGCTTCGGCCTCGCTTTCGCTCACCACCTCGAAACGTTTTCAGCCGGCCCGCCCCGCGAAGTCCGGCAACGCGGCGATGGCGTCGGTCGCCGACCCGAAATGGTCCATGAGTTCGCGCCAGGTCATGGGGCCAATATGCGCCGTTCGGAACAGGCGCAGCCTGTCCCAGCGTTCAACGTCTGAGATTGCGGTGCCGTTCACGGGAGCGAGCATGGCCCCCGGAAAGAGGGGCGGTCAACCGGACGTGCCGGAGCTCTTGAGCTTGATGCGCGATTCCTCGCCGCGCAGGAGTCTGCGGATGTTTCCGGCATGGCAGACCCACACGAGGATGGCGAGGAAGGTCGCGATGCCCCCGGCCTGGGGTTCGCCCAGCCACCATGCGTAGACCGGTGCGAGAGCGATTGCCACGAGCGCAGACAAGGAGGAGTAGCGGAACACCAAGGCAACGAGGAGCCAGGTCGCAAGCGCCGCCAGGCCCAGCAGCCAGTGGAGGCCGAGCAAAACGCCAAGCGTTGTCGCCACACCCTTGCCCCCGCGAAACCCGAGCCACACCGGGAAGAGGTGCCCGAGCACGACCGCGAGCGCGGTGAAGAAGGCCACATCCGGCCCGAACAGGAAGTGCGGCACGAGGACCGCGACATATCCCTTCGCGCCATCAAGGAAGAGCGTCGCCGCCGCCAGTTTCTTACTGCCGGTACGCAGGACGTTGGTGGCGCCGATGTTGCCGGAGCCGATCCGGCGCAGGTCGCCCTTGCCGCCGAGCCGCGCGAGGATCAGGCCGAAGGGGATGCTTCCCAGGATGTAGGCGGCTAGGATCGGCGGTACGAATACCTGCCAGCCATAGACCAGGTTCTTCCAGTCGGGGATCGAGAAGGTCGCCTGGAAGGTGCTCCAGTAGAAGAGGATGGGGCTGGCGCCGTCTTCGACCATGGGTGTTTCCCAGCCTGGCTAGGGCGTGTCCGTGTGGATCGTCCGGCCGTCGACGATGGTCCGGATCACGCGGCCCTGGACCAGCCGGCCATCAAACGGCGAGTTCTTCGACTTCGATGTGAAATTGTCGGGCTCGATCCGGTTTGGCTTGTCCGGATCGAATATGACGATGTCTGCCGGGCCGCCGACATGCAGCCGGCCCACAGGCAGGTCGAGGAGCTCGGCCGGTCGTGCGGTCACCTTGGCAAGCGCGGCGGGCAATTCGAGATGTTCGTTGTGCACCAGCTCGAGTGTGAGCGCGAGCAGACTCTCGAGACCCGCGGCGCCGAACTCGGCCAGTTCGAAGGGCAGGCGCTTGGATTCCTGGTCCTGCGGCAGGTGATCCGACGCGATGCAGTCGATCGTGCCGTCGGCGAGACCGGCGACGATTGCCTGCCTGTCTTCCTCGGTGCGCAGCGGCGGGGAGAGCTTGGCGAACGTCCGGTATTCGCCCACGGCCAGCTCGTTGAGCGCGAAATAGGGGGGTGCGGTGTCGCAGGTGACTTTCAGCCCCTCGGCCTTGGCCGCGCGGATGCGCGCGACGCCGCCGGCGGTGGAGATGTGGGCGGCGTGGTAGCGGCCGCCGGTCATCCTTACCAGTGCCAGGTCACGGTCGATCATGATCGTCTCGGCCTCACGGGGAATGCCGGGCAGGCCGAGACGGGTCGCCAGTTCGCCCGACTGCATGACGCCACCGTTGGCCAGCGCCGGTTCCTCGGGGTGCTGGACTATGAGCGCGTCGAATGCGAGCGCGTATTTGAGCGCGCGCGACAGTGTCTTGGCGTTGGCCACCGCGCGGCGTCCGTTGGTGAAGGCGACGGCACCCGCCTGCTTCAGCAGCCCCATCTCGACGATCTCGTCGCTGTCGGCATTGCGGGTTACGCTGGCGTAGGCGAACACCTTGACGAGTTTCACGTCGCGCGCGCGCCGCGCGACGAATTCGAGCACGGATGCGTCGTCGATGGCCGGATCTGTGTCGGGCAGGGTGACCACCGCCGTGACGCCGCCGGCCGCGGCTGCCCGGCTGCCGCTCTCGATGTCTTCCTTGTGCTCGTTGCCCGGCTCGCAGAAGTCCACCCGCATATCAACAAGCCCGGGGCTGAGGACCGCGCCCGCGCAATCGATGATCTCGGCACCCGTCGGTGTGCCGGAGGCGAAGATGTCGGTGCCGATCGCGACGATCCGGGCACCGTCGGTGAGAACGCCGCCCTGGGGAGTGGCGCCCGCGTCGAGTCTCGACGCGGGGTCGATCACCCGGGCGTTGATGTAGGCGGTCTTGCCAGTCATGACGCCGCCGCGGTGCTTTCGCGGGTGAGCACATCGAGGCAGGCCATGCGGACGGCCACGCCCATCTCGACCTGCTCGCGGATCAATGACCGGTCGATGTCGTCGGCAACGTCGGAGTCGATCTCGACGCCCCGGTTCATCGGTCCCGGATGCATGATAAGCGCATCCGGCTTGGCGTGCCGGAGCTTGTCGTAGTCCAGCCCGTAGAAGCGGAAATACTCGTTCACCGACGGCACAAAGGAACCCTCCATGCGCTCGCGCTGAAGGCGGAGCATCATCACGATGTCACAGCCCTCCAGACCGGCGCGCATGTCGTGGAATACCTCGACGCCAAGCCGCTCCATCGCGGCGGGGATGAGCGTCGGCGGCGCGATGACGCGCACCCGCGCGCCCATGGTCTGCAAAAGGTAGATGTTGGAGCGTGCGACCCGGCTGTGGGCGACGTCGCCGCACAACGCCACCAGCAAACCCTGCAGCGTGCCCTTGCGTCGCCGGATCGTGAGCGCGTCGAGCAGTGCCTGGGTCGGGTGTTCGTGGCTGCCGTCGCCGCCGTTGATGACAGAGCAGTTCACCTTCTCCGACAGGAGCTTGACCGCCCCGGCATTGGAGTGCCGGACGACGAGCGCGTCGGCATGCATGGCGTTCAGGGTCATCGCCGTATCGACGATGGTCTCGCCCTTCTTGATGGACGAGTTCGCCACCGCGATGTTGATCACGTCGGCGCCGAGCCGCATCCCGGCCAGCTCGAAGCTGGTGCGGGTCCGGGTCGAGTCCTCGAAGAACAGGTTGATGAGTGTCTTGTCGCGCATCAGGTCGAGCTTGGGCCCGCGCGCGCGGTTGTATTCGGCATACCAGTTCGACAGGTCAAGCAGGTAGCCGATCTCGTCCGGGGAGAGATCCTGGATGCCCAAAAGATGGCGATGTGGAAACGGGAATTCCGCGGGCTGATCTTGCGCGGAGAGGCCTGTGGTGGCGACAGTCATTAAAGCCGGAATATAGGGACGGTACTCATCGAAACGCAAGGCGTTGTTATGTACCGCCCGGAATTCGCCGCACCGGCAGATTTCCGGAACTTCTGGCGACGCACCCGGCGCTCTGGTAGAAGGCGACGGTAAATCCGGGCGGCCAAGGGGAGACCGGGCGATGAAAGCGGTGATACTCGCCGGCGGGCGCGGCACGCGGCTCGCGGAGGAAACGGAGCTGCGGCCCAAGCCGATGATCGAGATCGGCGGGCGCCCGATCCTTTGGCATATTATGAAGATCTACGGGCAGCACGGCATCACCGATTTCGTGATCTGCCTCGGCTACAAGGGCTACCTGATTAAGGAATACTTCGCGAATTACGTCCTGCATTCCTCGGACGTGACGGTCGATCTCGCCAGCAACGAGATTCGCTATCACAACATGGCCGCGGAGCCCTGGACCGTCACCCTGGTCGATACGGGCGAAGACACCCAAACGGGCGGCCGGATAGCCCGGGTGGCCGAGCATCTCGACGGCGAGACCTTCTGCCTGACCTATGGCGACGGGGTCGCGGACGTGGATGTCACGGCGACCGTGAAATTCCACGCAGCGCAAGGCGCGCGTTGCACCATGACGGCGGTGCGGCCGCCGGGCCGGTTCGGTGCCGCCGAAATCAAGGGCGATCGTGTCACCCGTTTCGCCGAGAAGCCGCGCGGCGACGGCGGCACCATCAACGGCGGTTTCTTCGTCTGCGAGCCGAGCGTCCTCGACCTGATCGACGGGGATGACACGGTGTGGGAGCAGGCGCCGCTGAACGCCATGGCCGAAGGGGGCGAGCTAGCCGCGTGGCGCCATGACGGATTCTGGCAGCCCATGGACACGCTGCGCGAGAAGAACCAGCTCGAGGCACTATGGGACGCCGGTGGCGCACCCTGGAAGACCTGGGATTGATCGCGCGCGGGCAGGGCCTAGGTTCCTGTTGGATGCCCCGGGAGATCGCCCCATGGAAGTGAACGCCGATTTTTCCCAGCGCGTGGTCCTCGACACCAATGCGCTCGACTGGATTTCGTCCCCGTTGCCGGGGGTCGACCGGCGCATGCTCGACCGCATCGGTGACGAGGTGGCGCGCGCCACCAGCATCGTGCGCTACGCACCCGGCAGTTCGTTTTCGGCCCACACCCACAGCGGCGGCGAGGAGTTCCTCGTCCTCGATGGCGTGTTCTCCGACGAGCATGGCGACTACGGCCCGGGTTTCTACGTCCGCAACCCGGTCGGATCCGCTCACACCCCGTCGAGCGCCGCGGGATGCACGATCCTGGTGAAGCTCTGGCAGATGGATCCCGAGGACCAGACCTTGGTGCGGACCGATACGCGCAATGGCGACTGGCAGGAGACGGACGCCGCGGGCGTCGAGAAGCTGGCGCTGCACAGCTTCGGCCCGGAAGAGGTGATTATGTTCCGCCTGGCACCAGGTGCGTCGGTTCCGCGCCACGGCCATGTCGGGGGTGAGGAGATTCTGGTGTTGGAGGGCGAACTGGACGACGAGCACGGCCGCTATCCGGCGGGCAGCTGGCTGCGGAGCCCGCCGGGCACGAAGCTCGCGCCCTTCAGCGACACCGGGTGCCTGATCTATGTGAAGCTCGGCCACCTGGCCGAGGTGCGCGGCCTCGTTGTCGCCGGTTAGCTGCCGATCGCCGCGCGCCACGCGGCAACAAGCTCGTCGAAACTCTGTCTATAGACACCCTGCCAGCGCTCCGGTAGGCCGGCGAACCGCCCGCGCTCGACGAGGGGCGTGATCGCATAGAGTTCCCGAAACTTCTCCATGCCATATTCCTGGACCAGGAACCGGACGAATGACCCTGCGGCCAGGTAGGCGTCCTGCGGTCTCAAGTCGGGCAACCTGAGACCGGCCAGGGCCGCGATCCTCTCGAGGGCGGCCATGTCGGCGTCGGCCGCGAGTGCTGCGGCGCGCATGTGCAGGTCGTCGCCGAAGTTGGGAAACGCGGCCTGGCCGCCCAGCGCGTCATGGGCGTGTACGGCCAGCCCCTCGGCGAGAAACCGGTTCCCGTTGGGCGCGATCACATGAACGATCTCGTGGGTGATGGGCGAAATGCCCTGGCGGACGGTGCGCATGGGAAAGATCACCTGCCCGCGGTCGCCCCGCCAGGACGGGATCATCGCCATGGCGATGGAGTGACTTTCATCGATCTCGATCCGGTAGGGCCTGGCGAATTCTCCGCCCCACCAGGTGCAGACCTTCGCGACAGACGCCCGGAACTTCTCGACAAAGTCGCGCTGGTCAGCGTGTGAAAGAGGCGGAGCGCTGATCGTGATATTGGCCTCGGCGCAGGCGCCGGCCTGTGCCGGGGGCGCAAACTAGATCATCGCTGCCGCGAGGATGATCGTCCCTGTACGGATCACCGCCGCCCGCCGAACCGGTCGTGGTAGCGCGAGAGCAGGGCCGCCACCTCGTCCATCCGCGTCCCGAGGAAACTGGCCGGGATGCTGATCGGGGCGTGGGACATCCCGGCCTTGAGGCGCACGAACCAGCGCTGGCGTGGTGAGAGGCGGGCGAAGATCGCCCCGGGGTCGTGGGGTGTGATGTTGATCATGCGCGTCAGATAGGTCCGTCGCGGCTCGATTTTCGCGATCTCGCCCCAGGCGACCCAGCCGACGGCGAACAGGCCCGAACTGTCGAACAGGCCGTCCTTGTTGACCACCAGCACGGGCGCGTTCGAGACCAGGCGCAGCGTCGCATAGGCGGCGCCGGCGCTGAACACCACCAGGCCTACGATCCCGACGAGCCGCGCATAGATGTCCGGTGTGAGCAGAAAGAAAACCGCCGCGATGGCGAACATGGCCGACCCGAAGATGTTCGCGATGGTCTTCGAACGCGTTGGCGCGATCAAGACCTCGGGGAAGTCGTTCCCACGTGCCATCAGCTACTGTTCCGCAGAAAATCGAGGAAGTTCTGGAGGATGATAGAGGCAGCCATCTTGTCGATGACCTCGCCCCGGCGCTTGCGGTTCATGTCCGCCTGGTCGATTAGCACCCGCTCGGCCTCGGCCGTGGTCAGCCGTTCGTCCCAGAACGTGATGGGCAGGTCGGTCGTGCCGGCCATGTTGTTGGCGAAGGCGCGGGTCGACTGGGCGCGCGGGCCCTCGGAGCCATCCATGTTGCGCGGCAGGCCGAGCACCAGCCCGCCCACTTCCTTTTCGGCGATGAGCGCCAGCAGCGCCGCGGCGTCGGCGGTGAACTTCGTCCGGCGCAGGGTCTCGAGCGGTGAGGAAACCATAAGCATCGAGTCCGACACCGCGAGCCCGATGGTCTTGGTGCCCAGATCGAGGCCGAGCAGGCGCGCGCGAGGTGCGAGTGCGGGTTTTAGTTCGACGGGTTCGACGACGGCCATGGGCCCTGTTTAGGCGCCGCGGCGGGGCCTGTCCATCCGGCGGGCGCCGGCGCGCCGCAGCGCGGAAATTCCTTGCCCGACAGGATTGCCGCCTTTTCGCCGCGGTGATAGCTTCCGCGCCGATTCCCGAACGCAACCAACCGGTTACCCATGGCGCTCGACACCGACACCGTTCGTCGCATTGCGCGGCTCGCCAGAATCCATGTCGACGACGCGGATCTCGCGCCGCTGGCCGATGAGCTCAACAACATCCTCGGCTGGATCAAGCAGCTCGACGAGGTCGATACCGACGGCGTCGAGCCGATGACCAGCGTGGTCGAGATGGTGCAGCGGCTGCGCGCCGACCGGATGAATGACGGCAACCTGCAGGATGACGTGCTGGCCAACGCGCCGGCCGCCGCCGACGGTTTCTTCGCCGTGCCGAAGGTGGTCGAGTGATGGCCGAGCTGACCGACCTGACGATTGCCGAAGCGGGCGCGGGGCTCGACGCGGGTGACTTCACCGCCCGGGAGCTGACGGATGCCTATCTCGTGGCGATGGACGCGGCCTCGGGCCTGAATGCCTACACCGCGCCCACGCCCGAGCGTGCGCGAGAAATGGCGGATGCGTCGGACGCGCGCCGCGCGTCGGCCGCCGCCGCCGGACCGCTCGACGGCATCCCGCTCGCCATCAAGGACCTGTTCTGCACCGAGGGCGTGTTGTCGACGGCCGGCAGCCACATCCTCGACGGCTTCGCGCCGCCCTATGAATCGACCGTGACGCGCAACCTCTGGGACGCGGGCGCCGTGATGCTCGGCAAGGTCAACATGGACGAGTTCGCCATGGGTTCGGCGAACATCACCAGCCACTACGGGCCGACCATCAACCCGTGGAAGGCCGAGAGCGGCGACGCGACAGGCAAGGACCTTGTGCCGGGGGGGTCTTCGGGCGGCTCGGCCGCCGCCGTCGCGGCACGGATCGCGGCCGGCGCCACGGGCACGGATACGGGCGGCTCGATCCGCCAGCCGGGCGCCTTCTGCGGCATCGTCGGCATGAAACCGACCTATGGCCGGTGCTCGCGCTGGGGCATCATTGCCTTCGCGAGTTCCCTCGATCAGGCAGGACCTCTCGCCCGCACGGTCGAGGATTCGGCGCTCATGCTCCAGGCGATGGCCGGCTATGACCCGAAGGATTCGACCAGCGTCGATCAGCCCGTGCCCGACTATGCCGCCGCGATCACCGGCGATATCCGGGGGCTGCGCTTCGGCGTTCCGGCCGAATACCGGATGGACGGCACGCCGCCCGAGATCGAGGCGCTGTGGCAGCAGGGGATCGACTGGCTGCGCGACGCGGGCGCGGAGATCGTTGATATCTCGCTGCCCCACACGAAGTACGCGCTCCCGGCCTACTACATTGTCGCCCCGGCGGAGGCCTCCTCGAACCTCGCGCGCTACGACGGCGTGCGTTACGGCCTGCGGGTCGAGGGCGAGGATTTGATCGACACCTACGAGCGGACCCGCGCCGAGGGCTTCGGCGCTGAGGTGCAGCGCCGGGTGATGATCGGTACCTACGTCCTCTCGGCCGGCTACTACGACGCCTACTATCTGAAGGCCCAGCGGGTGCGCACGCGCATCGCGGAAGACTTCCGCAGCGCCTGGGACAGTTGCGACGTCATCCTGACGCCGACGACGCCGAGCGCCGCGTTCGCCATCGGCGAGAAGATGGACGATCCGATCGCCATGTACCTGAACGACATCTTCACGGTGCCGGCCTCGATGGCGGGCCTGCCGGCGATCTCTGTCCCCGCCGGGCTGTCAGGCGACGGTCTGCCGCTTGGCTTGCACATGATCGCGCCGGCCTTCGGCGAGGAGACTCTGTTCCGCGCCGCCGGCGTCCTCGAGACCGCCGCCGGCTTCGACGCGCGGCCATGATGAGGTGGGGCAGAGAATGAGCGACGCGACCGACACCAGCGCAGACGACGTCCCTGGCCACCTGGCCGGGCATTTCACCTCGCGCGTCGGGCACAACTCCGACGACCTGATCGAGGGTGAGACCGGCCCGTGGGAGGTCGTGATCGGCATGGAGGTCCATGCCCAGGTGATCTCGGAATCCAAGCTCTTCTCCGGCGCCTCGACGGCGTTCGGCGGCGAGCCCAACAGCCATGTGAGCCTGGTCGACGCGGCGATGCCCGGGATGCTGCCGGTTTTGAACATCGCGGCCGTCCGCCAGGCAATCCGCACGGGGCTCGGACTCGAGGCCGAGATCAACCTGCGCTCGGTCTTCGACCGGAAGAACTATTTCTATCCCGACCTGCCCCAGGGCTATCAGATCAGCCAGTTCTCAGACCCCATCGTGGGCGAGGGGCGGGTCACGGTGGACCGGGAGGACGGCGAGAGCTTTGAGGTGGGGATCGTGCGCATCCATCTGGAGCAGGACGCCGGCAAGTCGATCCATGACCGGCATCCGAACCAGACCTATATCGATTTAAACCGCTCCGGCGTGGCGCTGATGGAGATCGTCTCCAAGCCCGATATCCGCTCGGGCGAGGAGGCGGCGGCCTATCTCGGGAAGCTGCGCTCGATCATGCGCTATCTCGGCACCTGCGACGGCAACATGCAGGAGGGATCGCTCCGCGCCGACGTGAACGTCTCGGTCCGCCGCCCGGGCGAGGACCTCGGTACGCGCTGCGAGATCAAGAACGTGAACTCCCTGCGCTTCGTCCGCCAGGCCGTGGACTACGAGGCGCGGCGCCAGATCGAGATCCTCGAAGAGGGCGGGGAGATCGACCAGGAGACGCGCCTGTTCGACGCCGACCGGGGCGAGACCCGTTCCATGCGTTCCAAGGAAGAGGCCCACGACTATCGCTACTTCCCCGACCCGGACCTGCTGCCGGTCGAGCTCGACCAGGCCTTCGTGGACGAGATCAAGGCAAGCCTGCCCGAACTGCCCGACGCCAAGGCACAACGGTTCGCCAACGAGTTCAGCCTGAGCGCCTATGACGCGGGCGTACTGGTCGCCGAGCGCGAGACGGCGGAATTCTACGAGGCGGTGGTCGATCCGGACGGGGCGAAGCGCGACCCCAAGATCGCGGCCAACTGGATCACGGGCGACTTCTTCCGGCGGCTCAACGCCGACGATCTCGAAATCGCCGACAGCCCGGTCTCGGCGGAGGGGCTCGGCGGGCTGCTCGACCTGATCGCCGACGGCACCATCTCGGGGAAGATCGCCAAGGACGTGTTCGACGAGATGTTCGACAGTGGCAAGGCCGCCGCCGACATCGTCGAGGAGAAGGGACTCAAGCAGATCTCCAACACCGGCGAGATCGCCGCGATCGTGGACCGGATCATCGCCGACAACCCCGAACAGGCTGACGAGTATCGCGGCGGCAACACCAAGGTCGCGGGCTGGTTCACCGGCCAGGTGATGAAGGCGACCCAGGGCAAGGCCAACCCGCAGATGGTGAACGAGCTCCTGCGCGAGAAGCTGGGCGGATAACCGCGCATAACTTCATTTGCTTGCCTCACGCGAATGCGAGACCTCATGCTGAGCTTGTCGAAGTATGAGGGCGAATTGGATGAGCGCGTTTGTCTACATTCTCGAATGCGCGGACGGGCGCGTCTACGTGGGCAGCACACGGGGGAGTCTTGAAAAGCGATTGGTAGAACATAATGACGAAACACAGGGCGGTTACACGAAATCCCGGAGACCCGTCCGACTGCTTTTCGCCGAACAGTTCGAGAATATTACGGATGCCATTGCTGCCGAGCGGCAGTTGAAAGGCTGGAGCAGGGCGAAAAAGACTGCCCTCATTCGCGGTGACGTCACTGCTCTTCGTGAGGCTTCCCGAAACAGGACCGAGTACCCTCATCCTTCGACAGGCTCAGGATGAGGATCTCAGGGGTTCGATAATGACCACCGTCCTCTCCATTGTCGTGCCCATCTTCGGGCTGATCGCGCTGGGCGTTATCGGCGGCAAGACCCGGCTGTTCCCCGAGAGCGCGGCGCAGGCGCTGTCCAACTTCGTGCTCTACGTCGCCGTGCCGGCGCTGCTGTTCCGCACGATCCAGCGGGTCGGGTCCTTCGATGCGCTCAATCCCGATGTGGGGTTCGCCTATTACGGCGCGGCCTTCGCCGTGGCGCTGGCTGCGCTCGCCTTCGGGCGCTTCGCGTTCGGGCTTTCGGGCGGCGAGCGGGCCTCCTTTGCGATGGGCGCCATGTTCTCGAACACCGGGCTCGTCGGCATCCCGCTGGTCTTTGCCACATGGGGCGATGCGGGGATGGTGCCGCTGATGGTCATCATCAGCTTCCATTCTCTGGTTTTCGTGACCTTCTACCTGGTGCTGCACGACCTGGCGCAGTCGGGTGCGGTCGGCTGGGCCAACACGGGCCGGGCCGCGTTTCACGCCATCGTCACCAATCCCGTCGTCATTTCGGTCATCGTCGGTTTCGCGTGGAAGGCGACAGGTTGGGATTTGCCCGAGTACGCCGCGACCGTGATCTCGATGCTGGGCGACGCCGCCATTCCCACCGCGCTGTTCGCGCTCGGGGTTGCGCTGGCCCAGTTCCGCGTCGCGGGCAATCTGGCCCAGGCGAGTGTCATATCGCTCGTAAAACTCGTGGTCCACCCGCTGGTCGCGTTTGTGGTGGCACACTGGCTGTTCGACCTGACGCCGCTGGAAGTGGCTGTGATCACCATCACGGCGTCCTTGCCGGGCGGCCTGATGGTCTATCTCGTGGCCCAGTCCTACGGCGTTTACGTCGCCCGCGCCGCTTCGTCACTGGTCATCGGCACCGCCGGCGCGCTGGTGACGATGTCGCTACTCCTCGCATGGTTCGCATAACGAACGAATGAACACGATGCGTACTTGATCCCGGCCTGGCTTGGCCCAATTGTGATCCATACGGTAGTGTATGGAAATAGATCGACGCTATGACGCCCGCAATTGGCCACCAACATGGAAGGGACAGGAAATATGATCGGTGTGATCGGGGCCACGGGCTCCACCGGCCGCGCGCTCGTCGCGGCTCTCAAGGAAAAGCGCGCGGAGTTCCGCTGCCTCGTGCGTGATACGGCCGCGGCTGCCGAGAAGCTCGGCAGCGACGTCGATCTGGTGCAGGCCGACCTGGCCGATGCAGCCAGCCTCGAGGCGGGGCTCGCGGGCTGCGACAAGGTGTTCCTGCTGTCGGGCCACAGCCCGGTGATGGTCGAGCAGCAGATGAATGCGGTGAACGCGGCCAAGGCGGTGGGCACGAGCCACATCGTCAAGCTTTCGGGCGGCAGCGTCATCGTCACGGAAGACTCGCCGGCTATGATCGGCCGCGGTCACTGGCAGATCGAGGAGGCCATCAAGACTTGCGGCCTCGACTGGACGATCCTGCGCCCAGGCTTCTTCATGCAGAACTTCCTCAACATGGCCGAGATGATCAAGGGCATGGGAAAGGTCATGATGCCGGTACCCGCCGATGTCGATCTCGGCATGATCGACGTGCGCGACACGGCGGACGTCGCCGCGGCGGTACTGACGTCCGACGGCCATGCCGGCCAGACCTACGAGCTGTCTGGCCCGGATGTGAGCCCGGATGAGGCCATCTCGGCCATCGGCACCGCGATCGGCAAGGAGGTCGCGTTCGTGCAGGTGCCCATGGAGGGCGCGATCGGCGCGATGAAGGAACGCGGCATGCCAGACTGGCTGATCGATCATCAGTCCACGCTGATGGGGATCGCCGCCGCGGGTGACATGGGCAGCTTCGGTAACGACCTGATCGAGAAACTCTCCGGTCACGCGCCGCGCACGCTGGCCGACTTCGCCCGCGATCATGCGGGGGCGTTCGGCGGCTGACCGCGCCACGGACTTGCAGTTTCGGGAAGGGCGGGTCTTCGGACCGCCCTTTTCTCGTTCCGGCGCGGGCGATTAACTGTCTCAACCCTTGAGGCGTGCGCGGGGGTGGCGCGTTGACCGGATGCATGCGGATGCCCACGATGCGGGCGGTTTTCCGGTTTGGACCGAATGTGCGCGCTGCGGCGAGGAGAGCATCTTGAAGACACGCATCACGGAAATGTTCGGCATCGAACACCCGATCATCCAGGGCGGCATGCATTTCGTGGGTTTTGCGGAGCTGGCGGCGGCCGTTTCGAACGCTGGCGGGCTCGGTATCATCACCGGCCTGACGCAGAAGACGCCCGCGAAGCTGGCCGACGAGATCGCACGTTGCCGCGACATGACCGACAGGCCCATCGGCGTGAACCTCACCTTCCTGCCCATCGTCGATGAACCGGACTATCCCGGGCTCATACAGGCCGTGATCGACGGCGGGGTGAAGATCGTCGAGACGGCGGGCAACAATCCGGCCAAGTGGCTGCCGGTCCTCAAGGACAACGGCATCACCGTCATTCACAAGTGCACCACCGTGCGCCATTCCCTGAAAGCACAGGAGATCGGCTGCGACGCGGTCTCGGTCGACGGCTTCGAGTGCGGTGGCCATCCCGGCGAGGACGACATCCCCAACATGATCCTGTTGCCGCGCGCCGCCGACGAGCTGGAGATTCCCTTCGTCGCGTCGGGCGGCATGGCGGATGCGCGCTCGCTGGTCGCGTCGCTTGCCATGGGCGCTGAGGGAATGAACATGGGCACCCGATTCATCGCGACGCAGGAAGCGCCCGTCCACGACAATGTGAAGGCCGCCATCGTGGCCGCGAGCGAGCTCGACACGCGGCTGGTCATGCGGCCACTGCGCAACACCGAGCGGGTGCTGAACAACGACGCGGTCGAGCGGCTGCTCGAGAAGGAGCGCACGCTCGGAGCCGACATCACGTTCGAGGACATCGCCGCGGAGGTGGCCGGTGTCTATCCGAAGATCATGCTCGACGGCGACATGGATGCCGGCGCCTGGTCGTGTGGCATGGTCGCGGGCTTGATCGACGATATCCCGACCTGCCGGGAACTGATCGAGCGGATCATGGCCGATGCCGAGTCCCTGATCCGACAGCGCCTCGAGGGTTTGGTCGCGGCGTAAGCTCCCGCGCCGCATTGTCCGGCACCGTGAAGGCTGTTAGGACTCCCGGCGCTGTTCAGGGCCGGGTTTGGTCGGCGGCCCGCTGAATCAATGCAATCCACGGAATTCCGACACACGGGGGAACCCTGCTCATGACGAATGCGTATCCGAACACAGAACTCCACATCGCGGGCAAGTGGACGCCCGCGCTTGGCGGCGAGACGATCGACGTACTGAACCCGGCGACCGAGGAGCCCATCGGCAACGTGGCCCACGCCCGCGTCGCGGACCTCGATGTCGCCCTCGAGGCGGCCGAGGCGGCGTTTAAGGTCTGGAAGGATGTGCCGGCTTTCGACCGGTACAAGGTGATGCGCAAGGCCGCCGACCTGGTGCGCGAGCGCGCCGACAACATCGCGGCGATCATGACGATGGAGCAGGGCAAGCCCATTGGCGAGGCGAAGATCGAGACCCTGTTCGGTGCCGATATCATCGACTGGTTCGCCGAGGAGGCGCGCCGCACCTATGGCAGCGTCATTCCCGCGCGGATGGGCGGGGTGACCCAGCTCATCGTCAAGGAAGCCGTGGGACCGGTGGCGGCGTTCACGCCGTGGAACTTCCCGATCAACCAGGCGGTCCGAAAGCTCTCCGGCGCCGTGGCGGCCGGCTGCTCGATCATCCTCAAGGGCCCGGAGGAAACACCGGCGAGCTGCGCCGAACTGGTGCGCTGCTTCGTCGATGCGGGCCTGCCGGACGGTGTGGTCAACCTGGTCTACGGCATCCCGGCGGAGATCTCGGAGTATCTCATTCCCCATCGCACCATCCGCAAGGTGACCTTCACCGGCTCGACCGCGGTGGGCAAGCAGCTTGCCGCCATGGCCGGCGCCCACATGAAGCGGGTCACGATGGAGCTCGGCGGCCACTCGCCGGCAATCGTCTTCGAGGATGCGGACGTCGAGGTTGCGCTCAAGGTCCTGACCGCCAACAAGTTCCGGAACGCCGGCCAGGTGTGCGTCTCGCCGACGCGCTTCCTCGTCCACGAGAAGCATTACAACCGCTTCGTCGAGGGCTTCACCGAGGTGGCGGCCAATCTGCCCGTCGGCGACGGGCTTGACCCGGACAACAAGATGGGGCCGCTCGCCCATGATCGCCGGATCGACGCGATCGAGGGCTTCGTCTCCGACGCCGTCGGCAAGGGCGCGACCGTGCGCACCGGCGGCAAGCGCAGGGGCAACAAGGGCTATTTCTACGAGCCGACGGTCATGACCGACGTGCCCATGGATGCGCGGATCATGAACGAGGAGCCCTTCGGTCCCGTCGCGCCGATCATGCCGTTCAGCGATTTCGACGAGGTTGTCGCCGAGGCCAATCGCCTCGACTACGGGCTCGCGGCCTACGCCTACACCAAGTCGGCCAAGACGGCCGAGGCGATCGGCTCGGCCTTCGAGAGTGGCATGGTGTCGATCAACCATCACGGGATCGGCCTGATCGAGACCCACTTCGGCGGGGTCAAGGATTCCGGCTACGGGTCCGAAGGTGGCTCGGAGGCGATCGACGCCTACCTGAACACCAAGTTCATCACCCAGGCCGGCCTCTAGGCCGACAACAGGTTGCGGGGGCGTAAGCTAGATACGCACGCTCCCGACCTCTTCCACCAGGAAATCGATGAAGGCCCGCCTCTTCAGCGCCATCTCGCGCTGGGCGGGGAAGATCGCGTAGACCGCGGTTTCCTGGCGCTCGAAGTCGCGCAGAAGCCGCACCAGCCGGCCGGTTGCGTTCCGGATGGATGTCGATCTCGACAGCGACGCGCCGTTCGAGGACCAGAAGCGGCTGCTCGACGCTGCGCAGAAGGGCTGCTTCGTGGAGGCGACGCTCGCCAACCCGATCCCGGTTCAGCACAATCTTCTGGTCGAGGGAGAGTATCGCAACGCGGACTAGGGCGTTCGCGGTGCGGATATCCGGCTGGCCTCGCGACGGCGGGCCTGCTTGTATTCCCGTGCGCGCGATCCGAACGAGGAGAGAGGAATGCTGAACGCAGCAGTGGTGGGGCTCGGCTGGTGGGGCAAACAGATTGTCACCTGTCTGGCAGACAGTGACGAAATTCGCGTGGCGCGTGGGGTCGATGTCGACCTGGATGCCGTCTGGGGCTTCGCGGACCGGCACGGGTTCGAGGTCGGCGACAGCTACGAGGACGCACTCGCGGATGACGGCATCGACGCGGTCATCCTCGTCACGCCCCACGCGCTCCACGAGGAGCAGGTGCTGGCCGCGGCGGCGGCCGGCAAGCAGATCTTCTGCGAGAAACCGTTCGCGCTCTCGGCCGAGTCTGCGCTGCGGATGCTCGAGGCGTGCGACAAGGCTGGCCTCAAGGCCGTGGGAATCGGGCATGAACGCCGTTTCGAGCCGGCGCTCGAGGCCATGAAGACCCATCTGGACGGGGGCGATTTCGGGACCCTGATCCACATCGAGTGCAACTGGTCGCACAACAACTTCACCAAGGCATCGACCTCGGCTTCGACCTGGCGGAAGGATTCGAAACAGGCACCGCTCGGCACGCTGACGGCGCTGGGGGTCCACATCACGGACTACTTCCAGTCGATGGCCGGCCCGGTCGCGAGCCTGCGGGCGGCGACGACCCATCGCTCGGACCTTTTCCCGGGCAATGATGTGGTGGCGGTCCAGTTCACCTTCGAAAGCGGCGTGACCGGGTTTATGTGCAACATCGCCACCACCCCCTTCCACAGCGCCATCAAGGTGTTCGGCGACAAGGGCTGGGGCGAGGCACGGGAGAACTCGAACGTGGATATCCCGGAGCCCGCGACGCTGACGACGCGCTGGCTCGACGAGGAGCTCACGACCCAGACCTACCAGACCCAGAACGTGGTGCGCGCCAATCTCGACCAGTGGGCCGCCGCCGCCCAGGGGCGGGGTGACTATCGGTTCACCCGCGACCAGCTCCTGCACAATGTCGAGATCCTGCAGGCCATCGTCGCGTCCGCGGAAAGCGGCGACGAGGTCAGGGTCCGCTAGACATCCGATGGCTTCCCGGCCTGTTCCCGAGTTCGGAAACCTCCTGCGGGCGGTTCCAGTGACCACCGGAGAGTAAACACATGCCGACACGTAGCGAGGTTCTGCCCGCGACCACTCTGCGGCTTCGACAGCGCAGCCGTTCTGCTATCCGGCGCGCCGGCTCATGCCGCTGATTCCGCTGCACGACGCGAACCCGCGCCTCTACATCCGTGCCCATTTCGTCACCATCGGGCTGATCGTGCTCAACGTCGCGATTTTCTTGAACCAGATCGGCATCGAGGAGGCGGGCCGGTTCGCGGCTGTGGCTGGCTACGCGGTCGTCCCGGCGCGATTCTTTGACGGACTGGTAATCGCCTCGGAGCTCGGGAGCGTCTCTGCGCCGATGACGCTGATCACCTACCAGTTCCTCCATGCCGACTGGGCGCATATCGCGTTCAACATGCTGTTCCTCTGGGTGTTCGGCGACAATGTCGAGGATGCGCTCGGGCACAAGCGGTTCATCGCCTTCTTCCTGCTTTGCGGTGTGGCCGGCGGTTTGGTGCAGAGCGCCGTCGAGCCGGACTCGCTCACCCCGGTCATCGGCGCGAGCGGCGCGATCTCCGGAGTGCTGGGCGGTTACCTAATGCTCTATCCGCGCGCCCGGCTTCTGGTGCTGGCCTTCATGATCGTTCCGATCCGGCTGCCGGCGCTGCTCGTGATCGGCACCTTCTTCGCGCAGGACCTGCTCTGGGGCCTGACGGATGCCCCGGCCGCGCTGGGCACGGCGGTGTGGGCCCATATCGGTGGCTTTGTCGCGGGCGTGGTCCTGGTCGTCTTCCTGCGCAACCCGCGCGTGTCGCTCTGGCACAAGCCGCCGAACCCTTGGGGTTAGGCCGCTGCGTCAAAGTCCTTCAACGAGGACGATGTTCGAGTCCGATGCCGCGATCCGGATGGGCTTGATTTCGCCGTAGGCGTCACCCTCATAGAATGTCCGGCAGGACTCCATGTCCGGGAATGCGACGATGACCAGCCGGTCGAGTTCGAATCCCCCTTCGAGCGATCGGGCGGTGCCGCCGCGTGCGAGAAAGGTCCCGTTCGTGTCCGCCAGGATCGGAGGTACTTGCTCGGAATAGGGGCGGTATCCCTCCGCATCGGTCATCCGGATGTTGCCGACGATATAGGCATGATTTCCTTCCGCCCGCGCGCCGCCCGCGGGGCCCTCGACGATCCAGATGTGCGACGTCGTGGTGCGATGACGTATTTCGGCCACCGGCGCGTAGTCCGGGTCGTCGGCGAAGGCGCTGGCGCTCGCGAGGTCGGGAAATTCCAGGACCACAATCCGGCCACCCGGCCATGTGCCCTCGACCACGTCGTGTGCGCCGCCGCGCACGACATAGCGCGCCCCGTGTTTCTCGATCAGGGCCGGCACCGCCGCCTTGTAGGCCTCGTAGGCGTCGGCGTCGTGTACCTCCATGGTGGCGATCAGGTATGCGGTCATGGCGTTTCCGTGCGGTTCGGGCCTGGGTGGTTGCTGGGCTATGATAGCGCTCAACATGGCGCGGCGCAGGTCCGTGTTCGACACGCCAGAGGAGGCAGTGGAATGAACACCATCTCGCCCGAGTTCCCGGTCGACGAAAACGCGGTGCGTATCCCCTACGAGCGGCTGCGGGCGTTCATGACGTCCGTGTTCCTGGAGGTCGGGCTGCCGGAAGCGGATGCGGACGGCGTCGCCACCGCGATGGCCGACGGTGACTTGCTCGGCAAGGACAGCCACGGTTGCATCCGGGTTCCGATGTATGTGAACCGGATCAACGGCGGTGCCATCAACAAGACGCCGGACATTCGGACCGTGAAGCAGACCCCGGCGATGGCGCTCGTGAACGGCGACAATGCCATGGGGCACCTGGTGGCGCGCTATTCCATGAACTTGGCGATGGACATGGCGGCGGAGAGCGGACTCGCATGGATCGGGCTGCAGCATTCGAACCATGCCGGCGCGGCCGCCGTGTATGCCTCGATGGCGCTCGAACGGAACCAGATCGGCGTCATCGCGTGCGTTGGCAGCGCCAACCATGCCGCACCCTATGGCGGGACGGACATTCTTGTCGGCACCAACCCGATTGCGGTCGCGATCCCGGCCAGGGACGAGCCGCCCGTCGTCATCGACATGGCAACCACGAACTCCTCGCTCGGCAAGATCATGGTCATGGCCATGCATGGCGAACCCATGCCCGAGGGCTGGGTGATCGACGCGCTGGGGCAGGCGATGACGGACTCGGCCAAGGCGGACGACGGAATCCTCACCCATATCGGCGGCGCCAAGGGCTTCGGCCTGTCGATGGTAATCGGGTTCCTGGCAGGCACCCTCAACGGCGCCGCCTTCGGGTCGGATGTCGTCCATATCGGTGAGGACCCGCACACCGAGACCAACACCGGCCAGTTCATCATGGCGATCGACGTGGCACATTTCCTCGACCCGGATGTCTTCAAGGGCAATGTCGACCGGATTTCACGCGAGATGACCGGCTCGGCGAAGCTGCCGGGTGTCGAGGAAATCCGGATGCCGGGCACCAACAGCTGGCGCATTTTTCAGGACCGCAAGGCGAACGGCATCCCGATCACGGCCCCGCTGCTCGAGAAGCTGAACGTGGTCGCGGGCGATCTCGGGATCGACGGGCTGTGAGCGCCTATTCCACGCGCCGAGCAGCATGATTGTTCCCAATTACGGCTGATTGGCGTAAAAACCGGCCGCCATGGCGAACGACATTGACAGAACGCGGAAACCGGCCACCCAGGCGGCCCAGGCGCTCGGCTGGCTCGACCCGGCCACGAACGCGGTCGCGCCGCCGATTCACACATCGACGAACTACGCTCGCGACGAGAATTACGAAAAGGTTGGCGCACGCGGTTACACGCGCGACGAGAATCCGACCTACGAGCAGGTCGAGGCTCTGCTGGCGACCCTCGAGGAGGGCGCCGACGCCATGGTGTTCGGCTCCGGCATGGCCGCCGCGACGACGGTCATGTTGTCGCGGGCGCCGGGCGACCATGTCGTCGCGCCGACGATCATGTATTTCGGGCTGCGGAACTGGCTCGCGAATGTGGGCCGGCACTGGGGCCTCGAGGTGGACTTCGTCCCGCCGGGCGACACGGATGCGATCGCGAACGCGATCAAACCGGGCAAAACCAAGCTTGTCTGGGTCGAAAGCCCCTGCAACCCGACCTGGGACGTCACGGACATCGAGGCCGCCGCGAAGATCGCGCATGATGCAGGCGCGATGCTTGGCGTCGATTCGACAGCTGCGACCCCTGTCCTGTCACGCCCCTTGGCGCTCGGGGCCGATATCGTCATGCATTCCGCCACCAAGTATCTCAACGGCCACGGTGACGTGCTGGCCGGAGTGCTCGTAACAGCGCGCGAGGATGCGCATTGGGAGCGCATGAAGTACCTGCGCTTCGAGAATGGTGGGATGCTGGGCGCGTTCGAGGCTTGGCTTCTAATGCGCGGTCTGCGGACGCTCTATCTGAGGGTTGAGCGGGCCAGCGCTTCGGCGCTGCGGATCGCCGGGCATTTTGCGGATCATCCTGCGGTCGTTGAAGTCATGTACCCCGGTCTTCCGGAGCATCCGGGGCATACGGTGGCCGCACGTCAGATGACGGGCGGGTTTGGCGGGATGTTGTCGATACGGGTCAAGGGGGGCGCCGAAGCGGCGCTGATGGTCGCCAAGCGGGTGCGGCTGTTTGCGCGGGCGACGTCGCTCGGTGGCGTGGAGAGCCTCATCGAGCATCGCGCGACCGTCGAGGGCGATGAGAGCCCGTTCCCCGACGATCTACTGCGGCTGTCGATCGGCATCGAGGATGCCAACGACCTGATTGCCGATCTGGAGCAGGCGCTGGCGGCGCGCTCCTGATCGGAAGTTCGCGGCGGCGTCAGCCGGCGGCGTGTTTCGCCTCGGCCTCCGGGAACGGCACGACGGTCGCGGCCGCGCGACCCGGCACCAGCGCGATCAGTTCGCGGCGCGCCTGTTCGAGCACCGCCAATTTCTTCGCATCGTCATGATCGAAGACCTGCAGGCAGGACAGCCTGATTCCACAAGGTCGATCAGTGTTTCGACGGATCTCTTTGTAAGACTGGCCATGGCCCAACTCCTTTGGTTTGCGGGTCATGGCAGACAGGTTAGGCGGCATTTGATTGAAATTTGGTGAAGTTTGAAGCGATCGTTTTTTCATCCGCGGTTAACCATTCGGCAAGGCTGACGGCCTACGCTCCTCCCATCCGCCACCACGGGTGGCCAATACGGGAGCACCGCACATGGCAACCTCCGCAGAAATTCACAGCTTCGACGGTGCCGCGCAGGACATCGTCTCCGCGACGGGTGCCCCCCGTTACAACCGCCGCCTCAGCGACAAGATCCTGGCCGCGTTCAACCACGCATACGCCGTGGGCGAGATCGAGATCGCGTCGCGGTTGCGCGAGGTCCTCGCGCGGCTGGACAATGACCAGGCCGAGGGCGAGGGGCAGCGCCGGGACGGGACCATCGCGTTGTGCCAGGCCGATCTCTGGATCGAATTCGTCGAAGCGCGCAACGATTATCGTGCCGTCTGCGACAAGCCCGGCAAGGAAACGGGCGCCGTCGAGACGTCGCTCGATGCGATGAAGGACGCTTACCGGCGCTGGAGCGCGGCCTAGCAAGGCCACCTGCTCGCGCGTCCTGCTGAATGCCCCGCAGCGCCGCATTGACAGGCGCAAGACGGCTTGGCACAACCGCTTCCGCATACGTCGTGAAGACCCACTCTCGTGCGGAGGGGTGGCCGAGTGGCTGAAGGCGACGGTTTGCTAAATCGT
>JAYPRP010000008.1:0-9962 GCA_038132575.1 Rhodospirillaceae bacterium
TCGCGGTTGAGCTCCTGGCACAGAAAATCTAGGCGCCGCCCGACGGCGTGTCCCTCGGCCAAAAGCTCACGCGCACCGGTGATATGAACCGACAGCCGATCGAGTTCCTCGCGGACATCGGCTTTACCAACCAGCACCGCCGCCTCCTGCGCCAGCCGTTCTTCCGGCAGCCCCGGTTCTGCGTCCAGCAGTTCACCGACGAGTGCCGACAGGCGTTTCCGGACAGCCTCAGGCTGAACCTCGGCCGATGACGCGGCCTCATCGACCAGTCCGGCGAGGCCGTCCAGATGTCCCGCCATGACCGAGTCTAGCCGCCCGCCTTCCTCCCCGCGCGCATCGGACAAAACATTCAACATCTCAAGCCCGGTCTCGATCATCGCGCGTTCGCGAGCCTCGCGAGCTTCCGCGTCTTCGGTATCGTCGACAGGTTCCAGCATGCCCCGAATTGCCAAGAGTCCCTCGATGGACGGCGGCGTATCGGCCACCACATCCCCCAGTTCGGAACGAACCGCGAGGATCTGGTCCAGAAGCTCACGATTGATTCGGTAACTCGTCCGCGCCTGGTCGACGCGCTCTAACGACATGCCGAGCGTAACATTCCCGCGCGCAAACTTCTGGGTAGCAGCGGCGCGAACAGCCTGCTCGACCGCTTCATGGCCGCTCGGAACGCGACAGCGAACATCGAGGCCGCGCGCATTCACGCTGCGCCCCTCCCAGGTCCAGGCGAACGCCACGTCCTGGGCCGCCGCACGCGCGAAACCGGTCATGCTTTGCAGGGTCATGGCGCGAGAAATACGGACTGCAGGCCGCGACGACGAAGTGCTGCTATCATGGCGAGCCTTATAGCTTGTGCCTAAAGCCCCAACAACCCGGCGCGCAACTGCAGGAACCCGTTGTCAGCCTTAAGAAATCCCGGCCATGTCCTCATAACCGGCGCGTCCAGCGGTATTAGCGCGGCGCTGGCCTACGCCTATGCCGCTCCCAGGCGCAGACTCACACTCAAAGGGCGCAACACCGAACGCCTGGAAACCGTTGTCGAACGGTGCCGCAATGCCGGCGCCGACTGCGTGACCCGACGCGTGGACGTGACCGATGCGCAGGCGATGGTCGACTGGCTGAAAGCATCTGATGCGGAAACGCCCATCGACCTCGTGATCGCGAACGCCGGGATATCTGCCGGCGCATGCAAGCTTGGGAACGCGCCGGATGTAAGCGACGCCGAAATCTTCACCATAAACGTGGATGGCGTGATCCACGCTGTCGAACCGATGCTCGCGCGCATGCGTAAACGCGGTGCAGGCCAGATCGCCATCATGTCCAGTCTCGCGAGTTTCCGCGGCTTCGCCGACGCCCCGGCCTACTGCGCCAGCAAGGCCGCCGTGAGGGTCTATTGCGAGGGCCTGCAACGCGCTCATCGCGGCGCGGCGCCCTCGATCAGCGTGATCTGCCCCGGCTTCATCCGCTCGCCGATGACCGACGCCAACGATTTCCGCATGCCGCTGCTCATGGATGCAGAGCCCGCGGCCCGACGGATCGTGCGGGACCTCGCGCGCGGTCGTGCCCTCATCGCATTCCCGTTACCGCTTTATCTCGGCGTGCGCCTGCTCGCCCTGTTCTGATCTGGAGGAATTCATCATGAAAGGAAAATTGACCGGCAAGACCGCTCTCGTGACCGGAGCCGCAAGCGGCCAGGGCGCCGCCGAGGCCAGCCTGTTTGCCCGAGAAGGCGCGCGCGTCGTTCTTGCGGATATCTCGGACAATGCCGGCGAAACCCAGGCGGCATCGATCCGCGACGCGGGCGGCGATGCACATTTTCGTCATCTCGACGTCGCAGACGAGACCAACTGGTCGGACCTGATTGCGGCGGTCGCAGACGAGTTCGGCAGCCTGAACATACTGGTCAACAATGCCGGCATACCGATGCGCGGCGGCAATGTGACGAACACCAGCCTCGCGGACTGGAACCGGCTCATGTCCGTCAACCTTACCGGTGCCTTTCTCGGTATTCGCGAGGCCGCCCCCCTCATTCGCGACAGCGGCGGCGGCGCCATCGTGAACACCGGATCGATCGCCGGCCTGACGGGTCACTTCGCCACCGCCTACAGCGCGAGTAAGTGGGGCATCCGCGGGATCACCAAGAGCGCCGCCATGGAACTGGTCGATTGGGATATCCGGGTGAACGCAGTACATCCCGGACTAGTGCACACGCCGCTCGTCGAGGAATCGGTCGACTTCATGCAGGCGCTCGCGGACCAGACGCCGATGGAACGTGGCGCCAGCTCGGAGGAGATCGCGTCGGTGGTGTTGTTCCTTTCGTGCGACGATTCCGCCTACATCACAGGCCATGACATCGCCGTCGACGGCGGCTTCACCGATATCGGCGGCTACTGGCGGGTCCTCAAGCAGGTCATGGCGCAGCCCGACCAGCGCATCTGAGCGGCGGCTATTGCGCGCGTCGTTCGCGCTGAATGCGTCGCCAACGCGCGACATTACGGTTGTGTTCCGCCAGCGTCCGGGCGAAGGCATGGCCACCGGAACCGTCGGCCACGAAGTAAAGCTCGTCTGTCTTGGCCGGGTTAAGAACGGCCGCGATACTCGCCCGCCCCGGGTTCGCGATGGGCCCGGGCGGCAGCCCACGATGCACATAGGTATTATAGGGATGGTCCGTTTCGAGGTCGCGCCGCAGCAACGGCCGATCCAGCGGCAAACCATCCTCGACCAAACCGTATGCCACGGTCGGGTCCGATTGAAGGCGCATTCCCCGGTTCAGCCGATTAATGAAAACGGCGGCAACCCGGGCGCGCTCCTCGGGCACCGCTGTCTCGCGTTCCACGATTGATGCGAGGATGAGCGCTTCTCCAGGGGTTTCCAGCGGCAGTCCGTCGATACGTTCCCTCCAGAGCCGGGCGAGCGCCGCATCTCGGGCCGCGGCCATCCGCGCCACCAGGCCCGATCGGGAGTCGCCGAGGCTGTAGTGATAGGTCTCCGGCAACAACGCACCCTCGAGGATCGTCTCGGGCACCGGCCCGGTCAGCCCCTCTGCCGCGGCGACCGCCGCAAGGACCTCGCGTGTGGTCAGTCCTTCTGTGACGGTTAGCCTGCGCACCACCGTTTCGCCTGCCTGCATCTTGATCACCGAATCACGCAGGCTGATTCCTCCTAGAAAATTGTACTCACCAGCACGTAGCGGGCGATCCGGTCCGAAAACGCGGACAGCGAGCGGCAGCAGGCGGCCGTCCGAGACGATGCCGGCATCCGCGAGAAGCGTGCCAATCGCCCGGCCCGACGCGCCGCGCGGCACGACGAGCGTCGTTTCCCCGATCAGAGGTCCGGGATCCGTATAGACCCGGTGCAGCATGACTGCCCCGCCACCGACGAGGGTCGCGCCGACGATCGCCACGAACAAAAGAATGGAAACGATCCAGCCGATTCGGCGCGACCGCCGTGCGGGTGCACCCCGTTCGGCGACTTCGGAATCGGGTTTGGATGTGTCCGGCATCGCGCCGGCATGATACCCGCGATGTTGGGATTCGCGTCGCCGCCGAGACTGCGAGCAGTCAATCAGACTTCGGCGAAGATCAGGCTCGCGTTGGTACCGCCGAACCCGAACGAGTTGCTGAGAGCGCGACGCACCTTCCGCTCCTTGGCCTCGCGCGGCACAAGGTCGATGTCGCAGGCGTCCGACGGATCATCGAGGTTGATCGTCGGAGGCACCACATCGTTGTTGATCGCCATGACCGAATAGATCGCCTCGACGGCACCCGCCGCGCCGAGAAGGTGGCCGATCGCCGACTTGGTAGACGACATGGACAGATTGTAGGCGTGATCGCCGAACAGGCGCTTCACCGCGCCGAGCTCGATCTCGTCACCCAGGGGCGTCGAGGTGCCGTGCGCGTTTACATAATCGATGTCTTCGGGGTTTATGCCCGCGCGCTTGATCGCCGCCAGCATCGACCGATAGCCGCCATTGCCGTCCTCGGCCGGCGCGGTGATGTGGTGTGCATCACCCGACATGCCGTAACCGACAACCTCGGCATAGATCTTCGCGCCCCGGGCCTTGGCGTGCTCATACTCCTCGAGCACGACGACCCCGGCCCCCTCGCCCATCACGAAACCGTCACGTCCCTTGTCATAAGGGCGGGACGCCGCCTCGGGCGTGTCGTTGTAGCCCGTCGAAAGGGCCCGGCACGCGGCAAACCCGGCAATACCGATCCGGCAGATCGCTGCCTCGGCGCCGCCAGCGACCATGACATCCGCATCATCCCACATGATCAAGCGGGCCGCATCGCCGATGGCGTGCGCGCCCGTCGAACACGCGGTGACCACCGCATGGTTCGGCCCCTTGAAGCCGTATCGGATCGACACCTGCCCGGATGCCAGGTTGATCAGCGCGGACGGAATGAAGAACGGCCCCACCTTTCGCGGGCTTTCCGCATTCAGGAGCGTGGACCCCTCGTAGATCGTCTGTAGACCGCCGATCCCGGAGCCGATCATGACGCCTGTGCGTTCCTGATCCTCTTCCGCCTCCGGCTTCCAGCCCGAATCCTCGACCGCCTCCACCGCCGCGGAAATGCCGTACACGATGAACTCATCGATGCGACGCTGTTCCTTTGAGGAAACATAGTTGTCGGGATTGAAGGTGCCATCCTCGCCGCTGCCGCGCGGAACCTGCGCGGCAATCTTGGCCGGCAGGTCCGAGACATCGAACTTCTGGATTCCGGCGGCACCAGACTCGCCATTGGTCAAACGGCGCCAATTATGGTCGAGGCCGACGCCCAGCGGCGTGACCAGTCCCATACCCGTAACGACGACACGTCTCATTGGATTCCGATGCGCTGTTGCCCGGTTACTGAAAACCTGCGGATGTCCCCGTCACGCAGGTGCGCGACGGAATGGCAAACAGGCTAGTCGGCGGCTTCTTCGAGAAACTTGACCGCATCTCCGACGGTGAGAATCTTCTCGGCCGCGTCGTCCGGAATTTCGCAACCGAACTCCTCTTCGAAGGCCATCACCAGCTCGACCGTATCGAGGCTATCGGCACCCAGGTCGTCGATGAAGCTCGCGCCCTCGGAAACCTTGGCTTCGTCGACCCCCAAATGCTCGACAACAATCTTCTGCACCCGATCCGCGATATCGCTCATGTCTGCCTGCCCTTGTTACTCTGGTTGCTGTGTGCCTGTCCCGGCACGTTGGTCGGAATTGATTTAAGACGATTCGGCGAATGAGCGCCCTCGAAAATCAATCGTCAATCCCTATCACAGCGTCGCGCCACCCGCCATAGCATGGTGATTGATACGACACAGATGCGGCGTTTACCGGCGTTCGCGCACAACGTCAAGCACACCCCAACGAACGGTCACGCCAGGCGGCTCAGAGCATCGCCATGCCGCCGTTGACATGCAGCGTCTGGCCCGTGACATAGCTGGCCTCCTCGCTCGCGAGGTACGCCACGCTCGCCGCGACATCGTCGGGCAGCCCCAGCCGACCAGACGGAATCCGATCGAGAAGCGTCGCTTTCTGGTCGTCGGAAAGAACATCAGTCATGGGGGTTTCGATGAAACCCGGCGCAATACAGTTGACGGTGACCCCCCGGCTCGCCACTTCCTGCGCCAGCGCCTTGCTCATACCCGTCAAACCGGCCTTGGATGCCGCATAGTTTGCCTGCCCCGGATTACCCGTCGCGCCAACCACCGAGGTGATGGTCACGATACGGCCCCAGCGGGACTTCATCATTCCGCGCAACACCGCCCGGTTCAGGCGAAACGAGGCTGACAGGTTCACATCGATCACCTGCTGCCATTCCTCGTCTTTCATGCGCATCGCGAGGTTGTCTCGGGTCAAACCGGCATTGTTCACCAGGATGTCCACGCCTCCGGCAGCCTCGGTTGCGGCCTTGACCAGCGCATCGGGCGCATCGGGGTCCGAAAGGTTCGCCGCCGCGACGAAGCACTTTTCGCCCAGGTCCGCCGCGAGGCTCTCGAGACGCTCGGCACGCGTCCCACTAATAACCACCGCCGCGCCACGAAAATGGAGAGCCCGGGCGATCGCCTCGCCGATTCCTCCGGTCGCACCGGTCACAAGTGCGGTTTTGTCGGTCAGGTCAAACATGGCGTCCCCTAGATCGCTGCAAGGAATTCTTCGATGTCTTCCGGCGAGCCGATCGCGCGGCCCGAAAGCTCCCGGTCGATACGACGCGTCAGTCCCGACAGTACCTTGCCCGCGCCGAGTTCGTACAATTCCGTCACCCCCAGGTCACGCATGGCGAGCACGCACTCGCGCCATCGAACACGGCTGGTCACCTGCTCGATCAGCAGGCTGCGGATTTCATCCGGGTCTGACACCGGTGCCGCGGTCACGTTAGCGACAACGGGCGGGTTGGGAGCCGAAATCTCCGCGCTGGCCAGCGCATAGGTCATCACGTCGGCCGCAGGCTCAAGCAGCGAGCAGTGAAAGGGGGCGCTGACCGGTAAAAGAACGGCCCGGCGTGCGCCGCGTTCCTTCGCGATCTCGACGGCGCGTTCCACGGCCTCGGTGTTGCCGCTGACGACCACCTGGCCCTCGGAATTGTCGTTCGCCACATCGCAGACCTGGTCTTCGGCAGCGTCGGCCGCAATGGCCTCGACCTCTTCGAGACCGGGACCGAGGATCGCCGCCATGGCGCCGACACCCACCGGCACGGCCGCCTGCATCGCCTCGCCGCGAGTCTGGAGAAGCCTTGCGGTGTCGGCGATACTGAGCGCGCCAGACGCCGCCAGCGCGGAATATTCACCGAGGCTGTGTCCGGCGACATGGGATACCGCATCCGCCACTTTTATGCCGCCCTCTTCGTCGAGGACCCGAACGACCGCCATGCTAACCGCCATCAGCGCGGGCTGGGCGTTTTGGGTTAGCGTAAGCTCCTCCTGAGGTCCCTCGAAGATGATGCGACTGAGACGGGTCTCGAGCGCATCGTCGACCTCCTCGAAGACGAGCCGCGCGGCGGGAAACGCCGCCGAAAGGGCCTGCCCCATGCCGACTTCCTGGCTCCCCTGTCCGGGGAAGACGAATGCGCGTGTCATTGGCGGATTTCCTTGGTCTGGACGAATGTTCGCAGCGGCGAGACGACCTTCATATCCCCGCCATCGCCGGGCCGCAAGCAGGCGCCCGGATTCCGGCGCACCAGCGCGCGATCTATGGCTTGCGCCGACCCGGCGCTTGTGGTGTATTCCTGCGCCTTAAACGGCGCTGGGAGACATCCGGCGTCAACTCCTTGCCGGTCCGCACAGTCGGGCCGGCTATGACGGTGCGGACGCGGCCCGGGAGGGGCGATCGTCGCCCGTCAGCTAACAGCCAGAGGGAGTCGCAGATAATGCCACTCTACGAGCATGTGTTTATCGCGCGTCAGGACGTGTCCGGCGCACAGGTCGACCAGATGGTCGAAGCCTTCACCGGGGTCGTTGAATCCGGGGGCGGCAAGGTCGTGGGCACCGAGTCCTGGGGCCTTCGCAACCTCGCCTACCGGATCAAGAAAAACCGGAAGGGCCATTACGTGATGATGAATCTCAACGCGCCGTCTGACGTTGTCGTCGAGCTGGAGCGCCAGCAGCGCATCCATGATGACATCCTTCGTTATCTCACGCTGCGGGTCGACGAGCATGAGGAAGGCCCCTCGATCATGATGCAGGGCCGCAAGGAACGTAGCTCCCGGCGCGACGACGGCGGCGACGGCGACGAGAAACCCACCGCCGCGGCGTCCGAAGCGCCCGCAACCGAGAAGCCGGCCGAAGAGGCACCGGCAGCTGACACGCCGGCCGCCGGGAGCGCTGGCAGCAAAGAGGGGGCCGAATAATGGCTATGGGACCTCGCGGTGGTGGCGGTGGACGCCGCCCGTTTTTCCGCCGTCGCAAGACGTGCCCGTTTTCCGGAGCGAATGCCCCCCGGATCGACTACAAGGACACGAAGCTTTTGTCCCGGTACATCTCCGAGCGCGGCAAGATCGTGCCGAGCCGCATCACTGCGGTTTCCGCAAAAAAGCAGCGTGAGCTGTCGCGCGCCATCAAGCGTGCGCGGTTCATGGCGCTGCTGCCCTACGTCGTCGACTGACGACGAACCGGACCGGCGCGATCCGGCCAGGAGGTATGACATGGACGTAATTCTTCTCGAACGCATCGAAAAGCTCGGACAGATGGGTGACGTGGTCACCGTCAAGCCCGGCTATGCGCGCAACTTCCTGTTGCCGCAGAAAAAGGCGCTGCGCGCGACCGACGATAACCGGTCGCACTTCGAATCCCAGCGCGCGCAGCTTGAGGCGGACAACCTAAAGAAGCGCCAGGAAGCGGAGGCCGTCGCAAGCAAAATCGAGGATCTCGACGTGATCCTGATCCGCCAGGCGGGCGACAGCGGTCAGCTCTACGGCTCGGTCAGCGCGCGGGACATCTCCGATTCCGTCACCGATCTCGGGGTCACCATCGGGCGCGGCCAGGTCCTACTGGATCGGGCGATCAAGGAACTGGGACTGCATCCGATCCGGATTTCGCTGCACCCCGAGGTTTCGGTCGAGCTGACGGTCAACGTCGCGCGCACCGAGGACGAGGCAGCGACCCAGCGTGAGCACGGCCAGTCGATTACCCAGATCGCGGAAGAAGCCGAAGCGGCGGAGAATGCTGTGGCGCTCGCCGATGAGGCGCTGGCCGTGGCTGACGACAAGGCGGCCGAGGCCGAGGCGATCGAGGGCATGGTTGAGGACAATGTCGCGGAGCGGGTCGCCGACGAGGCAGACGAAACCGGCGCGGAAACAGCCGAAGCGGCGGAAACGACCGACAGCGACGACGAAGAGGTCGCCAGTTAATCGTAAATCCGCGTTTTGCCCGTCGGTGTCAGTTTTGTTACGATTCCGAAGGCGTGGTGGGGATTGTTTAAGATACGGGGGATGCGATGCTTCTGGCGCGATTTCTCGAGGGCATAATCGGCGAGGGGGATTTCGGCCTCATCGATGCGCGCGGTAAGTCACACCGGTTCGGAAACGGTGCGCCGCCGCGCGTGACAATACGTCTCGAAGACAGCGCAACGGAACGTCGGCTTCTGCTCAATCCCCGGCTCGCGCTCGGCGAGGCCTACATGGACGGGACCCTAACGATCGAGGAAGGCACCCTCTTCGATCTAATCGATCTCGTCGGTCGCAACATCCAAACCTTCGAGGACCACTGGTTCCCGAATTTCACCGCCGGCATGAATCGGCTCTTTCGCCGTATCCAGCAGTACAACCCGGTAGGCAAGGCACAGAAGAACGTCGCGCACCACTATGATCTATCCGACGACCTCTACGATCTCTTTCTCGACCGCGACCGTCAGTATTCCTGCGCATATTTTGACGGCACCCACGACGATCTCGACCGCGCCCAGGAAGACAAGAAACGACACATCGCCGGGAAGCTTCTGCTGAACGAACCGGGCAAGAAGGTCCTCGACATCGGCTCGGGCTGGGGCGGAATGGCGCTCTACCTTGCGAAGACCATGGGCGCGGACGTCACCGGCGTCACACTGTCCAAGGAACAGCACAAGGTCAGCGAGAAACGCGCGGCCGACGCCGGGCTCTCGGACCGGGTGCGCTTCAAGCTCCAGGACTATCGCGATGAGCCCGAGACGTTCGACCGAATCGTCTCAGTCGGCATGTTCGAGCATGTCGGTGCGGGGCACTATCTTGAGTATTTCCGAAAGGCCAAGCAGCTGCTCACCGACGACGGGGTGTTCCTTCTGCACTCGATCGGCCGCATGGAGCCACCGAGCACCACCAACGCCTGGCTGCGGAAGTACATCTTCCCGGGCGGCTACACCCCGGCGCTGTCGGAAACCCTGTCCGCGATCGAAAAGGCCGGGCTCTGGGTGACGGACATTGAGATTCTGCGTCTCCACTACGCCGAAACCCTGCATCACTGGTACGAGCGATTCATGGCCCAGCGCGAGAAGGCGCTGGAACTCTATGA
>JAYPRP010000008.1:10445-54387 GCA_038132575.1 Rhodospirillaceae bacterium
AACGGGAAACCGCTGGACAAACAATCCATCGGGATGGCGCTCGCGACCCGCGACCTGATGACGGACCTCCGGTCGGCCGGCGAGACAACGCGCGGGCCCCGCGCCTTCACGAAGCAGGACCGCTCGAACTTCCTGCAGGCGCTCGAGACCGCGATCCAGGCGGTCAAGAACGCCTAGTCGAGGGTGACGACCACGCCGCCGACCTGACGACCCGCTTCGACCATTTCGTGTGCCGCGGAGATCTCGTCGAGCGGAAATTCCGCCGCGATCCGGCTTGTCAGTTTGCCTTCGTCCATCCAGCGGGAAATGTCGGCGACGCTTTGCATCTTGAAGTCCTCGGGCATGGTGAAGCACCCTATGATTCGCAGGGTCGGCGATTTCATGAGGAACCCGTAGAAGGAAAACGGCACGATCGGCTGGGCCATCGATGCATAGGCAGCGATGACACCGCCGGTCTTCAGAACCTTGGCCGTCGTCTCGATATTTCCGCCGAGTTCCACCTCGACGACGCGATCCACGCCCTTGCCGTCGGTCAAGTCCATAACCTGGGCCGCGACATCCTCGGCCTTGTAGTTGATAGCATGGCTGATACCGTCCTCGATGGCGCGCGCGGCCTTCTCATCCGAACTCACCGTGCCGATGACCGTGGCGCCGCCGTTGCGCGCCATCTGGACCGCGTAGTTGCCCACGGCACCTGCCGCGCCCGTCACCAGGATCGTCTGCCCGTCCACGGGACCGTCGGTAAACACCAGCGGATGCGCCGTCATTGCCGGAATGCCGAGACAGGCCCCTTCGGCAAAGCTCTGACTGTCCGGAAGCGGGTTCGCACGCGACGAATCTAGGACGACATATTCCGCTGCGGTCCCGTCCGCGCGCTTCCAGTGCCCCTCGAAGAGCCAGACCCGTTCGCCGACCCGTGCCGGATCAACTCCTTCGCCTACGGCCTCGATAACGCCGGCGCCATCAAAATGCGGGATCATCCGGTCGCCGATCATTGGCCCGCGCTCCCCGGCGCGGCGCTTTACGTCCAGCGGGTTGATCCCCGAGGCGTGCACCCGAACCAATACCTGTCCGGCACCCGCGAAGGGTGCGTCCTGCTCTCCGATCTCGAAAACGTCTTTGGCGGCCCCGAAGTCCGCATACCAGGCTGCGCGCATTGGCTTCCCCCCTCTGTATCTGACGCCAGCGAATATACGCCGCCGCCTGAATTTCGCCAGTGTCGGCGATGCCGATGCCCGCGTTTCAACGCGCGCAAGCAAAAATATGCCCCGAAAAGGCCAAAAAGGGACTCCGCCCGAAAAGCTATCCTCACTATCCACCAGACTCACCTGACGATTGGTCAGGCCGGAGTGGAACTTCGCGACTAAAGTCTGACGCTATGACCACGAGCGACATTACAGACCCGATGGCCGGTCCCGTTCACGACGATTCGGCCAACATCACGCCCCTGCACGGCGAGGACGGTGGCATCGGATTCCGCTCGCCTCCGCATAATTTCGAGGCGGAGATGGCGCTCCTCGGTGCGATCCTGGTCAATAACCGCTCCTTCGAGCGGGTGCAGGAGTTCCTCCATGCAGAACATTTCGCAGATCCCGCCCACGCCTCGGTCTACGCCGCGTGCGCGCACCTGATCGAGCACGGCCAGATCGCCGATCCGGTCACGCTTAAGAACTATTTCAAGGACGACGAGGACCTGAAGGCCATCGGCGGCCAAGCCTACATCGCGGAGCTAGCGAACGCCGTCATCACCGTTCAGAACGCGCTCGACCTGGGGCGCGAAATCTACGACTGCTTCCTGCGCCGCGAGCTGATCGACATCGGCGGCCAGGTCGTCAACAGCGCCTACGAGTACGAGCTCGACACCCCCGCGCCCCAGCAGATCGAGCGGGCCGAAGAGATGCTGTTTCAGCTCGCCGAGGAAGGTTCCACGGAAACGGGCTTCCGCGATTTCAGGAGCGCCGTTACTGGCGCCATCGACATGGCGGCGGCGGCCTACAAGCGCGATGGCCAGCTCGTCGGCGTTCCGACCGGGTTCACTGATCTCGATAAGCTGCTGGGTGGCCTGCATGAGTCCGACCTGATAATCGTCGCCGCGCGGCCTTCCATGGGTAAGACGGCGCTTGCGACCAACATCGCCTACAACGCGGCCTCCTCGACCCAGCACCGTGAAGGGCCGGGCGGGACCGATATCGAGGAATCGGAGAGCGTCGCCTTCTTTTCGCTCGAGATGTCGGCCGAGCAGCTCGCGACCCGCATCATTTCCGAGCAGGCGCATGTGCGCTCGGATTCGATCCGCCGCGGCGACGTGCGAGAGGAGGAGTACAACCGTGTCTTCGCGGTGTCTCAGGCCCTTCACGGCCTAAAACTCTTCATCGACGATACCCCGGCGCTCACCATGGCACAGATTCGCACCCGCGCGCGCCGTCTGAAGCGCCAGCACGGACTGAGCCTGATCATCGTCGACTACCTGCAGCTCATCAATCCTCCGGCTAACAGCCGGGGCGACAACCGGGTCCAGGAGGTCTCCCAGATCACCCGTGGCCTAAAGGCGCTGGCGAAGGAACTGAATGTCCCGGTGATCGCCCTCAGCCAGCTCTCGCGCGCGGTCGAGCAGCGCGAGGACAAGCGCCCGCAGCTATCGGACCTGCGTGAATCCGGGTCGATCGAACAGGATGCCGACGTCGTCACCTTCATCTATCGCGAGGAATATTATCGCGAGCGCGAGAAACCGACCCCGCGGGACAACGAGAAGCAGGAAACCTATCTCGAGCGCGAACAGCGCTACATGGAACTGCTCGAGAAATGCCGCAACAAGGCCGAGGTGATTATCGCCAAGCAGCGCCACGGCCCGATCGGCAAGGTGACCCTGCAGTTCAACGGCGACTACACCCAGTTCGCGGATCTGGTCGGTGACGATTACCTGCCCGAGGACCGGTACTAGAGCCTTGTCGACCGGCGCGATCGTCATCCCGGCCGAGGTTGGCGCGGCCCTGCTCATCGACCTCGACGCCGTCGCCGCCAATTTCCGCCTGATCCGCGACACCTGCCCCGGTGCGCGGGTCGGCGCGGCAGTCAAGGCAAATGCCTACGGCCTCGGTGTCGGGCCGGTGACCCGCGCGCTCGCGGCGGCGGGCTGCGAAACCTTCTTCGTTGCGACTCCGGCCGAGGGAGCGCAGCTCCGGGCGCTGCACGACGATACAGAGATTGTTGTCCTCAACGGACCCGACGCGGGCGGGCTGGGTATCTTCGACGCGGCGCGCCTCATACCGACCCTCAACAGCCTCAAACAGATCACCACGTGGGGCGCCGGCGCGCCCGCAGCGCGGAACGGCGCATGGCTGCACGTCGACACGGGCATGAGCCGACTGGGCCTCGGACCCAAAGAAGTCGAGACACTCGCCGCCGAGCCTTCCCGGTTGCACGGAATCGAGGTCGCCGGGATTCTCAGCCACCTCGCCTGCGCCGACACACCCGACCATCCGATGAACGAGGCCCAGCGAGAGGCATTCGACACAGCGCGCACGATGCTTCAACCCCTTATCGGCGACGTTCCCGCGAGCCTCGCCAACTCATCCGGCGCCTTTCTGGGCCCGGCATTTCACTACGACATGGTCCGTCCGGGCGCCGCTCTCTACGGGATTCGACCGTCCGCGATCGCGCCGAATCCGACGCATCAAGTCATTGAATTATATGCAAAAATACTCCAACTGCGTGACGTTGACACCCCCATGACCGTTGGATACGGTGCCGCTCATCGGGTCAACGGGCCACGCCGGATCGCGACCCTCGCGGCAGGCTATGCCGACGGATACCCGCGCGCCGCCGGTTCAACCGACGACCAGACGGATCATACGGGAGGCAACAGGATGTGCGCCTACATCGACGGACTGGCCGCCCCGATCGCTGGCCGCATATCGATGGACCTGATCACGATCGACGTCACGGACATTCCCGATCATCTCTGCCAACCGGGCCAAACCGTCGAGCTGCTCGGCCCGAATGCCAGCGCCGACGAACTCGCGGACGCGGCCGGCACGATTGCCTATGAGGTGTTGAGCCGGCTGGGGTCGCGGCTGCATTTGGAATACCGCGGCGGAGCGGCCTGACCATGGGCTTCCTGGCATCCATCGGCCGCGGCACGATCGGAATCTTCGCGACGATCGGACAGATCACGACCTTTGCGGCCATCGGACTGTCCCACTGCGTGCGGCCCCCTTTCTATCCTCGCCTCATCCTCCAACAGATGATCGAGATCGGCTACTACTCCTTGCCGGTCGTCGGCCTCACGGCGATCTTCACCGGCGCGGTTCTGGCGCTCCAGAGTTTCAGCGGGTTCGGTTTCGCCGGCGAGGCCACGATCGCAAACGTCGTCGTTTGGGGTATCACGCGCGAGCTCGGCCCCGTCCTTGCCGGGCTGATGGTCGCGGGCCGCATCGGCGCCGCGATGGCCGCGGAAATCGGCACCATGCGCGTCACCGAGCAGATCGACGCGCTGACCACGCTGTCCACCAACCCCTACAAGTATCTCGTCGCGCCGCGCCTGATCGCGGGCATCGCCATGCTGCCCCTGCTCGTGATGGTTGCCGATATCATCGGCGTCCTCGGCGGCTTCCTGGTCTCGATCTTCGATTTCGGGTTCAACCCGACCACCTATCTCAAGAGCACCTGGGACAGCCTCGACGCGACCGGGTTCATTTCCGGCCTGGTCAAGGCCGCCGTCTTCGGTTTCCTCGTCGCCCTGATGGGGACCTATCACGGCTACCACTCGAAGGGCGGCGCGCAGGGTGTCGGCCAGGCGACCACCAACGCGGTGGTGTCCGCATCGATCCTGCTCCTGCTGTTCAACTTCATCATCACCGCCGTGTTCTTCGCCGCATGACGGACAACAACGACACGCCGAAGATCGTAGTGCGCGGCCTGAAAAAGGCATTCGGCGACAACGCGGTGCTGCGCGGCCTCGATCTCGACCTCCCCGCCGGCCAGTCGCTGGCGGTGATCGGCGGGTCGGGGACCGGCAAATCGGTCCTCATCAAGAGCATCATCGGCCTGCTCGAGCCGGATTCCGGGTCCATCCGCATCGACGGCGAGGAAACCGTCGGGCTCGCCCCGGGCGAACGCGAGCGCATCACGCGGAAGTTCGGGATGCTGTTCCAGGGCGCGGCGCTGTTCGACAGCCTGCCGGTCTGGGAGAACGTGGCCTTCGGCCTGACCCAAAGCCGCGGCATGGGACGGCGCGAGGCGCGCGCGGCCGCACTCGAGGCCATGCATATGGTGGGCCTTGACGACGACATCGCCGATCGCGCGCCCGCCGAGTTGTCGGGCGGGATGCAGAAACGCGCCGGCCTCGCCCGCGCCATCGCGACGCGGCCGGAAATCCTGTTCTTCGACGAGCCGACCACGGGTCTCGACCCGATCATGGGGAGCGTCATCGACAACCTGATCGTGAAGTCGGTCCGAGAGCTCGGCGCGACGGCCCTGACCATCACCCACGACATGGCCAGCGCCCGGCGAATCGCCGACAATGTGGCGATGATCTACCAGGGTCGGATCGTGTGGCACGGTTCGGTCACGGAGATTGATCACTCCGGAAACGATATGGTCGACCAGTTCATCAATGGGCGTTCCATCGGGCCGATCCAACTGCAGGTCGCGGTCTAAACGATGGCGCGCGCCACGAGCCAGTTCACCTGCCAGTCCTGCGGCGCCGTGCACCGCAAGTGGACCGGTAAGTGCGACTCCTGCGGCGAGTGGAACACGATCGTCGAGGAATCGGCGGAAACGAGCGTCCCCAAGGGCGTGAGCAAGTCCGGCGGCAAGCCGGTGGCCTTCACCTCCCTCGACGGCGCGCCCGAGGAACGTCCGCGGCGCATGACGGGGCTCGCGGAGCTCGACCGGGTGTGCGGCGGCGGCCTTGTCCCCGGCTCGGCACTCCTCGTCGGCGGCGACCCCGGCATCGGCAAATCCACCCTGCTGCTGCAGGCCGCCGCGATGCCCCCGGCATCGGCAAGTCCACCCTGCTGCTGCAGGCCGCCGCGATGCTGGCCCGCGCAGGCGTCTCGGTGGCCTACATTTCCGGCGAGGAGGCAATTGATCAGATTCGGCTGCGCGCGTCGCGCCTCGGCCTCGCCGACACGCCCGTGGACCTCGCCGCCGCAACCAACATCCGCGACATCCTCGCTGCGCTCGACACCGCCAATGGTGCCGAGATCGCGATCATCGATTCCATCCAGACGATGTACGCCGACAACCTCGATTCCGCGCCGGGCACCGTCGCCCAGGTCCGCACCTGCGCCCAGGAACTGATCCGGGTCGCGAAGCGCCGCGGGGTCACCATGATCCTGGTGGGGCATGTGACCAAGGAGGGTGCCATCGCCGGCCCGCGCGTCCTCGAGCATATGGTCGATGCCGTGCTTTATTTCGAGGGCGAGCGGGCGAACCAGTTCCGGCTGCTGCGGGCGGTCAAGAACCGGTTCGGCGCAACCGACGAGATCGGCGTCTTCGAGATGACGGACGGCGGACTGACCGAAGTCGAGAACCCGTCGGAGCTGTTCATCGCGGGGCACAGCGACACCACCAGCGGTTCTGCCGTCTTCGCCGGCATCGAGGGCACGCGCCCGCTCCTGGTCGAAATCCAGGCCCTGGTCGCCCCGACTGCGCTCGGCACGCCGCGACGCGCGGTCGTTGGCTGGGATTCGAGCCGCCTTGCCATGATCATCGCCGTGCTGCAGACGCGCTGCGGTATGAACCTCGGATCCCATGACGTCTATCTGAACGTCGCGGGCGGCCTCAGGGTCGGCGAACCCGCGGCGGACCTCGCGGTGGCGGCGGCGCTCGTCTCGGCCCATCTGGAGCAACCCCTGCCGCCACGCACCGTCGTCTTCGGCGAAATCGGCCTCGGCGGCGAGGTGCGCAGCGTCGGCCAGTCGGATGCGCGGCTGCGCGAGGCGGAAAAGCTCGGTTTCGAGCGGGCCGTGACGCCGCCACGCGGCACATCCCGCAAGTCCAGCGGGAAATCACCTACGAACGCACTCGAGATCACCGAGATCGCGAAGCTGCGCGACCTGCTCGATCGGTTCGACGTCGCGCCGCCACTCGGCAACCTGGCGACGGTCTGACCCATGGAGTTCGGCGGCTTCAGCGTCTTCGACATCACCGTGCTGGCGACCGTCTTCCTCGGCGCACTGTTCGGACTGGTCACGGGATTCGTGCGTGGCGGGCTCTTCGTGGCCTCATGGATCGGTGCAGGCCTGGTCACGATCTACGGGCTCGGACACGTCGTACCGATCGCGGCGCAACACATTCAGCCAGAATGGCTTGCCGAGTTCGTCGCCGGCGCAGCGCTGTTCATCGTCGCGCTAATCGCCTTCCATCTGGTCAGCCACATGCTCAGCGGCTGGGTCCGCGCAGGACGTCTCAATGCGCTCGATCGCTCGCTCGGCCTGCTGGCCGGGCTCGCCACGGCGGGTATCGTGATCTCGGTCGCGTTCCTGTTCCTGAGCGATATCTTCCAGGACGATCCCCCCGACTGGGTCGAGACGGCCCGCACGCGCCCTGCGATCGAACGGGGAGCACTGATCGTCAAGGATATCCTCCCGGCATCGATTATCGGCGAGACCGGCGCGGCGCTGGAGCGCGCGCAGGATCGCGCGAACGACCTCGACGCGGCGCGCAAGGCACTCGAACGGCTCTCCGGCCCGCCGGAATCCTCTGCACCGCGCCACCAAGAGGGGTATAACGAACGCGAGCGAGACAGCCTCGAAGACCTCATACGGCGGAACCAGTGACACAAGCTCTTACCACGCATCCGTTCCTGCCCGCCGGCGATCCCGACAAGTTCCACGAGGAATGCGGCGTCTTCGGGGTTTTCGGCACGGAAGACGCCTCGGCACTCACGGCGCTTGGCCTCCATGCCCTCCAGCATCGCGGCCAGGAAGCGGCCGGCATCGTCTCCTATGACGGCAAGCGCTTTCATCCCCACCGCGCCATGGGGCTGGTGGGCGACATCTTCAGCGACCCCGAGGTGATTGGGCGCCTGCGCGGCGATTCCGCGATCGGCCACAATCGCTACTCGACGGCCGGCGAAACCGTCCTGCGCAATGTGCAGCCGCTCTACGCCGACTACAGCTTCGGCGGGCTCGCCCTGGCCCATAACGGCAACCTGACAAACGCCCGCCAACTCCGGCGAGAACTCGTGCAGACCGGTTCGCTGTTCCAGTCGACGATGGATACGGAGGTAATCCAGCACCTGATCGCCACCAGCCGCGAGGCCCGGCTGCTTGAACGGGTGATCGAGGCCCTGCGCGCTATCGACGGCGCCTACTCGCTCGTCGCCCTGTCCAGGCGCAAGCTGCTCGGCGCCCGCGACCCGCTCGGCGTGCGCCCGCTGGTTCTGGGCCGCATCGGCGACGCCTGGATCATGACCTCCGAGACCTGCGCGCTCGATATCATCGGGGCGGAATTCGTGCGCGATGTGGAACCGGGCGAGTTGATCGTCGTCGACGATGACGGGCTGCACTCCCACAAGCCGAACCCGCCCACGCGCAAGCGCTTCTGCATCTTCGAGTACATCTACTTCGCGCGCCCCGATTCCCATGTCGAGGGCCGGAACGTCTATGAAGCACGGAAGGCGATCGGTGCGGAGATCGCGCGCGAGAGCCCGGTTCCGGCGGATTTGGTGATCCCCGTACCCGACAGCGGGGTTCCCGCGGCGATCGGCTATGCCGCGGAGGCAGGTATTCCCTTCGAGCTCGGCCTGATCCGCAATCATTACGTGGGGCGCACTTTCATCGAGCCCACCGACGAGATTCGGCATCTCGGGGTCCGGCTCAAGCACAACGCGAACCGCGGGCAGCTGAACGGCAAGCGGGTGATCCTGGTCGACGACAGCATCGTGCGCGGCACCACCTCCCAGAAGATCGTCGAGATGGTCCGCAACGCCGGCGCGGCGGAGGTCCACCTGCGGATTTCCAGCCCGCCGACCAAGAGCCCCTGTTTCTACGGCATCGACACCCCAGAGGCCTCGGAACTCCTCGCCGCCAACTACGATGTCGAGGGCATCCGCAAGCTGATCGGTGCCGACAGCCTCGCCTATGTCTCCATGGACGGCCTCTATCGCGCGATGGGCGAAGCGGGCCGGGATTTGGAACTCCCGCAATATTGCGACGCCTGCTTCAGCGGTGAATATCCCATCACCCTCACCGATATGAACGACACCGACAACACGTCGCAGATGTCGCTTCTCGCGGAACTGGCATAGCCATGGCGAATGAGGGCACGCTAGCAGGCCGCGTCGCGGTCATTACCGGGGCATCGCGCGGCGTCGGCGCCGCGGTGGCCAAACAGTTCGCAGCCGAGGGCGCGCATGTGGTGCTACTCGCGCGCACGGTCGGGGGCCTCGAAGAGGTCGACGATGCCATCAAGCAGGCGGGGGGCACCGCGACCCTGGTGCCGTGCGACCTCACCGAGTTTGACCGTATCGATGCGCTCGGTCCGGCGATGCTGGAACGGTTCGACAAACTGGACATCCTGGTCGGCAACGCCGGTGCGCTGGGGGACATGACCCCCCTCACCCACTATGACGCGAAGTCCTGGCACAACGTGTTCGACGTCAATGTGCACGCCAACTGGCGGCTGATCCGGACGCTCGATCCCGTGCTCCGACGCTCGGACGCTGGCCGCGCGATCATGGTCACCAGCGGGGCGGCTTCCAACCCGCGCGCGTTCTGGGGGGCCTACGCGGTCACGAAGGCGGCGCTTGAGACCATGGTGCATGTCTGGGCGGCCGAACTGAAGCAATCGAACGTGCGGGTGAACCTGCTCAATCCGGGGGCAACCCGCACCGGCATGCGCGCCGCCGCGTTTCCCGGCGAAGACCCCGAGACGCTGAAGACTCCCGAAGACATAACGGGACATTTTGTCGAACTCGCGTCACCCGCCTGCACCCGGCACGGCGAACTGATCGACCTCGCCTGAGGTGCACCCGCACGACGTCTAGCTCTTGTCGTGATACGGGTTGTCACCCTTGCGCGTAAGCACGCGTATCGGCGTTCCCGACAGCTGGAACCGATCCCGAAAGCTGTTTTCCAGATAGCGTAGGTAGCTGGCCGGCAGATCCTCGGGCCGGTTCCCGAACAGCACCACCGTCGGCGGTCGGGCCTTGGGCTGGGTCGCGTAGCGCAGCCGGATCGGCCGCTTGTTCGCGGCGAGCGGCGGCGGATGGCGGTCGATCGAGTCGTTGAGCCAATCGTTCAGTTCCGACGTGCTCACCCGCCGGTTCCAGTCTTCATAGGCCGCGAGAACGGCCGGCATGAGCCTGTCGAGGCCCCGCCCGGTCGACGCCGACAGCGTGATGATCGGTGTACCGCTACCCTGGGGCAACGAGACCTGCATCCGGTCGCGCAGCGCGCCGAGCGCCGCCTTGTGGTCGGTGATCAGGTCCCACTTGTTCACCACGATCACGAAGGCGCGTCCCTCGTCGATCACGTGACGTGCGATCGCAAGGTCCTGGCGCTCGAGCATCTGCTCCGCGTCGAGGACGAGCGACACAACATGCGCATACTGGATGGCGTTCAGGGAGTTTCCGACAGACAACTTCTCGAGTTTCTCGTCGATCCGCGACTTGCGCCGCATCCCGGCGGTGTCGACCAGGGCGATCCGCTGTTCGCCAAACATCCACTCGACTGAAATGGCATCGCGGGTGATCCCCGCCTCGGGGCCCGTCAGCAGGCGGTCCTGGCCGACCAACGCGTTGATCAGGGTCGATTTACCGACGTTCGGCCGGCCTACGATCGCCAGTCGAAGCTGTCGGTCGTCGTCCTCGGGAGACTCCGCGGCATCGTCTGCCGGAAAATCTTCGTCGACGGGCGGCGCGACGGCGGCAATGGGATCGAAAAGAAGGTGAATTCCCTCTCCATGCTCGGCCGAAATCGCAATCGGATCGCCGAGCCCGAGCGCATAGGATTCAAGGACCCCGCTTTCGCCCGCCCGGCCCTCGCACTTGTTCGCCACCAGATGGACGTTGGCCCCACGGCTGCGCAGCCAGCTCGCGAACTGCTCGTCGAGCGGGGTGATCCCGGCGCGGGCGTCGAACACCATGAACACAACGTCCGCCTCGTCGAGCGCCTGCTCCGTCTGCCGGCGCATCCGGGCCGGCAGGCTGTCGTCGAAGGCCTCCTCCAGGCCGGCGGTGTCGATAATCCGAAACTCGAGATCGCCGAGCGAACCCGCGCCTTCCCGGCGGTCGCGGGTCACCCCGGGACTGTCATCCACCAGTGCCTCGCGCCGGCCGACAAGTCGGTTGAACAGCGTCGATTTGCCGACGTTCGGACGTCCGACAATAACCACGGTCGGGTGCATAGAAGCCGCCCGGTACCTAGCGATACGCGATCAGGCGGGCGCCGTCGGTCTGGAAGTACAGGGTCTCGTCCGCGAGAATTGGCGGCAGGGACACGTCTCCCGGCATTTCGATCTCGCCGATGACCTCACCCGTATAGGGCGACAAGGCCATCGCGACACCATGACTGCCGGTGACGATGAGCCGGTCGCTTGCCAGCACGGGACCCGACCAGTTGATCAGCCCGTCGCGATCCTTCGGGTCCTCATAACGTCCCAGCGGCGTAACCCAGCGCACCAGGCCATTCTCGGCCACCAGGGCGACGACATCGCCCTCCGTGCTGACCACGAACAGGAAATCGCCCGCGATCCAGGGCTGGTTCACGCCTCCAACCTCGGCTTCCCAAACCCGGCGACCGGTGGCGCGATCAATCGCAACCATACGGCCCGAATGGCTGATGGCGTAGACACGGCCGCGATCGACCACCGGCCGGCCGCGGATGTCCGCGAGCGCGGAGACCGCATCGACCCGCCGAATCGCCGCCAGGTTATCGCTCCAAAGCTGCCGACCGTTCTCGGCCCGCAGCGCGAATATCTCGCCCGAAGAATAGGGCACGACGACGACATCCCCGTCGACTGCAGCGCTTGCCGATCCGATGAGGCCAGCCGCCTCCTCGATACCGGTATGGGTCCAGTCCACCTCCCCGAGCTCGGCATCGATGGCAAACAGCTGATTGTCCTTGGTCACCGCATAGACCTTGCCGCCGAACGCGGTGGGGGCCGACCGCATCGGTCCGGAGACCGGCGTACGCCAAAGCTCCGCGCCGGTGCGCGCATCGAGCGCAACGACCTGCGCGAACCCGGTGCCCGCATAGATTCGGCCGAGATCGTAGGCGACGCCCCCGCCCCAGTTCCCGTCGTCTTCCTCCTCGGGCTCGATGCCCGCACTCCAGACAGTGACACCATCGGAGACGCGGCGCGCGGTCACAACCGCATCGGAATCCATGGCGTAGATAAAACCGTTTGCCACGACCGGTCCGGAGAGAATGGGCTCGTCGTCGTCACCGCCGGCGCCGAGGTCTCGCGACCACGCTTCCCGGGGCGCGTCGCCAACCGCGAGGTGATGCATTGCGTGGTTGGCAAAACCGCCCTGCTGCGGCCAATCCGCATTGACCTGCGGACGCGGCAGGCGGACTGCCAGATCCTCCACCCGCGCGGAAGGGACGATCCGGTTCTGTCCCTGCAGGACGGCAATGCGCTCGCCCGGCAAAGACGTAACGTCTCCGCCGCCGAGAAAATCGAAGGTGTCGCAAGCTGCTAGCGTCACAAGGGCCACCGGCACGATCCAGATCCTGCGCACAAAATCCACGATGCAAACCGACATCGTCAACGCCCGATCGCCGTCAGAACTTCGGTCGCGCGCGCGCGTGACGCGACGGGTGCCGACCCGTCCGCCTGGTTAGCGCGCAAGAGCTCTTCCGCACGCGCCATGTCCCCGGCCTTGATCGCGGAGACGGCCAGGAATTCGCGCGCGGTGACCTGGAACGGACTGCCGGCAACATTCAGGGGGCCGATCCGCGTCTCCACCTCATCCTGGGACAGGACATCGAGGCCGTTCGCCACTGCGAGCAAACGCGCGAGGTCACGATAGGTGTCGCCGAGGTCTGCATCAGCCGCGACCGAATCGAAAACGGCGAGAGCCTGCGCCGTGTCGCCTTCCTGCGCCAGAAGCCGTGCTTCACGAAGCTTCGCGAGAAAGCGATAGGCGGTCGTGCCGTCATCCGCCAGCTCACGCAACGCCAGGAGCGCCGCGTCCGCCGCTTCGCTTTCCTGGATGACCGCGTTCAGGAATCGGCTGCTGTCAGCGTCGCGGGCGCTCTGCTGCGCGTCGCGCCAGAGCACAAATGCAATCGTACCGGCGACTATCAGCACCGCCGCAACGGCCGCATAGATGCCATAGCGTTTCCCCAGGTCTTGGAGGCGATCCTGCCGAACTTCTTCGTCTACTTCGCGGAACAGCTGATCCGACACGAAAACATGTCCTTTTCAAGAACTTCGCGCAAACGACACACGCTGCTATATCGCCGTCCGGGACACCGAAATCAACCGTTTAACACCGAATTGACCCGGGCCCGGCACGGGTAATACCATTTTCTAACCCTGCGCTGGCACCATCGCATGTGAACCCAGGATTCTCCGACCATGCGTACAGGCATCAAAACCCTCATCGCTATTGCCGCCCCCATCACGCTTGGTGCGTGCACGAATTCCGCATCGCTCGCGCTGGGCGACGCCGGCGTCGTGACGGCGATCGATTCCGGCAAGACCGTGTCCGACCATGACATGTCCTGCGCTACGGGCGATGAATGCACGTTCCGCCATGCGCTGCGCGGCAAGGCCTGGTGCCAGCCGAAACGCGCGGAGGCCGATACCGAAGCGCCGAACACCGTCTCCTACCAGTCGCTCGCGCGCGTGACCTGCTACGAGGTCGCGAATCTATTCGAAACCGAGACCCGTCGCGCTCCGAACTGACCCGCGCTGGACACACCAATGAAAATCGGGAAGACTCGCGCCATCAAACCAACGATTTCGGGCGAGCGCTCCACCCATGAGTTCCCATCAGCCCCTGCACAAGTCAAAGCAAAAAGCAGGTCAGGTCACGTTCAACCGGAATGAACTCCGCATTCTCCTTAACGAGTACAGCCGCCGCGTTGCCGCCGGCGAATGGCGCGACTACGCAATGGACTTCACCCGCGATCGGGCGGTGTTCTCGGTTTTCCGGCACACCGCGGAGCATGCGCTGTACGCGATCGAGAAATTCCCGGGAAAAAGCGGCCGGCCCGAGCTGTTTGCCGTGTCGCGCGGCCCCCAGCGCCTGAAGCAGAGTGAAAGTCTGAACACGGTGCTGGCCGCCATCAAGAGCCGCCCAAGGCTACGCACGGTCAGCTGACGCGCCCTCGGCGTCCGACTCACCGGACGCATTTTCATCGATTTCGACAGAGATTCCCGGCGCATTCGCACCGAGTGCCGTGAAAATCCGGGATTCTAAAACTCTATCCGATCCCAATTGTGCGTGATCGCGTTCCGGTCCAATCAGTCCTGCGATGCGGCGGAGCTCTATGCCCCGCCATGAAACTGGGTGAGGATGACCGATGCCTTCGCGGGCCGGATAATGAACGCGACTGAATAGATATCAGGTCTGCTCGAGCCGCGCACGAACGTTTTCCAGCGGCGCCGTGACGAGGACGAAGGTCGAGCTTGGGAAGCAGCTCCGGCGGCCGGCGTTCCCCAACCGATCCGCGCGCCCGAACTTGCACCCCGCAAGTTCCAGGCACGCCTGAATTACGATCCCGTCGAAGAGGATATCCTCATAGAGATCCTCGACCCAAAGACCGGAGAAGTGCCGCAACGGCTGCCGGCCGAGGACGCATCGGAAGACGAGACTGCCGGCCAGACAGGTGCGCTGCTCGATCGTGTCGCCTGACACTTCGATGCCCGTCATTGTCCGTTCAATCCAGCCCCGCTAGGCTAAACGGATGACCGGGTTCGACAATCGCGCACGAACAGCCAAACGCGCGGTGTCGGGACTTGACCGTCTGATTTCCGACGACACGATGATGCGGCGGCTGGCCGCCAGGCGGGTCTGCCTTTTGACGAACCATGCGGCGGCGACGGTCGACCATGTCCCCGCCAGCGTTGCCGTGACCCGCGCGCTCGCGGCCCACGGATCTAGCCCATTGTGTTTGTTCACCCCGGAGCATGGCATACGGCTCGCACAGGAGGCGGGCGAGGCGGTCGCAAACAGCCATGATCCGCTGACGGGGCTGCCGGTTATCAGTCTTTATGCCGGGTCCGAGGACGATACCGATACGGCTCTCGACGGCCTCGATACGCTGATCATCGATCTCCGCGACGTCGGTGTGCGCTGTTACACCTATGCCGCGACTGCTGCGAAATTCGCTGTCGCGGCGCTGGAACGCCACATTGAGGTGATTGTCTGCGACCGGGCCAATCCGCTCGGCCCAGCTGTCGCCGGCCCACGCCCGGAACCTGAGAGGCGTTCCCTTCTTGCGCACTTCGACTTGCCGTTCATTCACGGTCGGACCATCGGGGAACTGATCTCGCTCGCCATCGTGCCGGTCGTCACCAAGGCACCCTTCTCAATCTATCCGGCGGACATCTCGTTACAGTCACCGCTCGGATGGATTCCGCCGTCACCGGCACTGTCCCATCCCGACGCCGTCGCCGCCTACGGAGGGCTGGTCCTCCTCGAAGCCACCAATATCATCGAGTGCCGCGGGACCTCTGTTTCATTTCGCGCCATCGCTGCTCCCGAACTCGATACTGAGTCGCTGGCAGGCGCCATAAACAGTTGGACAACCGGCTTCGCGGGCACACCGGGCGAGATCTTCACCACGCGCGCACCATACACCGGACGCACCCTGCCGGCTGTCATGGTCAGCCCGCGCAAGGTGCCGCGCCGTGAACCGCTTTCACTCGGCGTACATCTCGTCGCCTGGCTGATCGCACATTATCCGGACTTTGCCTGGCTTCCCGCCGGTGAGTCCGGGTTCGCCATCGACAGCCTCTTCGGCCGGGCGGATCTGCGGACGGACCTGGACCGGGGCGAATCGCCCGAAGATATCCTGCGCGGCTGGCGAACTGACTAGCGGCGAACCGCTTCGCCCTCGATCACCACCTCCGTCAAACGATGGGCTGAGTCTAGGACAACCATGTCCGCCCAGGCTCCAGGTTGCAGCCGCCCCCGGTCGAGACGACCCAGAAAATCGGCGGGATATGCGGAAAGCCGCAGGCTCACCTCCTCGAGCGGCAGACCAAGATCGAGAAGATTGGCCATCGCTCGATCCATGGTCAGTGCGCTGCCGGCAAGTGTCCCGTCCTCGAGGAAGACACTGTCGCCGCGCTTGGTGACCGTGTGGCTACCCAGCGGGTACTCGCCGTCATCCATGCCAGCCGCGGCCGTCGCGTCAGTCACGGCGAACAGTTTGGGAATCGCACGAAACGCGGCCTTCATGGCGCCCGGGGCAACATGGATACCGTCGGGAATAATCGCCGCGAACTCAGCCAGGGCGAGCGCAGCACCGACCGTTCCCGGTGCACGGTGATGGAGCGGCGACATGGCGTTGAAAAGGTGAGTAACCCCCTCGGCCCCCGCCGCAAGAGACGCTGCCACAGTGTCGTAGTCCGCATCCGTGTGGCCGATCTGGACCACGATACCCGCCGCGGTCATCTGCCGGATCATGTCGAGCCCACCAGAGATTTCCGGCGCAAGCGTAACGAGCTTCACGACCCCCTCGCCGGCGATGGCGGAGAGGAACGCCCGATCCGGATCGCGTGCGAAAGGCGGCTGTGCCCCCAGACGATCGGCGTTGATATAGGGACCTTCCATATGCGCGCCCAGCACGCGTGCCTCACCGATCCGGCGATCCGACCGAACGTTCCCGATTCCGGTCAGTGCCGCGACGAGTTCGTCTTCCGGCGCCGTGATCGTCGCGGGAAGAAACGAGGTGGTGCCGTGCGGGGCGGGGGCGGGGCGCGCCCCCCCGCGCCCCCCCGTCCGGACCGCCTCCTCGCCCTGCATCACGTCTGCACCGCCGCCGCCGGGCACGTGCAGATCGACGAACCCGGGAATGATGCGGGGTGCATTGTCCGGCACCTCGTCCTCGGTGATGGACAGGATGTGGCTGTCGAAAGCGATCCGGCCCTCGACCCAGCCGTCGGGGGTCAGGACGCGTCCGCTTCGCTCGGAATTGCTCATCGGTTCTGCCACATTATTGTTTCGTCCGGGGCCCGGCCCTGCGCCAGCATCAATGCCCCTTTGATAGGCTCCTCGCGCGGTATTCGAGCCCAGCTGCGCAGGCGGTCGGGCAGGAACGCATCCAGCGGCCCGGCCAGCCCCCCGACAAGGGCGAGAGGCACGCTCCGGCTTGCATCCAGCGCATCGGCCAACGCATCGATCTCGCGGCCGGCCTCGCTGACAATCTCGAGCGCCGCCGTATCGCCCTGACCGGCGTGCTCGATGACCAAGGGTGCCAGCTCGGCGTAACGCGCCGGCGGCGCGGCCAGCAGCCAGTCCAAAAGTGCATCCCGGGAATTTCCAGTCACCGCCATGACGGCGCGGTGCATTTCGGTGATGCGCCTGCGGAAGCGGGTGTCGACGATCTGTGCAACCTGCGCAACGGCACGACGTCCAATCCATGCACCGCTGCCCTCGTCTCCGATGGGAAAGCCCCACCCGCCGACGAGCCGGCAGCGGCCCGCCGCCTCGATCCGGTAACCCACGCTGCCCGTGCCGATGATGATTACCGCGCCCGGACTGCCGCCATGCGCCCCGAGCGCCGCAATATAGGCATCGGTCGAGACTCGAAGCGCACCCGCAGATGGCGCGGCATCAACGAACCTCTGCCGCTGGGCGTTGTTGTTGGCCCCGGCCAGTCCGACGCCGAAGTGAACCCGGGGCAGGTAGTCACCTTCCAGCGCGACCGCGCGCGACAGGTTTTCCAGCGCGTCCAGGATATCCGCCCACGCCTCGGTGCCGCGCACGGTCAGGCTCGTGGGTCCGGTCACGGTCAGCCCGAGCCGGTGGCCAGCCCCGTCGTACAATGCCACCCGCGTGTTGCTGGCACCGCCGTCAACGCAACAATACAAGCGCTCACTCATCCCGCCGCAGCCGTTTATTCTCAATCTCGTTTCACGTCGTCGCCATCCTACATGAGGCCGCGTGGTCGCATGTTTGGGAAATGGGCGGCTCGGACGACTATGCTATGGAGGATTCGTGCTCTCAGGCAAAGCGGCGCATGCGCAAAACCGAAGAATTCGCAGAAGCATTTCGTGATCTCGAGACCCGGAGCGATGCGGACATCGCGACGGCGATCCTCGATGCACAGGCGGACGGCCTCGCGGCGGTCCGCAATGCCATTCCAGAGCTGACCGGGGCCGTACAGGCAGCCGCTGGACGCCTCCGCGAAAATCCTGACGGTCGGTTGATCTATGCTGGTGCCGGTACATCGATCCGCCTGGGCGTTCAGGACGGGGTCGAACTCGTCCCTACTTTTGGTTGGCTGCACGAGCGCCTCGCCTACCTAATCGCCGGCGGGCCCAACGCGCTGACCCGTACGGCAGAGGGTGCGGAAGACAATGCCGACCAGGCGCGACGCGACGTGGCGGCGCTCGCGCTGGGCGAAGCCGATGTGTGCATCACCGTTTCGGCGAGCGGTGTCACTCCCTACGCACTCGCCGCCTGCGAGGCCGCACGCGCGTCAGGTGCCGTTACAGTCGCCATAGCCAACAATCCGGGGGCGCCCCTGCTCACCGCCGCTGAGCATTCCATCCTGCTCGATTCAGGGCCCGAACCGGTTGGCGGATCGACCCGCATGACCGCCGGTACGTCCCAGAAAATCACCCTCAATCTGCTATCCACACTGATCATGATCCGCCTGCACCGGGTCTATCGCGGGATGATGGTCGATGTGATCGCGTCCAGCGACAAGCTTCGTGACCGCGCGGCCCGGATCGTCATGGAAGCCGCCGGTGCCGACGAGGCAACGGCGCGCGCAGCGCTTTCGACCTGCGAGAACGCGGTCAAGCCGGCGATCCTGGTCGCACGCGGCCTGTCGGAGCCGGATGCGGCAGCTATGCTGGAACGCCATGAAGGCGACCTGCGTGCTGCGCTGGCGGCCACGGGCAAGACCGACTGACACGCGATGGCCGCGGGCTCCGACCTCAATCCTTTCAGCATCTCCTGGAACCGGCACCGCGGTGACCAGTGGGATACGATGCTGGCGGCGTGCAGGCGCCCGAGCCTGACCCAGAGTTCCACCTATGCGCTCTCGCTCAGCGACGTATGGAGCGAAAAGGCCGCGCTCGGCGTTATACGCTTCAACAAGCAACCCATCGGTTTAGTTGTCGCCCATGGCAGGCCTGTCGTTGGGACCGCCGGGAGCTAAAGGACCTACCGAGGGCCGCTCTGGGTCCATCACGAGATGTCGGGCGAGATACAGAAGCTCGCGCTCACGCTCCTGCGCAAGTGGTTTCGGCTGCGCCGCGGCCGCCCGGTCACGTTCATTCCGAGCTCGAGGATACGCCCGACCACCGCGCGCAGATTCTGACAGCCGGTTTTAAGCGGGTCGCGGATGGCTAACGCAACATCTGGCTCAACCTGTCGGAGCCCCTCGAAGCGCTGCGGGCCGGCCAGAAGCAGAACTGGCGGAACGCGCTCGTCCAGGGTGAACGCAACGGCCTCGAAATCATCGACGACCCAGGATGCGCACGGCTCGAATGGCTCAGCACACAGCACAGCGAGCATATGGAGCTGGGCGGCTACCGGGGCCCCTCCACCGACCTGATCGAGGCGCTCAAGCACCACGGCGACGCGACCGCGGGCCTTCGTCTAATGATTGCCGAACATGCGGGGTCCCCGGTTGCGGGCATCCTACTCGCCCGGCACGGAGCCGTAGCGACAGACCTCGTGGGCTGGACGGGCGATGCGGGCCGCGAACTGCGGGCGACCCATCGGTTGCTTTGGCGGCTATCGAACGGCTCAAGGCCGACGGCGTTTCATGGTTCGATCTTGGAGGAATCAGCGACGCCGCCCCCGGGGTCGCGCGCTTCAAGTCCGGTCTGGGTGGGTGCGAGACGCAGCTCGTCGGCGGCTACGTTTGAGGGCGCAAGAGGAGTTCAGGCCACCGCGGGGCGGTCGTCCTCCACCAGTCTAGCCGCCGTTTGCACAAGACCGACCGCCGCCTGCGGGGTGCCTTCGAAACCCGGCGCATTCTCCGACAGGTAACGGCGGAAGGCACGCGCGCCGCGTCGGCCGTTGAACAGGCCGAGGATGTGACGGGTCGTCGCCATTAGTGGGGTCCCAGCCGCGATCTCGCGCTCGATATGGACGCAGTAGCTGTCGATGATCTCATGCCGCGTCTTTGCGGTGACATCCAGACTGAACACGCGCCGGTCCGTATCGGCCAGCATGTAGGGGTTCTGGTAGGCCGCGCGGCCGAGCATCACGCCATCCACATGGGAAAGCTGGTCGAGCACCTCGTCGAGGGTCTCGATCCCGCCGTTGATGGTGATGTGCAGATCGGGCCGCTCGGCCTTCAGGCGATGCACCAGCTCGTAATGCAGCGGCGGCACCTCGCGGTTCTCCTTCGGGCTCAGGCCCTCCAGCCATGCCTTTCGGGCATGCACGGTGAAGCGTTCACAGCCAGCAGCCGCCACCGTCTCGACAAAGTCGATGAGTGTCTCCCATTCCGGCTGGTCATCGATCGCGATCCGGTGCTTGACCGTCACCGGTACGTCAACCGCGCCGCGCATGGCGGCCACGCAGTCGGCGACAAGCTCCGATTCGGCCATCAGGCAGGCCCCGAACCGACCCGACTGGACCCGGTCGGACGGACACCCGACGTTCAGGTTGATCTCGTCATATCCGTGATCTACACCGATCATTGCGCACTCCGCGAGCGCCGCCGGGTCGGCGCCGCCGAGCTGCAGCGCAACGGGATGCTCGGCCGGATCGAAGGCGAGCAGCCGGTCGCGCGGCCCATGCAGGATCGCGCCGGTGGTCACCATCTCGGTGTAGAGCCGCACACGGGCGCTTATCTGACGCAGGAAAAATCGCTCGTGACGGTCGGTCCAGTCCATCATCGGCGCAACGGAGAGCCGCGCGGCCTGTGAATCTTTGATTTCCGGCATAACGCGCAAACTCATACGCCAATCGAGTACCGACGTTAAGGGCCTCAGGCATGAGCCCCCGCCCGATATCAGGCCTTCTGCTTCCGCCGTTTTTCGATCGTCCAGACCCGAAGATCGTATGACACCTCGGCAGTTGCCAGGACGACTAGCGTACAAATCGCCACCTTGGACATCGTTTCCGTCGTTCCTTGGATCAGGAGCGCGAGCACGACGCTGCCCACGACGGTGACCGGCGCAAGGGATGCATGCCCCAGCGGCCAGATCTACCAGCGCAGGCGAAGGCGCCGCAGAAACAGCGCCGACAGCGCCGCGAGAAAATTGCACCACGATCGAAACGACTGACGAGGGCATCGTGGTGGTGCAGACGTCCGACGACTCGGAGGTGGTCGCCGTGCTGTAAACGCGTGCCGCCGAGGTTTCAGACATGGTCGATCGAGGCATGCAGGCCGTACACGAAGCCATCATGCGTAGCTGAATACGCCGGAAACCGAGTCCTGAAGCTGCGTTAATCCAGCCGCCACGCCGTCGGGTGACGTAGGTCCAGATCGCGTGCCGCGACCAGGTCGCGCACGCCGACCTGGCGCAACGCCTCGCGCAATTCCTCCATAAAGAAATCCGCGACAAAGCCCGGTCCCTCGTCGCCCAGCGCCGCGAGACCGTACATGAAGGCGCGACCGATCAGGTTGAACCGCGCGCCCAGCGCGGTGGTGCGCATCAGGTCCACGCCGCTGCGCAAGCCGCCATCGAACAGTATCTCGGTGCGCCCACCAGCGGCCGCAACGAGGGTGGGTAGCATGTCCACCGATGCGGGCGCCGCCTCGAGCTGGCGACCGCCATGGTTCGAGACCACGATGCCGTCCGCACCAAGCGTGACAGCCCGCTCGGCGTCGCCCGGATGCAGGACGCCCTTGACGATCAGTGGCCCCTTCCACGCATCCCGAAAGCGCGCGATCTCGTCCCAGGTGAACGAACCGCCGCCTTCGCCGCGCGCGAACTCCGCCGCCTCGGCGGGGGTCGGGTTGTCGCCGGCATATTTCTGCATATTGGCGAACAGATTCTGGCCGTACCGGAAATAGGCGCGCAGCCAGGCCGGACGTGTGACCACGTCGGCGATCGTGCGCGGCCCGATCCGGTAGGGCAGCATCAGCCGGTTGCGCAGCTCGCGCGGCCGCTTGGTGCGCGCCGGTACGTCGATGGTGACGACCAGCGCGGCCACCTCCGCGGCGATCGCTCGTGCGATCCAGTCCATGTTGATCGCGAGATCGTCACGCGGCATCCGGTAGATCTGGAACCAGGCAAACCCCTCGGCCAGCTCCGCCACCTCCTCGACGGTGGCCAGCGCCGAGCTGCCCAGCGTGAAGGGAATTTCGTGTACCGCGGCGGCGCGGGCAAAGGCCTTCTCCCCCCCGGGCAGCACCAGCCCGGGCAGCCCCATGGGCGCGATGGCCAGCGGGCCCGCATAGCGCTTTCCGAAAAGCTCGACCGAGGTGTCAGCCCGGTAGTTCTCGACCCCGTAGCGCGGCAGGATCTCGATCCCGTCCAGCGCAGCCCGATTGCCACGGTGATTGGGTTCGTCGGCACCTGCGGCACCATCCACATAGTCAAAGGCGAAGCGGGGCACACGTTTCCGCGCCTTCGCGCGCAGATCAACGATCGTCGGATAGAGCATCTTAAGCCTGCCCGCCCGCGTCGATGTGTCCGGCCGCCCCGCCGTGATCTTGTAGTCCGGCTCCTCTGTCCCCGGCTTTTGACTGTCTTGGTTCATTGCAATAACTCCGTGTCGATGGCGACGAGAACAGGCCGTGTCAGTGCCGAAAGGCTCTCTTTCTGGTTCCCGTCCGCATCGAAGTTGGAGTCGTCCAGCCAAGTTTCGAATGCTGCCTTCAGTACCGGCCACTCCGCTGCGATGCACGCATACCAGGCCGTGTCGCGCGCGCGGGCGCGATGGATCAGATGGTCCCGAAAGACGCCCTCGAAGGAAAAACCCAGCCGCTGCGCAGCCGCCCGCGACGGTTGGTTCAGGGTGTGGCACTTCCACTCGTAACGCCGGTAACCCGCCGCGAAGGCCCAGCGCATCATCAGATACATGGCTTCCGTCGTCACCCGTCCGCGCTGGATCGCCGGCGCATAGTGCACATGCCCGACCTCGATCGAGCCGTGTTCGGGCTTGATCCGCATGAAGCTCACCATCCCCGCCGCGCGGCCCGTCGCCACATCGACGATGGCATAGAAGAAGGGGTCGTTATCGAAGCAGGTATCGGCCATCCAGGCCTCGAACGCAGCCAGGCTATCGAACGGACCGTAGGGCAGATAGGACCAGTCGCGCCCGTCCGTGTCTTCGCAGAAATTTTCGTGCAGGTCGGCAGCGTGCGCCGTGACATCGAGCGGCTCCAGCCGGCAGAACCGGCCCGCGAGGGCCTCACGCGCAGGCCATGGCGGCGGCGTCCAGTCCGGGACGATCGGGCCGATCGGAAGCCCGTGTTCGTTCGTTTCGGTCATCGCGTGGGCCACCTCGTCGGAAGACGTCGCCGAATCACTTCTTGTTCTTCGAGCCCTTCTTCTTCAGCGGGATTACCGGAAGCATCACATAGCTCTTGTGCTTCGGCCCGGTATGCAATGTTACGTCACCGCCGAATATCTTCTTCGGCCGATCGCGAGGATCATCATGAAGGAACGGACCGCACCCGTTCAGCGGGTGGGCGAAGTTCGAGAGCTCGAGCGCCCCGCCGGAATATTCATAGTCCTTGCCGCGTACCGAAAGCGCCAGACGATACCCCGCAGGGACCACGATGCAGGTGGGCCAGATCTCGATGTCCAGCTCGTAGACCTGTCCAGGCGTCAGTGGCTGTTTTTCGTCATGGGTGTGCCAGGGCCGCCAGGGTTTTGACATCTTCGGATCGAGCTTGCGGTGGGACGCCCGCAACCACCCTTGCGCGATCGGCGTGTGCGGATCGACCGTGCCCTTGAAGGTGACCTCCTTCATATCGGGCGAGAACAGCCGGACCACCAGGAACAGGTCAGCGTCCTCGGTCGCCGAGGAGACAAACAGCTTCGAAGCGAGGGGGCCGGTGATCTCTGTGTCTTCGTCCATCGGCGGCAGGAAGAAAGTCACGCCGTCACCCATGCCGGCATAGGTGATCTTGCCGCGCTTAGCCGGCGCCTTAGGCTCGAGGCTCATATGCGCGGGATCGAGATAGAGCTTTTTCCATTTCGTGCGCTTGATCGGCCACTCGTTTTCGGTGCGCTCGACAAACTTCTCGCCTACATGACGAATCTTGAGGAGAACCGGCGGCCTCTTGTCCCAACCGTTCTTTTCACCCTTCAGGTAATGGGCGAAGAACAGTTTCTGCAGGGCCACACCGTAGGGAGTGTAGAACTCCGTCCAGTGCTCAAGCCCATGACATTCCAGCCACTTCTCCTTCGATCCGGCCTGGTAGAATCCCTCATAGTTACCGCGCGGATGCAGCCCCTGCCCGCCCCAGCTGGCGGGCGACAGCAGCGGCACTTTGATCTTCCGAAAGTCGGGGCGGCGCGCGCGATACCAGTCGTCCTCCATCTCGCGGCGCAAAATGTCGCGGTCCATGTCGGTGCGATTACGCTTCAGCTCCGCAGCCGACAGGGTCGGCGGGCCGGCGACCGGGTCACCATGCACCCAGCTGCGATAGCCCTTGGTACCAACGCCGTACTGCACGGGCTGGACCTGCATGTCGAACCAGTTCTTGATGAAGGTGCAGAGGATGCCCCCGTGCCGTGCGAACTCGCGGTAGTAATCGTTGGCCGCCTCCCAGGCACACATCGCCGCCAGGTGTTTGGGCTGGCGCTCGGCCACCCACCACTGGTTCATGCCGTAATAGGAGATGCCGTTGAGGCCAACCTTACCGTTCGACCAGTCTTGCGTCCCGGCCCACTCGATGCATTCGACATAGTCCTCGCTTTCCTGAGGCGACCAGGGATCCATATAGCCCTGTGATCGTCCCGCGCCGCGGCTGTCGATGCGAACACAGGCATAACCGTCGGGCACCCATTGCTCGGGATCGACCGTCTCCCAGCTCTGATACTTGTTGGTTGATCCCTTGATCGCATCGGGATGATCGCCGGTGAACAACTCCCAGGTAGTTGCGTAGAGCTCATCCTGCCAAGCCAGTCCCTTGGCATATGGCCCCATGGTCATGATGACGGGGTATTTGCCTGATTTCTTCGGCCGGAAGACATCGGCACGCAACACCGTCCCGTCCTCCATCGTGATCGGCAAATCCCAGTCGATCCGCATGCCATCGCGCGTTTCGCTCCAAGAACCATCTCTGTCTTTTTTTACGGGCCTACGCACTGTGGACTGTAACATCGATTTTCCTACCTTTTACCTTCGGATTTGACAAATTATTCTCACTCAAGTTAACTGAGTTTAGAAGATTTATCACTTTCAATTACCATTATCATTTCGAATCAAATTCCCAAATACCATCCCAATTCTTAGGCGGGTTCGCTTTGAGCGCCTGACAACGATCCACATAAATTAACGAAAGTTTATCATTCGCGTTAGCCGTAAGAGATTTTTTGAATGATTTGATTGCCTGATCCCAGCTTCCATCAACGAAATGTTTCCGCCCCTCTTTGAAATGACCGACCACCTCCATCAAATTGGGGAAACTCTCGGGGCTATGAAAATCCAGGATTTCATAAACTCCGACTGGTTTCGTCTTTCCTTTAACGATTACCTCATCAACATGCCTGACCTGATAAGTCCCTTTTAGATTCTGATAAGTAAACTCACTTATAAGTATACGCGCCGCATAGGATTTACATGCACTTTCGAGGCGTGCAGCCAAGTTCACACCATCTCCAATCATCGTATAGTCCATTCTCTTCGACGATCCGATATTGCCCGAAACGACACTATCCGTGTTCAAACCGATACCCATATCGATAGGTATTTTTCCTTCCAACTCCCTTTGAACGTTCCACTCCAGTAACCTTTTTATCATATTAATAGCAGCGCGCACCGCTCGATCCTCATCATCTTCATGAGAGATGGGCACGCCAAACCCCGCCATAATCGCGTCGCCTATAAATTTGTCGACCATCCCTTCTTGTTCTGTAATGGCCTCAACCATAATATCGAAGTACTCGTTTAATAGAGAGACTGTTCCTTGAGCTCCCAGCGCCTCTGTAATCGTTGTAAACCCTCTAACATCGGAAAAAAGGAGGGTAGCTACTGTTTCTTGACCTCCCATGATATCACTACGTTCGTTCATTAACTTGTCAGCGATTCCAGGGTCTATGTAGCGGGACATTGTCGACTTCATCCGTTTTTCATCGGAGATATCTTCGATCATTACCAGCGTTCCAAGATAATCGTCTACTTGATCCATTCTTCCATCGGGATCTAGGTTCATAAGCGGGAGAAAATTTATATTCCCAGAAACTTTTTCCTCTTCGCCCACAGCGGAAAATTCTACATCAACCAATATCTCATTACTTCTATGCTCCTCACAAATCGATATTTTTTCCGTAATAATTATATTTCTTTCTGAAAAAAACTTTTTTGCGTCAGTTCCTATTATTTCATTTGCGGAAACGCAAAGCATTTCTAACCCTGCCTTATTACAGGTTCTGATATATCCATCGGCGTCGATCGTGATAACCGCATTGGACATACTAGTTAACATACTTTGGTTATATGCTCGCTCTTTAGAGACATCTTCAAATAGCTTTGCATTTTCCAATGCAATTGAGACTTGCTGAGTAAACGCCCTCAGGCGAGCTTCATCTTCATCAGTGAATGGCCCTCCTTTTTTGTTAAGAACCTGCGTGCAGCCGATACATTCTCCGTCTTTATTTGTAACAGGAACACAAAGAATTGAATTAGTGAAATAACCTGTTTGCCGATCAAAACTAGGATTAAACCGAAGATCTGCGTAAGCATGCGGTATATTAATTGTTTTCCTAGATTGAAAAACAGCACCCGCTATTCCTGCGTTATTCGGAAGTCTTATCTCACCTAAACCATCCCCCATCGCAACTCGAGAAAATAACTCATCACTTTTAGTATCATTTAAGAACAAAGTCGCACGGTCTGCGTTTAGCATTTGACAAGCCTCCTGCATTACTTTCTGCAGGAGATGTGCCAACTGAATTTCGGCAGTAACATCTGATACAATACCAAGGAACTTGAGTTCCTTATCCCGCGAGCGCTCCATCGCTTCGATACGCTGCGCGTTCTGCAGCGAGACAGCCGCTTGGCTACAAATTTCTTCAAGTATCTCGAGGTCTGCTTTTGTAAAGCGGCCCCTATTCTTATTCAAAATTTGGATAACGCCAATCACCTCACGACGAGCACCAAAGATAGGCGCGCACAAGATATTTTTTGTGACATAACCGGTTTGCTCATCGATCTGTGAATTAAACCGTTCATCTTCATGGGCTTTATGAACTATCGCTCCAATACCTGATTGAAAAACCGCACCTGCGATACCTGTAGTGTTTAGGAAACGAATTTCCCGTTCAAGATCTCCTTGAGCTATGCGGGAGTACAATTCGCCAGTTGACGCGTCGTTCAGAAAAAGGCTTCCCCGCTCCGCGCCGAACTCGCTAACTGTTAAATCAACTAATAGCCAAAGTATCTCGGTTAGATGCTCTTTACCTGCCACCTGCTGGCAAATCCTGAGAGTCTTCTCTGCACGCTCGAGCCTAGTTTGTATTTTGTCCAACTGACGGCGGAGTGCTTCCGGTTTTATTTTATGATTCTGTGTCTTTTCTTTCATTTATAAAAATGCTCTTTCCCATGGAGTCAGGATTTAGATTGACTGTCATACTTCCTTCGAAGGTTAGTGATTGTACGATGAAGGATATCTAACTCTCGTTTATGATCATTTTTTATCCGCTGAACTTGATCTTGCGCCTCCGATTTCTGATTTTCCAATTCATCTCGAAGGCTTATAATTGTTTGTCTAAATTGATTTATTTCGTTCGAGTAATTTTGAATAATATTCTGACTTTCTCTGTAATTATTATGATATTTTTCATCAATTACTGCTCTCTGTTTTAATATTGTATTTTTCAATTCTTGAATTTCTTTTGTATCGAATACCATTGATCGCTGATATATTTCTTCATAATCCTGAGAAATTTTCTCAAGCTCATCCCGCATTCGGACTATCGTTTTCTTTAACTGTTGGTTTTCCTCGGATAATGTAATTTTCAAATCCTGAAGGCTAAAACCCTCTTCCCTCTGAATTTCTGGTTCTGTGGGATATTGGGTACCAACGCCTTTCAAAGATTTTGCTTTATAATTTTTCGCAGTTTTATTCATAACTGAAGAATTACTCCCACTCGATTGTGCCGGGCGGCTTCGACGTCACATCGTAGACCACCCGGTTGATCCCACGCACCTCGTTGATGATTCGGGTCGCGACACTGGCCACGAAGGAATGTTCGAACGGGTAGCTGTCCGCGGTCATCCCGTCAGTCGAGGTCACGGCGCGGAGCGCGCAGACATAGTCATAAGTCCGTGCGTCGCCCATCACACCGACAGTGCGCACAGGCAGGAGCACCGCGAAAGCCTGCCAGATCGCATCGTAGAGACCTGCCTTGCGAATCTCATGGAGGTAGATGGCGTCGGCCTGGCGCAGGATGTCGAGCTTGTCGCGCTCGAAGTCTCCGGGCACGCGGATCGCGAGCCCCGGCCCCGGAAACGGATGGCGCCCAACGATCTCGTGGGGAATGCCGAGTTCGCGGCCGAGATCGCGGACCTCGTCCTTGAAGAGCTCGCGCAATGGCTCAACCAGCTCCATGTTCATGCGCTCGGGCAGCCCGCCCACGTTGTGGTGGGACTTGATGGTCGCGCTCGGGCCGCCGAAGGGGCTCACGGACTCGATGACGTCGGGATAGAGCGTGCCCTGGGCGAGGAAGTCTGCGCCGCCGATCTTCGCCGCCTCCTCCTCGAACACGTCAATGAAGGTGCCGCCGATGATCTTACGCTTCGTCTCCGGGTCGGACTCGCCCTCCAGCTTGTCGAGGAACATGTCCGACGCATCGCGCACGATCAGCGGAATGTTGAACCGCTCGCGGAAGACGCTGTCCACCTCCTCGGCCTCGCCCTGGCGAAGCAGCCCATGGTCCACGAAGATGCAGGTCAGCTGATCGCCGATCGCCTCGTGAATGAGGACCGCCGCGACCGAGCTGTCGACACCGCCCGAAAGCCCGCAGATCACCCGGCCGTCACCGACCTGTGCGCGGATCTTCTGGATCTCGGCTGCGCGGAAGGCCGCCATCGTCCAGTCACCGCGGCAGCCCGCGACATGGTGGACGAAGTTCGAAAGCAGACGCGCGCCGTCCTGCGTGTGCACCACCTCGGGATGGAACTGAACGCCGTAGAACTTCCGATCATCGTCCGCAATCGCGGCGAACGGCGCCCCGCGGCTGGTGGCGACCACCCGGAACCTCTCGGGAAGCGCAGTCACCCGGTCGCCATGGGACATCCAGACCTCAGGCACCGTGCCCGGCAGCCACACTCGGTGAAACAGGCCACAATGGTCGGTCACCTCAAGGATGGCGCGGCCGAACTCCTGATGATCCGAATCCTCAACCGTGCCGCCGAGCATGTGGCACATTAGCTGTTCGCCGTAGCAGATGCCGAGAACGGGAAGTCCCAGCTCGAAAACGATGGGATCAACGGTCGGCGCGCCCTCCGCCATCACGCTGGCGGGCCCGCCGGACAGGATGATCGCCTTTGGGTCGAACGCCTCGATGAAGGCGCGGTCGACCCGGAAGCAGGGGTGAATCTCGCTGTAGACACCGGACTCTCGGACGCGCCGCGCGATCAGCTGGGTGACCTGCGAGCCGAAGTCGATGATTAGGATTTTTTCGGAAACGGGAAGCGTCGTGGTCATGAGTCCTGATAGCCGATTCCCGGCCCGTGTGCATCACCCGAACAACCCCCAGCCTCACGCATGACATTCCGTTCCGTTAGGCTGGCAAACAACAACGAGGGAGGCCGGACTTGGCTGCGGAGAGCGATATTCAAACCCTGGGCGAACTCGAGGAACGCCGGTCGGCAGCGATGCTGGCGGCAGACACCGACATGCTCGCCGGAATGCTGCACGAAGAGCTCAACTATACGCACTCGACCGGTGGTATGGATACGAAAGCGAGCTATCTCGACGGCGTGGGAAGTGGCGCGTTCACATACAAGAAGATCGATCGCGATGACGTCTCGATCAAGGTCCACGGCGACGTCGGCCTCGTCTTCTACCACCTGAATGCCGACGTCGAGATTCGCGGCAACCTGCGCAACCTGGACAACCGGCTGCTCGCCGTCTGGGTCCGCGAGAGCGGCGGCTGGCAGCTGCTTGCGATCCAATCAGGCGCGATCTCGGAACCTGCGCCCTAGTCGGCGGGCGCATCGAACGCGGTTCACGAAGCCTTTTCGAGGATCGCCGCATACATACCGTCCGTCCCGTGACGGTGCGGCGACAAGTAGAGGTCGTCCCCTACACCGAGACGTTCAGCGAGATACGGGCCGAACACCCCGGAGACGGGTATGCGCGCAAACGCCGGTGTCCGGGCGAGAAACGCCTCGACCCGCTCGGAACCCTCCGCGGCGAGCACCGAACAGACCGCATAGACGATCCGGCCTTTAGGATTGATGAGCGTGGCTGCGATGTCGAGCAGCGCATCCTGGGTACGGGAAAATTCTTCGATTGTCCCGGGCCGGGTCCGCCAGCGGAGATCGGGGCTGCGGCGCCAGATGCCCGTCCCCGAACAGGGTGCGTCAATCAACACCCGGTCCGCCGATCCTGTCATATCATCCGGCGCGCCGTCTTCCGGGACCTCTCGCGTCTCTATGCACTGGACGTCGAGGCGTTCGGCGCGTGGCCCAAGCCGCGCGAGCCGGGCTCCAGAGCTGTCGCAGGCGACGATCCGTGCCGCGTTCCGTGCCGCAGCGGCCAGCGCGAGCGCCTTACCTCCCGCACCGGCACAGTAGTCGATCACCCGCTGGCCGGGTGCGGCATCCACCAGCATCGCAACCAACTGGCTCGATTCATCCTGGGGTTCGATCATTCCCTGGCGAAAGGCGCCCAGCTGCTGGAAATTCACCCGGGTCCCGCTGCGCAGGCCGTAAGGACTGAACGGCGTCGGCCGCGCCTCGTAGCCATCCGCTGACAGCCGCGCCCGCGCGTCCCCGCGGTCGGTCACAAGCGTGTTCACGCGCAGGTCGACGGGCGCGGTTTCGTTCATGGCGGCCAGTTCATTCACCGCATCCGCCCCCCACTGACGCTCGAACATCGGATACAAATCGACGGGGCAGTTGGCACGCGCATGACCCGGCGCCGCATCGGCGGGCAACGTCGCCATTTTCTCCGCACACGCCATTTCCTCGGCGTTCAGAGGCCGCGGGCCATAGCCTTCACCCGAAAACAGACTCGCCAGCGTATCCGGTGTCTCATCGAGCATCCCTGCAACGACACGCAGGCGGGCATTCTCGGGGTCGCCGCCTGCTTCGGCCACCCGCCATCGCCGGAACGCACCGGTCCGCAGATCCGCATAAACAGAATCGCGTATCGCCCGGCGATCACGCGATCCAGCGAAACGGTGCCCGCGGAACCAGTCGGCAATAATCGCATCGGCCGGGGCGTTCCCCTGTCCGATCTCCATCAGAATTTCGATGGCGGCGGCAATCCGCGCGGCGGGTGTCATGCGGCGATCGTCCGGCGCGTCACCGGATCAGGCATTCTGCCGATAGTTCGGCGCCTCGCGGGTGATGGTGACGTCGTGCACATGGCTCTCGCGCAGGCCCGCATTGGTCAGGCGCAGGAAACGGCATTTCGTCTGCATGTCCGCCATGTTCGCGTTGCCTGTGTAACCCATCGCCGCTCGCAACCCGCCGACAAGCTGGTGGACGACGTTCAGGGCCGGCCCCTTGTAGGCGACCTGGCCTTCGATGCCCTCGGGCACCAGCTTGTGGGTGTCCGCCACCTCGGCCTGGAAGTATCGGTCGGCAGACCCTCGCGCCATGGCACCGAGCGAACCCATGCCCCGATAGGACTTGTAGGACCGGCCCTCGTAGAGGAACACCTCGCCGGGCGCCTCGTCAGTGCCGGCCAGGAGCGAGCCGATCATGGCGCAGTCCGCGCCCGCCGCGATGGCCTTAGCAAGGTCGCCGGAATACTTGATGCCGCCGTCCGCGATCACAGGTACGCCGGTCTTGTGCGCGACACTTGCGACCTTCTCGATCGCGGTGAGCTGGGGGACGCCAACACCGGCGACCACCCGCGTGGTGCAGATTGAACCCGGCCCGATGCCGACCTTGAGCGCATCCGCGCCGGCGTCGATCAGCGCCGACGCCGCCTCCGCGGTCGCGATGTTGCCGCCAATAATCTGGGCCCGGTTGCTGAGGCGCTTGATCCGCGAAATCTGGTCGAGCACGCCGCGCGAATGACCGTGGGCGGTATCGACCACGATGACATCGACCCCGGCGTCGAGGAGCGCCTCTGCGCGTTCGAAGCCCGCATCGCCGGTGCCCGTGGCCGCTGCGACCCGTAGGCGTCCCTGCTCGTCCTTGCACGCGTCCGGGTAGGCACGCGCCTTCTCGATATCCTTTACCGTGATCAAGCCGACGCAATGGCCGTCCTCATCGACCACCAGCAGCTTCTCGATCCGGTGCTGGTGGAGGAGCTGTTTCGCCGCCTCCATCTCAACACCCTCGCCGACCGTCACCAGCTCCTCGGTCATCAGTTCCTGGATCGGCTGCGCCGGATCGCTCGCGAAGCGTACATCGCGGTTCGTGACGATACCCACCAGTGTGCCGTCGCCGCGCGCGACCACGGGAATACCGGAAATCGACTCCCGATCCATGATCGCGAGCGCGTCGGCCAGCGGCTGGTCCGGGTGGATGGTGATCGGGTTGACCACCATGCCGGACTCGAACCGCTTCACCTTGCGGACCTCGTTGGCCTGTTCCTCGGGTCCGAGATTCTTGTGCACGACACCAAGGCCTCCGGCCTGGGCCAGCGCAATCGCCATCTCGGCTTCCGTCACGGTGTCCATCGCCGCCGAAAGCAGCGGAATACCGAGCCGGATGTTCTTTGTCAGTGGTGTGGCGGTGTCCGCATCCGAGGGCAGAATTCGCGATTCTGCCGGTTCGAGCAGAACATCATCGAATGTCAGTGCATCAAGGATTTCCATGCCAACCCAGCCCCAGAGGAATCGAGAGTTGACGCGGCTTATATACACAAGGTGCGCAGCGGGACAAGCATTCCGCCAGTGGATAGAAAAAACCCGGTTATTCGGTATCCTTGAAGCCGGTTCCGATGAGAAACATCTCGACCGAGTCGCTTCGGCTTGCCTTCGGCTTGAAGCGGCGGACGGACGTGAACCGCTCATTCATTGCGTTGAACAGCGCGGGCTCGTCGGATCCCTGGAACACCTTGGTGGCGAACGCCCCTCCCGGCGCGAGCACCTCGCAGGCGAGCAGAAACGCGGCCTCGGCCAGCGCCAGCGTACGAAGATGGTCCGTCGCGGCGTGTCCCGTTGTCGGCACCGCCATATCGGAAAGGACAATATCGACCCGGGTACCGATCGCCGAACGCAGCCGCTCGACCGCGCTGTCGTCCTCGATATCGCCCACGAGGATCTTGGCACCGGCAAGCGGCTCCATCTGCAGGACATCGATGGCGACGACCGTTTTCTCCGTGTCGGTGGAACCGACACGTTCAACGGCAATCTGGGTCCAGCCGCCCGGCGCCGCGCCCAGGTCGACCACCCGCCGGCCCGGCTTGAGAAGTTCGAACCGTTCGTCGATCTGCAGGAGCTTGAACGCCGCGCGCGAACGGTAACCGTCACGCTTTGCCGCCTGCACGTAGGGGTCGTTCAACTGGCGCTGAAGCCAACGGGTAGAAGACAGCCTCCGCCCGCGCGCAGAGCGCACCTGCTCGAAACGCATTCGCGACCCGTCGCCGCCCGACGTCTTGCGCCCGCGCGCCATACCCCGGTCAGGCTCCGTCGGGCAGGGATTCGCGATCGGCCGTGCGCATCAGCCCGTGCAGGATTCCCTCGCGCAGGCCCCGGTCGGCGACCCGGAGCCGGCCGACCGGCCAGAGCGCGCAAATCGCATCGAGCACGGCGCAACCAGATACGACCAGGTCGGCGCGTTCGGGACCGATGCACGGATGCGCGGCACGCTCCTGGCGGTCGAGCGCCAGCAGATGGTCGCGGGCGGTGCCGAGCTGGTTGAAGTCCAGCTGTCGGCCGTCTACCCGGTCGCGATTGTAGCGCGGCAGGTCCAGGAAGATGCCGGTCAGGGTCGTGACCGTACCCGAGGTGCCGACCATCTGGACAGCATCGTTGCGGACATGGGTCGAGATGTCGTGGCGCGCATTGAAGGCCGAAAGCATATCCTGAACATGCTCGAAAATTCGGCTGTAGACTTCCGGAGATGCGCGACCCTCCGCGTCTTCACCGCAGCCAAAACGCTCGCTCAGCGTCACAACCCCGCACGGCACGGAGATGCAGTCGATTATCTCGGCTTCCACCTCGTCCGGCAGGTCGGAGGCGTGATGCAGGCGGACCCAAGTAATCTGGGTGCTGCCGCCGCCGATATCGAAAAGGAGCGCGTAGGAGCGGTCCCCGTGCGGCGGATCGTAGAGAGTAGAACAGCCAATCAGCGCAAGCTCCGCCTCTTCCTTCGGCGCGATCACCTCGAGTTCGATCTGCGCCTCTTCGCGGGCGCGTTCGATGAACACCGCGCCGTTGTCGGCCCGGCGGCATGCCTCGGTCGCCACCGCGCGCAGCCGAGTCACCCCGTTGCGCTCGATCTTCGCGCGGCAGACCTGAAGCGCCTCAATGGTGCGGTCCATAGCGGTGTCGGACAGGCTGTTGGCGGTGCCCAACCCCTCGCCCAGGCGCACGATGCGCGAAAACGCGTCCACGACGCGGAAACCGGACCGGTTCGGTTTCGCGACGAGCAGCCGGCAATTGTTGGTGCCCAGATCCAGGGCGCCGTAGACATGCTGCCAACGGCCGTCACGGCGTTGCCGGTTATCCGGTCCCCTGTATCTGGCGCGTCTCGATCCCAACTGAACCTCCTCGTCGGGACCGGCGCGATCCCCAGTGCGATGAATCTACACGCGCCTTTCGCTATCAGGAAGCCTTCGTAGAACGCCCCGCCTTCCATGCCCGATAGGCGTACGGCAGACAGACCGCGCACGGACGTTATCCCGCGCTGCGCGCGGTCGCGTCATCGCGGAAAAAGACGCGGTGGCGGACATAGAGTCCTCTCTCCAGCTATCTCCGAGCGTTCGGGCAATCGAGACAACCGAAAATCCGAGTCCGGCGGTGGCCGCCCAGAAAACCGGGAATTTCTCTGGTGTAGGGGCGGCCATCCGCGTCAATCAGTCGATAATGTTTCCACGCGATGCTCTTCATCTACACACGCTGGCGCAGTTGTGCTAAACACCGCGCCCACATGGCCATTGGGGGATCGTCTAATGGTAGGACAGCGGACTCTGACTCCGCTAGTGAGGGTTCGAATCCTTCTCCCCCAGCCAACCATGCCCCATAAAATCGCTCTTAGAATCCGCGCATTCCCGGTGCCGCCGGAGGAAGGCCGGCCCGGTTACTGTTCGCGTGCTGAAATCAGCCGGCAAATTCAAGAGATAGCGTCCTTTCCTGTTTGCTTGACGGGGTCGGCGGTTCAAACTGTCTGCGGGGGTCGTCATTGCGACACAGGAAGGACACATCCCATGAACCGACTGACCGCGAAGGATTTCGATCAGGAACTCCTCGACCTCCACGATTTCTTCGTCCACGGGGCGATCACCAAACGCGAGTTTCTCTACCGCGCCGGCAAATTCGCTGTGGGTGGCGTGACCACGGCGGGGCTGTTCAGCATGCCCAAGCCGGACTGCGCGATGGCCGAGCAGGTCTCGTTCAACGATCCCGACATCGTCGCAAGCTACGAGACCTATGAATCTCCCAACGGTAACGGCGAGGTCCGCGGCTACCTTGTTCGCCCGTTGAAGGCTGAGGGCAAGCTGCCGGCCGTGCTCGTGAACCACGAAAAACGGGGCCTGAAAACCTATATCGAGGACGTCGCCCGCCGCTTGGCCAAGGCCGGCTTTATGGCCCTCGCGCCGGACGGCCTGACGTCGGTCGGTGGCTATCCGGGCAACGATGCGGAGGGCCGCGAGCTTCAGAAGACCGTCGATCGCGTGAAGTTGATGAACGACTTCTTCGCCGGATACGAACATCTCGCCGCGCAATGATCCGGGACGACCACAATGCGTAAATCCATCATCACAGCACTCGTCCTCGCGGTTATCGGGATCGGCTGGGTGGCGTCGGGGCAATTCACGACGAACGAAACGACGGATGCCCTCGCCGACGATACACCGCGGGCGGAGACGGCGACACGCGCGCCGATGAAGGTCCGCGTCGCCGACCTGGAGGCCGTGATGCGCGTCGAGCGGGTCGATGTGACCGGCCGCACCGAGGCGTCCCGCAAGGTCCAGGTCCGGGCTGAAACGCAGGGCCAGGTGCGCGAACTGCTGCGCCAGCGCGGCGATACGGTCGTGAAGGACGCCCCCATCGCCCGGCTCCGCATCGACGAGCGCGCCGCGAAGTTGGCAGAGGCAAAGGCGACCCTGCGCCAGCGACAGATCGAATTCGACGCCGCCGACGCTCTCAACAAGAAGGGCTTCCGCTCCGAGACCGACGCGGCAGCAGCACAGGCTCGGCTGGATGCGGCGCGCGCCGTCGTCGAGCAAATGGAAATCGATATCACCCGCACGACATTCCGCGCGCCGTTCGCGGGCATGGTCGATGCCGGCCATGTGGAGCTCGGCGACTATGTCCGGGTCGGCGACATTGCCGCGACGGTGGTCGATCTCGACCCGATCCTGGTCGTCGGCAATGTCAGCGAACGGCAGGTGAACAGCCTGCACAAAGGCATGCCGGGGATAGCGCGGCTGATCGACGGGACCGAACACGATGGAATTATTCGCTTCGTCGCTCCCGTTGCGGAGCCCGCGACACGCACCTATCGCGTGGAACTGGAAATTCCGAACACCGACGGGGCGATCCGTGACGGCATCACCGCCGAGTTGCAGGTCCCGGTTAGTGTGGCCGACGCACATTTTGTGACACCGTCCACACTAACCCTGAATGACGATGGCGTTGTCGGGGTCAAGGTCGTTACGCCCGAAAACATCGTCGTCTTCAAACCTGTCGAGATCATCGCAGATAAACCCGACGGCATCTGGATTAGCGGCCTGCCGCGTACGATCCGACTGATCACCGTCGGTCAGGAATTCGTGCTCGACGGAGAGACCGTACAGCCGTTCGCGGGCCGAGCGACGATACTCGGGGCCGGCAAAACATGAGCCTGATCGACGCCGGGCTCAACCGCTCGCGAACGGTCCTCGCCACGCTCGTCCTGCTGCTGATCGCCGGCGCATTCTCGTTCAACGCGATCCCCAAGGAAGCCGAACCCGACGTCAACATCCCGATCATCTACGTCTCGATGCACCATGAGGGCATCTCGCCGGAGGATGCCGAACGCCTTCTCGTGCGGCCCATGGAGGCGGAGATGCGCTCCATCGAGGGCGTCAAGGAGCTGCGCGCGACATCCTATCTCGGCGGCGGCAACGTGATTCTCGAGTTCGAGGCCGGCTTCAACCCCGACACGGCGATGGGCGATGTGCGCGAGAAGGTCGATCTCGTGCGTCCGAACCTGCCCACCGACACCGACGAACCAACCGTCAACGAGGTCAATCTCAGCCTGTTCCCGGTTCTCGTCGTGACCCTGTCCGGCGATGTTCCCGAACGCACCCTGATGCGGCTAGCGCGGGATCTCCAGGACGCCGTCGAGGCAACTCCCGAGGTGCTCGAGGCGACAATCGGCGGCGACCGCGACGAGCTGGTCGAGATCGTGTTCGAACCCCAGCTGCTGGAGAGCTACAACGTCGATCCGGCTGCCCTGCTCGCACTCCTGTCGCGTTCGAACCATCTTGTCGCCGCCGGCGTGATCGACACCGGCCAGGGCAGCTTTGCGATCAAGGTCCCGGGGCTGATCGAGAATGTCGAGGACATCCTGAACCTTCCGATCAAGGTGAACGACAACGCCAAGGTTACCTTCCGGGACCTGACCTCCGTTCGCCGCACATTCCGGGACCCCGACACGATCGCACGCGTGAACGGACAGCCGGCGGTATCTCTCGAGGTGTCAAAGCGAACGGGCTCGAACATCATCGAGGCCATCGAGCAGGTGCGTGCCGCGGTCCTGACAGAAAGCGCCGAATGGCCCGACGCCGTGAACATCAACTTCTCCCAGGACCGCTCGGTGCAGGTCCGAACCATGCTCAGCGACCTGCAGAACAATGTCCTGAGCGCGGTCCTGCTTGTCATGATCGCCGTCGTTGGCGCACTCGGCCTGAGGTCCGGCATCCTCGTGGCCATCGCCATCCCCGGCTCGTTCCTGACCGCGATCCTGGTGATCAACGCACTCGGCCTGACCGTGAACATCATTGTCATGTTCTCGCTCATCCTCGCCGTGGGTATGCTGGTCGACGCTGCGATCGTGGTCACCGAATACGCCGACCGAAAGATGCGCGAGGGCGAGCAGCCTGACCACGCCTATGGCCTTGCGGCAAGACGCATGGCCTGGCCCATCATCGCCTCGACCGCGACGACACTGGCGGCCTTTGCACCCCTCCTATTCTGGCCCGGTATCGTCGGCGAATTCATGAAATTCCTGCCGATCACCCTCGTCGCGACGCTCACCGCGTCGCTGGCGATGGCGCTGCTCTTCGTGCCGGTCCTCGGCGCGAACTTCGCCGTTGTCTCGCGTTACGCGATTCGCATCGGCGCCGTCGCGCTTGGCGCCGTCGTTGGCGTCACTGTCGCCAACGCGCTACTCTCGGCATTCCTCGGCGACAGTCCCGCGCCTGCATACGCCCGCCCGATCATCTACGTACTGCTCAGCGGTGCCGGATTCGCAGTCGGCATCTGGGTGGGCGGGAAACTCGCGGCGATCGTGGACGCGAACCTTTCCCGGCCACTGCCCGCCAGCGGTGCGGTCGCAAGCGCGGAGGGCGACGACAGCATTATTGACCTGTCGGTACTCACGGGCATCACGGCCGGGTATGTGCGCCTGCTGCGTGCCGCGCTGCGCCGGCCGGCGATCGTTCTTTCGCTCGCCCTCGCAACCCTGGTCAGCTCCTGGGCGCTCTATGGCGCGCTTGGCAAGGGGGTGGAATTCTTCCCCGAAGTCGAGCCGAAACAGGCGGCGGTGCAGATTCATGCCCGCGGCAATCTCTCCGTCGCCGAGAAGGCGGCGCTTGTCGGCGAAGTCGAGAAACGCATTCTCGACCTGCATGCGGAGAGTGGTGAATTCGATTCCGTCTATTCGCTCTCGGGTAATCCCGACCAGCGACAGGAAGACGTCGCCGAGGACGTGATCGGCACGATCAGCGTGGAGTTCACCGACTGGGACGTGCGGCGCCCCGCCGATATCATTCTCGCGGACATCATTGCCCGTTCGAGCGACCTCGCCGGCATTTTCGTCGAGACGCGCAAGGCGGAGGCAGGACCTCCGGTGGGCAAACCGGTCCAGGTGCAGCTGAGCGCGCGCGACCCCGGCCTCCTCGAAGCGGAAGTCGCGAAGGTGCGCGCCTTTGCGGATACCCTGGTCGGCCTGAAAGATGTCGACGACAGCCGCCCGCTGCCCGGCATCGAGTGGGAGATCATTGTCGATCGCGCAGAGGCGGCCAAGTTCGGCGCCGACGTCATCATGGTCGGCAACGCGGTGAAGTTAGTTACGAACGGGATAAAGATCACCGACTACCGACCGGACGACAGCGACGAGGAAATCGATATCGTCGCGCGCTACCCCTTTGACGACCGAACTATCGACCATCTTGACGAAATCCGCGTCCAGACAACCGAGGGGCTGGTGCCGATCAGCAACTTCGTCGAGCGCACCGCCAAACCACGTACGGGGCTCCTGAACCGCGTGGATGCCATCAGGGTGATGACCGTCCGCGCAGACGTTCAGCCCGGCGTGCTCGCGGACGACATGGTGCAACAGATCCGCGCCTGGCTTCCGGATGCCGGGATCGACCCGCGCGTCGAGATCGAGTTCCGCGGAGAAGATGAGGAACAGAAGGCCGCACAGTCATTCCTGCAGAAGGCCTTTGCCGTCGCCCTGTTCCTGATGGCGATCATCTTGGTCACCCAGTTCAACAGCTTCTACTCGGCGTTCCTGATCCTGTCCGCCGTCATCATGTCCACGGTGGGTGTCATGCTCGGCCTCCTAGTCGTCGGCCAGCCTTTCGGTATCGTCATGAGCGGCATCGGCGTGATTGCGCTGGCCGGCATCGTCGTGAACAACAACATCGTCCTGATCGACACGTTCGACCGGTTGCGAAAACAGGTGCAGGACCCACTCGACGCCATTCTCATGACAGGCGCACAGCGTCTGCGGCCCGTTCTGCTGACGACGGTTACGACAGTCCTCGGGCTTCTTCCGATGGTGCTTCAGGTCAACATCGACTTCGTCAGCCGTGAGGTCAACCAGGGCGCACCCTCGACGCAATGGTGGGTACAGCTCGCGACCGCGATCGTCGCGGGCCTGAGCTTTGCCACCATCCTCACCCTTGTGATCACGCCGAGCGCGCTGATGCTGCGCGAGAATGTCCTGGCGCGGCGCGCCACTCGTCTGGACGAGACGCCCGGCTAGTTCTGGGCCGGAACCGTGAACACCTGACCCGGATAGATAAGGTCCGGATCGCGGATCTGGTCCTTGTTCGCTTCATAGATCAGCGTGAACTGGAATCCCGAACCGTAGCGCTTACGCGCGATGCCCCACAAATGATCACCCGGCTGGATGATCACAACGCGACCGTCTTTCGGCTCGCTTGGCGGTTCTGCGCGCACGAACGGCAGCTCCGAGCGCGCCAGAACCGTTCCGTCGGGATGCACCTGGTCCAGACGCAGGGTGTAGCTTCCCGGCGGGATTTGGCGTTTCAGCGTGAGCGACCAGTTGCCATCGTCATCGGCCTGGGTGGTGCCGACCAGTTCGTTGTCCAGATAGATGCGTACCGTGGCATTCGGCGCCGCGACACCGGACAGGCTCGTCTGACCCGCCTCGTCATAGTCGATCTTGTCGACTGCCGCACGCGCGCCCGTGCGCTGCAGGACTTCCGCATCGCCATCGCTCGGGACAGCCACCGCGAGCGCGTTTCCGGCATCGCGCTCGGGCACGACCAGCGCGACCACCCGGTCCGCCGTCAGCGGTTCGAAGCCTGCGCATTCGGCAATCAGGGTCAGCTCGCGGGCACCCGGGGTGAGCGCCCCCTCGGGCACCAGAACCCATTCGCCAGACCTGTCGACGGTTGTACGACCGACTTCCGCGTCACCGTCACGCACAATGATCGTGCAGCCCGGCGTCGCGCGCCCCGCAATAACGACATTACCTTGCTTGTCGACCCGAACCACGTCGAAGTCCGGCCGCATCGGTGCTGCGGGCTCGGGCGCCGACGCCGGGGCTCCGGATTCCTGCGTTCCCGCAGCATCGTCGGCACTTGCGGTTTCCGCGCCGGGCGCAGCCGGCTCAGGTGCACGAAAAAACAGGAACACCCCGACGATGATCGCCAGCGCGACGGCACCAATTCCGCCAAATAGAAGGGATCGGTTCAAGGGTTTTGTCTTGCACGATTTCTGATATACGAACAACGTATTACGCTGAATGATTCTAAGCAAATTGGGGGCAATGACCGTGTCCGGACCCGCACCCGTCAGTTCCATCTGCGTTTACTGCGGGTCGTCCGCCAACGGACCGGCTGCGCATCGCGAGATGGCGCAAGAACTCGGGAGCATGATGGCGGCGCAGGGCGCGAGGCTCGTGTATGGCGGCGGACGCGCCGGAGTGATGGGCGCGGTCGCAGACGCCGTCCTCGCGGGCGGCGGTGAGGTCATCGGTATCATTCCCGATTTTCTGATGGAACGCGAACATGGTCACCGCGACGTCACGCGTCTTGAGGTCGTGCCCAGCATGCATGTTCGCAAGGCCCGCATGGCCGAACTGTCGGATGCCTTCATCGTCCTGCCGGGCGGACTCGGGACGCTCGAGGAGCTCTTCGAGATCGTCACCTGGCGGCAGCTCGGCCTGCACGACAAACCCGTCGTCGTCGTCAACCCCGATGGCCACTGGGACCATCTCGCGAGCCTGGTTGATGGCCTCGTCGACGCCGGCTACGCGCGCCCCGAAAACGCCGCACTCATGCAGTTCGTCACGGACGTGCCGTCCGCGCTCGCCGCGCTTGAGGGTGCGGCCGGCACCGAACCGATCAACACCGGCCGCATCTAGTCCGCGCTAGGCGCCCCAGGGCGTGATGGCTTCCTTCAGCTTGGCATAGCCGGCGAGGAAGCCCGGACGGTCACCGGCGTAAACATCGTCAAAGGTTTCCAGGACGCCGTCGAGCCATTTCCGCAACTCGTCGTTTCCGGGATTGGCGTCGATATAGGCGTCGCGGATCAGGACGAAATGAATGCGGGGATCATAGGGCTGCTTCGAGCCGCCCACCCATTCGTCGCCGTCGAGCAGACGCAGCAGCATCGCGTCAGCCGAGCCGAGCGTCTGCTCGTGGATCGGCGGGCCCGACATACGGTGCATCACAGATGTCATGTCCCGGCCATTGCCTGTGGTGTAGCCCATGTCGTTCCAGAGCGCGCCCGTGTCCACATTCTGGCCAAGCGCGTCCGCGACTCGCTTGCTGTAGGCCCGCAGCGGATCCGAAACGTCCGCCAGCAAGTCGGTTAGCCGGTCGCCGTCGAGGTCGGTCGCGAGAACGATGCAGTCGCGCTGCTCGATGAGATCCCACAGCAGAAGGCCGTAATTCGTGTCGGCGATATGCTGTTCGATCCGGCCGCCCCAGTTCTCCATGCCGTCCTTGAAGTCGTCCGGCAGGAGCGCGATGATCCGGTCTATATTTTCCTTGTGCTCCTCGTAGGGATCGACGGCATATTTCCGGCCGACCTCGAACTTGGTGCCCTTCAGCATCCAGGCGTGCAGCCCGGCGTTGATGCCGTCTTCCATGGCCTGGGTCGGCTTCATGGCCACCCGGCCAAGGTTTCCGGTCTCATGCACCATCTTGAGGAACAGGCGGTTCGCGTAGGCCATCTGGACGCCCGGTGAGTTCATCTCCGAGTGGACCAAGCCGGTCTCCGGGTCAACGTTGAACAGCGGCCGGTTCTGCGAATAGGGCAGGCACGGCATGCAGCGCACGACCGTGATAGGACCGTAGGGACGAACGTTGCAGTAGACGCCGGCCTGGGTGCGCAGCGGCGCATTGCCCGACTTGCCCATGACGACCACGCGCGACCCGTCCGCATTGTTCACATAAGCATCGCCGGCGGTGGACCACTTGATCGACGTGCTCGGCAGATTGCCGAACCAGCCCAGGCATTCGAGCTTCGTGTCATGGCGATACTGGGACCACATGGGCACCGCGTAGAACGGCAGTCCCAGGATATCCACCGCCGCGATCGTCCCGAGCAGCGCATAGGCATCGGTCAGCGAATGACCGACCGGATTTACCCCGCTGTCGAAGTTGCCCCCCTGCCACACGACTGCGTCGGGATAGCCGTCCGGTCGGATCTCGGACGGCTCGTAGAGCGCTTCCAGGGTTCCGAACAGATCGCCGCCATCGGCTTCGGTTCGTGCGATGGACATGAGATCGATCATTTTCGCCTCTTTTCACGTCGTTCTGAATGTGGACCGGCCGCACGGAAGGGCAACCGACGAAGCGGAACGCAGGCCGCGTTTCGCGCGGCCTCTGTATGCTGCGAACAGACGGGTCTGTAAAGGGCCGGGCGGCCCGAATTCATGACGATCTGTTGAAAAACC
>JAYPRP010000009.1:0-10702 GCA_038132575.1 Rhodospirillaceae bacterium
AGATTCACTATGTGGACTGCGGCTTCAACGCGATCGGCATGCCCGACCCGGCGGCGAAGAACGGCGCGGACGGCTGACAGCCCGCATTCGGCTTTTTCCTGTCAGATTTCCGCATTCCCGGGCTGTTCCAAACCGCCCGGGGCGTGTAGCCTTTCTCCTATCCGCAAGCCCTTTCAATCCTGCCCCTTGAGCAGGCCGGGCCCACGGACGGGGACGAGAAACCAATTCGGAATCAAGCATGACAGATATCCAGTATCTGGCGCCGACGTCGCTCGATGAAGCGATCAGCGCCTACGCCGCGGCCGACGGGGCCGGGCGAATTCTCGCGGGCGGCACGGACCTGCTGGTCCAGATGCAGGCCGGCATGATCGAACCCGGCCTCATCGTCGACATCAAGAACATCGCCGAGCTGACGGCCATCGAGGGAAGCGCCGAGAGCGGCTTCGTCATCGGCGCGGCCGTCTCCGGCGCAACGCTCGAGAAGCACCCGGGCTTCGGCGAGGCCTGGCCGGGCGTCCTCGAGGGGCTGAACCTCATCGGCTCGACCCAGATCCAGGGCCGCGCATCCTTCGGCGGCAACCTGTGTAACGGCTCGCCCGCCGCCGACAGCGTCCCGGGCCTCGTGGCCGCCGGCGCCGTCGTCACGGTGCAGGGGCCCGACGGGCGCCGCGAGATTCCGGTCGAGGAGGTCCCCGCCGGCCCGGGCAAGACGAACCTCGCCCCCGGCGAGATCGCCGTCTCGATCACCCTGCCGGCCAAGTCGGCGGGCCAGTCGGACGCCTATCTGCGGATGATCCCGCGCACCGAGATGGACATCGCGGTCGTCGGCGTCGGAGTCAACCTGACCATGGACGGCGACACCTGCACGGCCGCCCGGGTCGGGCTCGGCGCGGTCGCGCCGACGGTGCTGCGGGTCGATGACGCCGCGGCGGCGCTGGTCGGCTCCACGCTGGACGACGCGGCGCTGGAAGCGGCCGCCGAGGCCTGCCGCGCCGCGTGCAATCCGATCGACGACAAGCGCGGCACCATCGCCTACCGGACCCGGGTCGCCGGCGTCCTCTTGAAACGCACGACGGCCATCGCCGCCGAACGAGCCGCCCAAGCCTAGGGGAGAACCCGGACATGGCAAAGAAGCTACACATTTCCACCACGATCAACGGCGAGCCCGAGGAGTTCCTCTGCGCGCCGTCCGACACGATGCTCGACATGCTGCGCAACGAGCTCGACCTGACCGGCGCCAAGGAAGGCTGCGGCTCGGGCGACTGCGGGACCTGCTCGATCACGCTGGACGGGACGCTCGTCTGTTCCTGCCTCATGCTGGCCGCCGAGGCCGAGGGCAAGGAGATCACCACCATCGAGGGGATGGCCGAGGGCGAGACCCTGCACCCCCTCCAGCAAAAGTTCCTCGAGGAGGCCGCGCTCCAGTGCGGCATCTGCACGCCGGGCATGCTCGTCGCGGCGAAGGCGCTCCTCGACGAGAATCCGGACCCCACAGAGACCGAGGTGCGGTTCTGGCTCGCCGGCAATCTCTGCCGGTGCACGGGTTACGACAAGATCGTCCGCGCGGTGATGGACACCGCGGCGGAGATGCGGGAGGCAGCGAAATGAGCAGTTCCGACAACAAGTGGATCGGCGAACGCACGATCCGTCCCGACGGCGCCGACAAGGTGACCGGCCGCGCCGCTTTCGCCGCGGACTCGACCATGCCCGGCATGATCTGGGGCAAGGTGCTGCGCAGCCCCCACGCCCACGCGAAGATCAAGTCGATCGATACGTCCAAGGCCGAGGCCCTGCCCGGCGTGAAGGCGGTGATGACCTCGGCGGACATCGTCGATTTCCCGATCGACACACCCTTCCCGCTCGGCATCCAGGACATGCGCTGGATGTGCCGCAACGTGATGGCGCGCGACAAGGCGCTCTTCCACGGCCACCCGGTCGCCGCCGTCGCGGCCATGACCGAGGCGATCGCGGCGGAGGCCAGCAAGCTGATCGAGGTCGATTACGAGGTCCTGCCCCACGCGATCGAGATCGACGACGCCATCGCCGACGACGCGCCCATCCTGCACGAGTGGATGGAGTTCGAGGGCAAGCCGTCAAACATCGCGGGCACGCTCGAGCACTCCAAGGGCGACGTCGAGGCCGGTTTTGCCGAGGCCGACGTCATCATCGAACGGGACTTCACGACCCGCCCGGTGCACCAGGGCTATATCGAACCCCATGCGTGTCTCGTCAGCGTCGCGGCCGATAACAAGGCCACCATCTGGTCGTCGAGCCAGGGCCAGTTCATGGTCCGCGCCATGACGGCGCTGCTGACCGGCATGAGCCAGTCGGACATCCGTGCGATCCCCGCCGAGATCGGCGGCGGCTTCGGCGGCAAGACCATCATCTATCTCGAGCCGCTGGCGACGATCCTGTCGAAGAAGTCGGGCCGGCCGGTGAAGATGACCATGACCCGCGAGGAGGTCATGCGCGCGTCCGGGCCCACCTCGGGCTCGAAATCGACGGTCAAGATCGGCGCCAAGAAGGACGGCACGATCACGGCGGCCCAGGGCACCTACTGGCTCCAGGCCGGCGGACTTCCCGGCGCGCCGGTGCGTGGTGCCGTCGGCTGTGCGCTTGCGCCGTATGACATCCCGAACGGCCACACCTTCGGCTACGACGTGGTGTGCAACCGCTCCAAGGTCGCGGCATATCGTGCGCCGGGCGCGCCCATCGGCTCCTTCGGCGTCGAGTGCGTGCTCGACGAGCTGGCGGAAGAGCTGGGGATCGACCCGCTCGACCTGCGGCTCAAGAACGCGGCGAAGGAAGGCACCCAGGCGGTCCACGGCCCGGTCTATCCGGTCATGGGCTATGTGGAGTCCCTCGAGGCGGCCAAGGCCCACGACCACTACAAGGCCCCGCTCGGCCCGAACCAGGGGCGCGGCGTCGCCAGCGGCTTCTGGTTCAACGCCGGCGGCGAATCGTCCGCCCAGGTGAACATCACCGAGGACGGCAACGTGGTCGTCACCACGGGCCATCCGGACATCGGTGGCTCACGGGCGGGCATCGCCAACATCTGCGCCGAACTGCTCGGCATCGACTACAAGCGGGTGTCGGTCCTCATCGGCGACACGGCGACCGTCGGCTTCTCGAACCTGACCGGCGGCAGCCGCGTCCTGTTCGCGTCGTCCATGGTGGTCACCGAGAGCACCAACAAGGTCATCCGGACCCTGTGCGAGCTCGCCGCCAAGATCTGGGACATCGACCCCGACGCGGTCGATTGGGAGGACGGCGCGGCGCGGCCGGCCGGCGCCAATGCCGGCCAGTTCGATCCGCTCACGCTCGCCGAGCTGGCGGCACGCGCCAACGAGACCGGCGGCCCCATCGGCGCCGGCGCGCAGATCAACACCACGGGCGCGGAGGGTGGCTTCGGCACCCATATCTGCGACGTGGAGGTCGATCCGGAGCTCGGGATCGCCCGGGTGATCCGCTACACGGTGCTCCAGGATGTAGGCCGGGCGGTCCACCCGGCGTATGTGGAGGGCCAGATGCAGGGCGGCGCCGCCCAGGCCATCGGTTGGGCGCTCAACGAGGAATATCTCTACGACAAGGACGGGAAGGTCGATAATCCCGGCTTCCTGGATTACCGCATGCCCGTCGCCTCGGACCTGCCGATGCTCGATACCTACATCATCGAGGTGCCGAACCCGAAGCATCCCCAGGGCGTGCGCGGCGTCGGCGAGGTGCCGCTGGTGCCCGGCCTGTCGGCCGTGCGGAACGCGATCTACGACGCGATCGGCGTGCGCTTCAACGACCTGCCGATCTCACCGCCGCGCCTCGCCGCGGCCCTCGACATGCCCGAGGCAGCCGAGTAGCCGGCGACACATATCCAACGAGAAACGGCCCCTTCGGGGGCCGTTTTTTGTGCCAGTACCATTCCGCCGGGTCAGCCCTTGAGCGCCGCCTTCAGATCGTCGGCGCACTTGCCGTCCAGTTCGCGCAGCAGGCGGCCCAGATCCTTGTCGCCGACACGCCGCGCCGCCTTCGCGAGCGGGAGCTGCCGGCGCTTCCGGTCGCCGCGCTCGGGCCAGTTCTTCTGCAGCTCGCGGACGACGAGGAGGAAGACCGACACGTTGCTGTGCACCTGCTGGCCGGACAGGAGCAATTTCATGTAGTCGTAGATGCCAATGGGTCTCGTGCGGATATCCCCGACGATCCCGGCCTCTTCCCGCGCCTCGCGGGCCGCACCTTCCTCCAACCGTTCGCCATCTTCCGGCCAGCCCCTCGGAATGAGCCAGCGTCCGTCATTGCGCGAGGTGATCAGCACAAACTCGAGGCCCGACGACGTCGCGACCAGCGGCAGGGCAGCGACCTGCTGGATGGTTTTTCCGGACTTCGGCACGGGGCACTCGGGGGCTGGGACGAGCATCAAGGGGGATTTAAACTAGCCGCCCTGTGTGAGCGCACCGTGACAGCCATGTGGATGATAACGGGGACAAAAAAACGGCCCCGAAAGGGGCCGTTTTCCTGAAAGCTGTGCGCCGAAGTTACTCGGCGGCGTCGCGGTCGCGGCGCGGGCGCCGGCGGCGCGGACGGTCGTCCCCGTCTCCGTCACCACCACGATCACCACGCGGCTCACGCGGCGGGCGCGTGTCCTCGAGCTCCTCGCCGGTCTCCTGGTCGACGACGCGCATCGACAGCTTGACCTTGCCGCGGTCGTCCATGCCGATGACCTTGACCTTCACCTCGTCGCCCTCGTTGATCACGTCGGTCACCTGACCCACGCGCTCGTTCTTGAGCTCGGAGATGTGGACGAGGCCGTCGCGCGACCCGAAGAAGTTCACGAAGGCGCCGAAATCGACCACCTTCACGACCTTGCCGTCGTAGATCACGCCGACCTCTGGCTCGGCGACGATGGAGGTGATCCAGTCGATCGCCTTCTGGGCCGCCTCGCCGTCGGACGAGGCGACCTTGATCAGGCCCTCGTCGTCGATGTCCACCTTACAGCCGGTCACTTCGCAGATCTCGCGGATGACCTTGCCGCCGGTGCCGATCACTTCACGGATCTTGTCCGTCGAGATCTGCATGGTGGTGATGCGCGGCGCATGCTCGGACAGTTCCACCCGGCCCGAGTCGATGGCCTTGGCCATCTCGCCCAGGATGTGGATCCGGCCGTCGCGGGCCTGGTCGAGCGCGATCTCCATGATCTCCTTGGTGATGGACGTGATCTTGATGTCCATCTGGAGCGAGGTGATGCCCTCTTCCGTGCCGGCGACCTTGAAGTCCATGTCGCCGAGATGATCCTCGTCACCGAGAATATCCGACAGGACCGCATAGCCGTCGTCTTCCTTGATCAGGCCCATCGCGATGCCCGCGACCGGTGCCTTCAGCGGCACGCCCGCGTCCATCATGGCGAGCGACGAGCCGCAGACCGTGGCCATGGAGGACGAGCCGTTCGATTCAGTGATCTCGGAGACCACGCGGATCGTGTAGGGGAAATCCTCCTTGGTCGGCAGCAGCGGGCGCAGCGCGCGCCAGGCGAGCTTGCCGTGGCCGACTTCGCGGCGGCCCGTGAAGCCGATGCGGCCGGTCTCGCCCACCGAATAGGGCGGGAAGTTGTAGTGCAGCAGGAAGTGCTCGCGATACTCGCCCTCGAGCGCGTCGATGATCTGCTCGTCCTGGCCGGTGCCCAGCGTGGCGACGACCATCGCCTGGGTCTCGCCCCGGGTGAACAGCGCCGAGCCGTGGGAGCGCGGCAGGACCGAGATCTGGCTCTCGATGGCGCGCACCGTCTTGGTGTCGCGGCCGTCGATGCGCCCGCCCGTGTCGAGGATGGCGCGGCGCACCACGTCCTTCTCGAGGGTCTTGAGCGGACCGCTGGCGATCGCGGCTTCCTCTTCGGAAAGCTGCTCGATCACGGCCTTCTTGGCGGCCGAGACCTTCTCCTGGCGGACCAGCTTCTCCTTCTCGGTGTAGGCCTCGCGGATGCCGGCCTCGCCGAGTTCGCGCACCTTCGCCTCGAGGTCGAGGACCTCCTGCGGGGTATCCTCGACCGGACGCGGCTCCTTCGCCGCCCGCTCGGCCAGGTCGATGATCGCGTTGATCACGTCCTGGTAGGCCTCGTGGCCGAACATGACCGCACCGAGCATGACCTCCTCGGTCAGCTCGTTGGCCTGGGACTCGACCATCAGCACGCCTTCATTCGTGCCCGCGACGACGAGGTCGAGCGCGGATTCGGCGATCTGGTCGGCCGTCGGGTTCAGCACATACTCGCCGTCGATGTAGCCGACGCGGGCCGCACCGATCGGGCCCATGAAGGGCATGCCGGAAATGGTGAGCGCTGCCGACGCACCGATCAGCGCCGCGATGTCCGGATCATTCTCCAGATCGTGGCTGACGGTGGTGCAGATCACCTGGGTTTCATTGCGGTAGCTCTTGTGGAAGAGCGGGCGGATCGGACGGTCGATCAGGCGGGAGGTGAGAACCTCCTTCTCCGTCGGCCGGCCTTCGCGCTTGAAGAAGCCGCCGGGGATCTTGCCCGCCGCATAGGTCTTTTCCTGGTAGTGAACCGTGAGGGGGAAGAAATCGAGCCCCTCGCGCGGCGAATGTTCGCCGACCGCGGTGCACAGCACCGAGGATTCACCGTAGCTGACGAGAACAGCCCCGTCGGCCTGACGGGCTATATGCCCGGTCTCGAGGGTGAGCTTGCGCCCGCCCCATTCGATTTCCTTACGAACAATGTCAAACATCGCTTATCTCTCAACCTGCGTCGCAAGCCCGGGCCAACCCCGAACCTACGCCCCGTGCCATCGGGGTCTTCGCACCGTCACGCAATAGAGTTTCGACGGCGGGTGCACGGACCTTCCGTGCGGGCCAGGCCGGGGACGCCGGATTGCGTCCGTGGGCCTGTCGTGATGGCGCCGGGCCATGCCCGCGCCGGGTAAATCGGGCGATCGCGCTAGCGGCGAATGCCCAGACGCTCGATCAGGGTGCGATAGCGCGCTTCTTCCTTGCGCCGCACATAGTCGAGCAGGCGACGCCGCTGACCCACCATCAGGAGGAGTCCGCGACGCGAATGGTGATCCTTGGCGTGGGTCTGGAGGTGCCCGGTCAGGTTGTTGATGCGCTCCGTCAGGATCGCAACCTGAACCTCGGGCGAGCCCGTGTCCCCGGCCTTGGTCTGGAATTCATTGATGAGTTCGGCTTTACGCTCAGGCGTAATCGACATGGCATTCACGCTCCCGGTATCAAAGATTTAAGACACGGACCGGACGGATCTGGATGCCGTCGACGCGGGCGAGCGCCACGGGCGTCGCCGCTTCGAGAGCCAGGACGATGCCATCGTCCCCCGCCGTCGCGATCCGTTCCCTATCCTGCGGTCGCAGCACGGGAACCGCCTGCCCATTGCGAAGCTTTTCCGCTTCCCTGTCCGACAGGGCCAGCGCCGGGATACCGTCCAGCGCGGTCTCAATCGGTAACAATATGGGTGAGGCGGCGGCACTATGGCCAAGTTCCTCCAGCATTTCCAGTGAAATCGCAGCCGATTCCTCGAAGGGTCCGACGGCCACCCGGCGAAGGTCCGACAGGTGCCCGCAGGTGCCGAGCGCCGCGGCCAGATCGCGCGCCATTGCGCGCATATAGGCGCCCTTTCCCGAGGTCACGGCGAAGCGTGCCCGGTCCGCGTCGATCACCTCGACCAGATCGAAGGCATGGATGTCGATGGTCCGCGCCTCGAGGACCACGTCCTCGCCCGCCCGCGCCTTGGCGTAGGCTCGCTCGCCGTCGATCTTGATCGCGGAATAGGCGGGCGGCACCTGCTCGATCGCGCCCACGAAGGCCGGTAGGGCGACCGTGATCGCATCCGCGTCGGGCCGCGCGTTGGAGGTCTCGAGGACCGCGCCATCGGCGTCGTCGGTCTCGGTTCGCGTGCCCCAGTTCACGATGAAGGTGTAGCGCTTCGAACTGTCGGTCACGTAGGGCATGGTCTTCGTCGCCTCGCCCAGAGCAATCGGCAGAATGCCCGTCGCGGAAGGGTCGAGGGTGCCCGCATGGCCCAGCTTCGCCGCACCCGTCGCGCGCCGCACAGCGTTCACGCAGGCCGCGGACGTCATGCCCGCCGGCTTGTCTAGGTTGATCCAGCCGTTGATCGGCAGGCCCTTGCGGCGGCGTCCCATCGGCTATTCCGCCTCGCCGTCGCCGGTCTCGGCGGGATCGGCCGCGAGATCGCGGGCGACCTCGGGGCGGTGCATGATCGCCTCGATCCGCGACGCCTCGTCGAAGCTGCCGTCATGGACGAAGTTGAGCGCCGGCAGATACTTGAGATGGATGGCACGGCCGAGCTGCCCTCGCAGATACGCCGCCGCCCGGTTGAGCCCGGCCACCATCGGGCCGGCATCGCCGGCGAGCGGCAGCACGAAGACCGTGGCATTGCGCATGTCCGGGCTCACCCGCACTTCCGTGACGGTGATCGCCGCATCGGCCAGGTCGGTGTCGCGAAACTCCGCGCGGCGGATGATCTCCGACAGGGCATGGCGGATTTCCTCGCCCACGCGCAGCTGGCGTTGGGACGGCGCCTTGCCGCGCCCGGCATTGTGCGCTTTCCGGCTCATCGTCTGGCTGTTTCAGTTCCGCTGCGACCGTGCGCACGCGCAAACGGTCGGGTTCCTGTCCGCAGGGGCGCGGGCGGTCAGCTCGCCTCGAGCTGCCGCGCGACCTCCTGCACCTCGAAGCACTCGATGACGTCACCCGCCTGGATGTCGTTGTAGTTCTCGAGCGCGATACCGCATTCGTAGCCGTTCTGCACCTCGCGAACGTCGTCCTTGAAGCGCCGGAGCGTGCCCAGGTTGCCCTCGTGCACGACAACCGAGTCGCGCATCAGGCGGACCTTCGAATCGCGGCGGATCAGGCCGTCGGTGACCATGCAGCCGGCGACCTTGCCGACCCGCGAGACGCTGAAGACCTCGCGGATTTCCGCCGACCCGAGGAGATTCTCCTCGAGCGTCGGCGCGAGCTCGCCCTCGAGCATCCCGCGCACATCGTCCACCACGTTGTAGATGATGTTGTAGTAGCGGATCTCGACGCCGTCGCGCTTCGCCTGGTCGCGGGCCTGCGGGATGGCACGAACGTTGAAGCCGATCACCAGCCCGTTGTTGACCGTCGCCAGCGCGATGTCGGATTCGGTGATGCCGCCGACCCCCGCGTGCAGCACCTGCGCCTTCACCTCGTCCGTAGACAGGTTGTTGAGCGCGCCGACGATCGCCTCGACCGAGCCCTGCACGTCGGCCTTGATGACGACCGGCACCTGCGCGGCCTCGCCCGCCTTGATCTGCTCGAACATCTCGTCGAGGCTGCCGCGCGCACCTGCGGCCGCGCGCGCGTCGCGCTTGACCGACTGGCGGTACTCGACGATCTCGCGGGCCCGGGCGTCGGAATCCACCACCGCGAACTCGTCGCCCGCCTGGGGCGCACCGTTCAGGCCCAGCACCTCGACCGGCGCGGACGGCGCGGCCGCATCGACATTCTCGCCCCGGTCGTTGACCAGCGCACGGACGCGGCCCCACTCGGAGCCGGCGACGAAGATGTCGCCCACCTTGAGCGTGCCGCCCTGGACCAGGACGGTCGCGACCGCACCGCGGCCGCGCTCGAGCTGCGCCTCGATGACCGCGCCGAAGGCGCTGCGGTCCGGGTTGGCGGTGAGCTCCAGCAGTTCCGCCTGCAGCGAGATCGCCTCGGTGAGCGTATCGAGCCCGGCGCGGGTTTCGGCCGAGACCTCGATCACCTGGGTGTCGCCACCCATCTCCTCGGGGATGACCTCGTGGGAAAGCAGCTCGTTCTTGACCCGGGTCGGGTCGGCCGCCGGCAGGTCCATCTTGTTGACCGCGACGATGATCGGCACCTCGGCGGCGCGCGCATGGTTGATCGCCTCGATCGTCTGCGGCTGGACGCCGTCGTCGGCCGCGACCACCAGGATCACGATGTCCGTCACGTGGGCGCCGCGCTGGCGCATCGCCGTGAAGGCGGCGTGGCCCGGCGTGTCGATGAAGCTGATCCGGTCGCCGGATTCGAGCGTCACCTGGTAGGCGCCGATATGCTGGGTGATGCCCCCGGCCTCGCGGCTGACTACGTCGGTCGAGCGGAGCGCGTCCAGCAGCGACGTCTTGCCGTGGTCCACATGGCCCATGACCGTGACGACCGGCGGGCGCGGCAGCTGCGTGCCCTCCTCGTCCTCGATCGTGGCGCCGAGATTAAGCTCCACGTCGCTCGCGGAAATCAGTTTCGCCTGGTGGCCGAACTCCTCGACCACGAGCTGGGCGGTTTCCTGGTCGATGGTCTGGTTGATGGTCGCCATGACGCCCATCTTCATGAGGGTCTTGATGACCTCCGAACCGCGCTCAGCCATCCGGTTGCCCAGCTCGCCGACCGTGATCGTGTCCGGGATGCTGACCTCGCGGACCACCTTCGAGGCCTGTCCGCCGCCCTGGGTGTCGCGGGTCGCGCGCTGGCGCTCGCGTTCCTGGCGCCGCCGGAACGCCGCGACGGAACGCTGGCGCGCGCCGCCCTCCTCGTCGAGCGCCTCGGAAATGGTGAGCTTGCCGCTGCGCCGCTTGCGCTCGTTGCGCGGGCGAGCGCTGGGCTTCTGACCCGGCCCGTCGGCACGGGCCGCGGGGCCCCCCGCCCGGCGCGCCACGGGGCGTGGCGGCAAGTGAAATTACCCGCCCAAGCG
>JAYPRP010000009.1:10712-44285 GCA_038132575.1 Rhodospirillaceae bacterium
GGGGGCTTCTCCCCCGGCCGGGCGGCCCGGGCCGCGCGACCCCTGGACGGGCTCGCCTCGTCGCTTGACTCCTCTTCAAGTTCCGCGAACTTGCGCTCGGCCGCCGCCGCGCGCTGCGCGGCCTCGTCGGCCATCTTCTGCGCCTGGGCCTCCGCCTCGCGGCGCGCCTCTTCCTCGATCTCGCGGCGCGAACGGGTCTCGACCGGCGGCTCCTCCGGGGCGGCCTCGGCCACCGAATCCTCGCTCGCCTCCTCGGCCTCCGGCTCCGGAGCCGCGGCGGCTTCCGCTTCGGCTGCCTGGCGCGCTTCCTCGAGCGCCTGCTTCGCCTTCTCGCTCTCGATCGCCGCCTGCTTGGCCGCCTTGCGGGCCTCCTCGAGCGCACGCGCGCGCGCCGCCTGCTCGGCGTCGGTCAGGGTACGCTGGGGCGTTTCTTCTGCTACGGGTGCCACCTCGGGCGCGGGCGTCTCGGCGGCAGCCTCCTCGGCGGCCTCCTTGATCTCCGTCATCTCGCCCGTGGCGCCCTGCTGGAAGGTGCGCTTCTTCTTGACCTCGACCGTGACGGTCTTGGTGCGGCCATGGCTGAAGCTCTGGCGCACCTGCCCGCCCTCGACGGTCTTCTTCAGCTCGAGCTTGCCCGGCTTGGAAAGCGTCAGCGGCTTTTTCTTCTTCTTGTCGTCATTCTCAGTCGTGTTCGACATCGTCTCAATCCATCAAGTCAGTACCGGCCGACGGGGCTGCGTCGCCCCGGTAGGCGGTGTAAGCCCGAACCGTTTCCAATACGTGCCGAGCGGCGCCACCCGGCAACACGAACCCGTGGACCGCATGGTCCCGCCCTGCTGCGGCACCCAACTGGCCCGCGTCAAACTCATCGACCCGCACGACGTCACCGCTCCGTGTGGCCAGCCGCGCCAGTTTCGCGCGGCCGTCATCGCCGGCGTCGGACGCGCATAGAAGGACCGCTTCGCCCGCGTCATGCGCCGACAGGGCCGCGCGCACCTTCTCGAACCCTGCGACGAACGCACCCGCCTTGCGGGCCATCGCCAGGGCGTCGAGCGCCCGGCGCCGCAGCGACTGTTCGACGAACAGGTCCAGGGACTCGCCCCCGGGGCCCGTCATCGGTGCCACATTCCGCTTGGCACCCCGCGCAAACGCGCGCTTGGCGCAGGCTTCAGCAACTATATCCCTGCGACCGGTCAACCACAATCCGCGCCCGGGGAGACGCGAATCCAGGTCGGGAACGACGCGGTCGTCCGGGCCGACGACGAAGCGCATCAGCTCGCCGCGCGGCCGCACGTCGCCGGTGACCAGGCAGCGGCGCTCTCCCCGGCGACGGGCGTCGGAACGCCCCGCCGGTTCGATCGCTATGCTTCGCACCTGTTCCACCCCGGCCATCCCGTCGCTTGCGCCTACTCTCCGGCCGGCTGGTCGGGCGCGGGGGCGAACACAGCCTCCGCCGCCGCCAGATCCGACGTCTCCGAAACCGCCTCGGCCTCTTCCGCCTCGTCGGGCTCGGGCTCAGGCGCGATCACGTCATCTCCATAGACCGCGACGCGCGCGGCCATGATGATCGCGTTCGCCTCATCCGACTGGACCGGGCTCTGGCGCACGAGGCGGCTGATCTCGTGATCCGCCATATCGAACAGATCGTCGAGTTTCACCTCGGTCTCGATATCCATGAAGATGAACCGATACTCGTCCGGCATGAGGCCGGCCAGGTCCTCGGCCGTACGCACACCGTGGGTGCCGAGGCGCACTGCGGTCTCCAGCGACACACCCGCGACATTCAGCATCGCGTCCTCCACGCCGAGCTTCTTGCGCTCGACATCGAGCTTCGCATCGCGCTCCTCGAGCCAGTTACACGCCCGCGCCTGGAGTTCCTCGCCGATATCCTCGTCGAAGCCCTCGATGACCAGCAGGTCCTCCATCGGCACGAAGGCCACCTCCTCGACGGTGGTGAAGCCCTCGGTGACGAGCAGGTGCGCGATCACATCCTCCACGTCGAGCGCCTCGATGAACATGGCGCTGCGGGTGTTGAACTCGTCCTGGCGGCGCTGGGATTCCTCTTCCTCGGTGAGGATGTCGATGTCCCAGCCCGACAGCATGGAGGCGAGGCGCACATTCTGGCCGCGCCGGCCAATGGCGAGCGAAAGCTGCTCGTCGGGCACGACCACCTCGATCTTGTTGGCGTCCTCGTCGAGCACGACCTTGGTCACCTCAGCGGGCGCCAGAGCGTTCACGACAAAGGTCGCGGGATCGGGCGACCACGGAATGATATCGATCTTCTCGCCTTGGAGCTCGCCGACGACGGCCTGCACGCGGCTGCCGCGCATGCCGACGCACGCGCCGACCGGATCGATCGACGTGTCCTTCGAAATGACGGCGATCTTGGCCCGGCTTCCCGGGTCGCGCGCGGCGGCACGAATCTCGATGATGCCGTCATAGATCTCGGGCACCTCCTGCGCGAACAGCGCCTTCATAAGTTCCGGCCGGGTGCGGGTCAGGAAAATCTGGGGCCCGCGCGGCTCGCGGCGCACATCATAGATGAACGCGCGGATACGGTCGCCGGGGCGGTGGTTCTCGCGCGGCAGCGCCTCGTCGCGGCGCATCACGCCGTCGGCCCGGCCGAGATCAACGGTCACGTTGCCATACTCGACCCGCTTCACCAGGCCGTTCACGACCTCACCGACGCGGTCCTTGTACTCCTCAAACTGACGCTCGCGCTCGGCATCACGCACCCGCTGCACGATGACCTGCTTGGCCGTCTGGGCGGCGATGCGGCCGAAATCGATCGGCGGCAGCTCATCGACGAGGAACTCGCCGACCTTAGCGTCCGCCTTCTCGGCCTGCGCCTGCGCGACAGTGAGCTGGGTGTGTTCGTCCTCGACCTCTTCTACGACCTCGCGGTAGCGCGCGAGCGAGATGTGACCACCGTCGCGATCGATGATCGCGCGAATGTCGTGCTCGGGGCCGTACTTGTTTCGGCCGGCCTTCTGAATGGCCTGCTCCATCGCGGTGATGACTTCCTCGCGCTCGATGCCCTTTTCCCGTGCGACAGCGTCGGCAACGGCGAGCATCTCGATGCGGCTGGGACCTCCAGACTCCATTTTCTCTATCCTTCTTTTGTCCGGCCCTTCTGGGCCGCGGCAATTAGTTCATCGGTCATGACAAGCTTGGCCCGCGCGATATCCGCGAAGGGCAGCGCAAACTCATCATCATCTTCATCGGCCAGGCGAACCTGGTCATTCTCCACGCCCAGTAGCCAGCCACGAAACCGGCGCTGGCCGTCAACGGCCTGCTTCAACTCGACCTTCGCCTCATGGCCGGCGAAGCTTGTGAAATCCTTGGGGCGGGTCAGCGGCCGGTCGATGCCGGGCGAGCTAACCTCGAGCTCATAGGCATCGCGGATCGGATCGGCCACATCCAGCAGCGCGGATGACGTGCGGCTCGCCAGCGTGCAGTCCTCGATCGTGACGTCCTGGCCATCGGCGCGGTCGATCATGATCTGCAGCACGGGCCGCCCCGCGCCGCCATAGAGGACGCGCACCAGCTCGAAGCCGAGATCGGCGAGCGAGTCTTCAATGACGGATACGATCCGGTCCGTCTGGCTGTTTTCGCTGATCAGGTTCAAACCTCGATCGAGCTCCTTCTGTCCGGCCACTCGGTCTGGGGCAACGAAAATCAGGTAACAAAAAAGGCGGCGCCGGGTTGTCCGGGCCACCCCTTAACTGTCTGTCACCAGACCGTTGGGCCTTGTTGAGCGCGAATATAGGCGAAACGGCGGAAAAGGCAACCCGCCCGTTACGCGCCGCGCAGCACCCGCAGGTAACGCAGAAAGGTCGATCCGGGACCGCCGCTGCGATTCTTGTCCTCGTAACGCGTGTCCGGCCAGTCCGCCGGCCGATGCCGCCAGTCGTCCGCCCGCGCGGCCGTCCAGGTGAAATCTGGGTGCGCCTGTAGGTGGCGCAGCATCCATACGAGATAATCCTGGTCGTCCGTCGCGAGGCGCAACTCCGCGCCGTCGCGCATGAGGCGCGCGAGCGTGTCGAGCATCGCGTCGTTCACCAGCCGCCGCTGGTGATGGCGCCGCTTCGGCCAGGGGTCCGGAAACAGAATGAACACCCGCGACAGGCATGCATCTGGCATTCCTTGCAGCAGCGGACGCACGTCGTCATCGCGGACCCGGACGTTGCCGGGCCGGTCGTCGAAAATCGCGGCAAGCAGCCGCGCCACACCGTTCAGATAGGGCTCCGCGCCGATGATCCCCACATTCGGGTGATGCGCCGCCTGCCAGGCGAGATGCTCTCCCGCGCCGAAGCCGATCTCGAGCCAGACCTCGCGGACGTCGTCCGCGAACCAGCCGGCCGGGTCGGCGATCTCGCCATCCGTGGGCACCGGCACCCGGAGTTCCGGCAGGTAGTTCTCGAGCAGGCGTTCCTGGCCCGGTCGCAACCTGCGGCCGCGCCGGCGTCCGTGAAAGCGCGGGTCTTCGCCCCGGGAATCGGCGGGGGGCGTGGCGATCAAAGCGCGTTGTGCAACGCGTCGACGAGGTCGGTCTTTTCCCAGGAGAAGCCGCCGTCGGTATCCGGCTGCCGGCCGAAATGCCCGTAGGCCGCGGTGCGCGCGTAGATCGGCTTGTTCAGGCCGAGATGCTCGCGAATGCCGCGCGGCGACAGGTCCATCGCCTCCTGGACGGCCTCGGCGAGCTTCGCCTCGTCGACCTTGCCCGTGTCGTAGGTGTCGACATAGACCGACAGCGGATGCGACACGCCGATCGCATAGGCGACCTGGATGGTGCAGCGCTCGGCGAGCTCCGCCTCGACCACGTTCTTGGCCACATAGCGCGCGGCGTAGGCGGCCGAGCGATCGACCTTGGTCGGATCCTTGCCCGAGAAGGCGCCGCCGCCATGGGGTGCGGCACCGCCATAGGTATCGACGATGATCTTGCGGCCGGTCAGGCCGGCATCGCCGTCCGGGCCGCCGATCACGAACCGGCCGGTCGGGTTCACGTAGAACTGCTCTTCCGGGCACATCCAGCCGTCGGGCAGGATATTCGTCACATGCGGGCGCACGATCTCACGGACATCGTCCTGGCTCAGGTCCTCGCCATGCTGGGTCGAGACGACGACCGAGGTCGCACCGACCGGCTTGCCGTTTTCGTAGCGCAGTGTGACCTGGCTCTTGGAGTCCGGGCCGAGGCCCGTCTCGGCACCGGAATGCCGCGCCTCCGCGAGCGAACGCAGGATCGCATGAGAGTAATGGATCGGCGCCGGCATCAGCACATCGGTCTCGCGGCACGCATAGCCGAACATCAGGCCCTGGTCGCCCGCGCCCTCATCCTTATTGCCGGCCGCGTCCACACCCTGGGCGATATCGCTCGACTGGGAATGTACGAAGCAGTCGACGTCCGCGTTCTTCCAGTGAAACCCGTCCTGCTCGTAGCCGATGTCCTTCACCGCCGCGCGCGCGATCTCCTCCATTCGGGCGGCGTCGATGTCCGCCGGGCCGCGCACCTCGCCAGCCATCACGATCCGGTTGGTGGTAGTCAGGGTCTCGACCGCGACGCGACTCTGGGGGTCACCGGTCAGAAACGCATCGACGATGGCGTCGGAAATCCGGTCGCACACCTTGTCGGGGTGCCCCTCGGAAACGGATTCACTGGTGAAAAGATAGCTGCTGTTGGACACGGGGTCGGTCTCCCTGCGGTCGGACGTTTTTTAGTTGCGGCGGGACAGCCGCATTCCGTTTTCGGAATATGGATCAGATAACCGTCCAGCGCCCCTCGGACGGACGCCCCGGTTGTGCAGGAACGTCCCCCGGCCCGTCAAGGGCCTTTGCGGCGGCGCCCGGCACCCAGCGCGAACCCCAAAAGCAGCAGTGCAACTATCGTGGGAATCGCCTCGCCCCAGCGCGCGAACGGGGTCGGCGGCAGGGCGGTCGGCAAACCACTATCGAGGACACCCCGTTCGCCGATTCCGAGGCGCGCAACCGTCCGCCCATGGGCGTCCACCACGGCGGAAATACCGGTGTTCGCCGCCCGCACCATCGGCAACCCCTCCTCCACGGCGCGGGCTATGGCTATGGCGAAGTGCTGCCGCGGGCCGGCGAAGGTGCCGAACCACGCATCGTTGGTCAGGTTCAGGAGCCATCCCGGGCGCTCGCCGCGCGGCGTGACCCGGCCCGGGAAAATCGCCTCATAGCAGATCAGCGGGCTCATCGACGGCAGCCCCGGAACCTCGAGCAGCCGCGGGCCCTGCCCGGGGGTGAAGTCGCCCTGCCCCGGAACGATCCGGTCGATCTGCAGCACGCCGCGCAGGGGTACATACTCGCCGAACGGCACGAGGTGGGACTTGTCGTAAACCCGCTCGATATCCGCGGCGGCATCGATCGTGACGAGCGCGTTGTGCAGCCAGCGCTGTTCGTCGTGAACCATGCTGCGCACGGAGCCCGTGATCAGCCGGCCACCGGCGGGTACCGCCGTGGCGGTCCTAATACGGGCAAGGGTGTCGTTGGGCAACAGGAACGGCACCGCGGTTTCCGGCCAGATGACATGGGTCGGCGGCATATCCGAAAGTATGCCGCTCAGCGCGAGATGGCGGTCCAGATGCGCCGTGCGCAGCTCGGGGTTCCACTTGTCGCGCTGGGCGATGTTCGCCTGCACCAGCCGCAGCCGAACGTCCGGCACGAGCGTCGTTTCGACACCCGCGAGCCGCGCGGCGCCGCCGACCCAAAGGACGACCGGCAGCCCGAGGGTCGCCACGAGGGTCGCGCGGACTGCGTTCAGACGGCGGCAGCCGGTGCGGCTGTCGCCGCCGACGTCGCTGTCGCGCGCGGCGAGCACCGCCGGCATGGCAGCGGCGAGGACCGTGACCAGGGTCAGCCCGAGCACCCCCATCAGCGCCGCGGCCTGCATCGTCGCCGGTGTGCCGGCCCAGACATATCCGAGCAGGTTCCATGGAAAGCCCGTGAACAGGTAGCCGCGCAGGAGTTCGCTCAGGGTCCACAGGGCCGCCAGCGCACCGACCCGCGCCACCGGCGCGTGCTGCAACGGCAGGGCCACGAGCAGAGCGCAGGTGAGCGCGGGGAAGGCCGCCAGCGCCGCGGCCAGTCCCGGCAGCGCCAGCGGAATGAGCCAGACGGTGCGCGCGGGATCTACGAGCAGCGGTTCGGCAATCCAGTGGACCCCGACCAGTGCATGGCCGAAACCGAACCAGAATCCCGTCCACATGCCGGCGCGCCAAGGCCACCGCGCGGCGTCCGTCCCATCGAGGAGCCACATGAGCCAGACGAAGGCAGGCACTAGGATCGGCACCAGATGAAACGGCGGGAGCGCAAGCGCAGAGGACGCGCCGAGGATGAGGGCCACTAGGGCGCGGCGACGGCCGCGCAGTCCGCGCAAATATTCAGACAGGCGTGTCAGCATGGAGGCTGCGCGCGCTCATTCCGTCGCCGACCCGTGGGGGCGCTGATCGCGAACCCGCAGGCGCTTGATACGGCGGGCGTCGGCATCGATGACCACGAACTCAACGCCCGAGGTATGGGTAACGACCTCGCTACGGCGCGGCACCCGGTCCACGAGCGAGAAGACGACGCCCCCCAGCGTATCGACCTCCTCGCGCTCCTCGTCCCCGACGAACGGGCCGATCATCGCCTCGAGATCCTCGATCTCGGTCCGCGCGTCGGCGAGGATGGACCCGTCCGGGTCGCGCGTGATCAGCAGGCCGTCCTCGTCATGCTCGTCTTCGATTTCACCGACGATCTCCTCGACGAGATCCTCGATGGTCACGAGCCCGTCCACGCCGCCAAACTCGTCGACGACGATCGCCATGTGGGTCCGCTGCGCACGCATCTCAAGCAACAGGTCGAGCACCCGGATCGACGGCGCGGCAAACAGGATCTCGCGAGTCAGCTCGCGCACGGCAAGCTTCGGGCTGCTGCGCATCGTCGCGAGCACGTCCTTGATGTGGACGAAGCCGACGACCTTGTCGAGTTGGCCCTGATAGAGCGGAATGCGGGAATGCGCCTCCTTTGAGATGAGGTCGGCGAGCGCCTCCAGCTCGGTGTCCTGGTCCGTCGCAACGATGTCGGCGCGCGGAACCATCACATCTTCAGCTGTGAGGTCGTGCAGCTTGAGAATGTTCGCGATCAGCGCGCCTTCGTCGGGATTGATCGGCGTCGCCGCGTCATCGGTCTCCTCGATCAGCTCCCCGATGGTCTCGCGAACGGAATTCTCGCCACTGCGGCCGCCGAACAGCCCACGCAGCCAATGGCCCAGTGTCCCGCGCCCGGCTGTCTCCGGGCCGGATGCCGCCATGGATTTATCGTTGCGCGGCAGGTCCGTCATGGCGCCATCCTAACCCGTCAGGCCGCTGCTTCGCCCGCATAGGGATCGGCGACGCCGAGCCCCGCCAGAACGGCACACTCCAGGCCTTCCATCGCCTCGGCCGCATCGTCTTCCTTGTGATCGAAGCCGAGAAGGTGCAGCGTGCCGTGCACGACGAGATGGCTGAGATGATCGGCGAGCAACTTTTCCTGGTCCCGCGCTTCCCGGGCGCAGGTGCCAAAGGCGACGACGACATCGCCGAGAATGCCGGCAGACACCGGCGCCTCGCTTATCGCGAACGCAAGGACATTAGTGGCCGCATCCCGATCGCGCCATGTCCGGTTGAGCGTTCGAATGTCGGCATCATCGGTCAGGCGCACACCGATTTCCGCATTCCCCGCATCCTCGGTGCCAGCGGCGAGAGCCGCGCGCACTGCCGCGTCCACGATACCGTGGACATCTATCCCCGTGTCCTCCCAGGCCGGATCTACGACATCGACGATCACCTCGACGATGCCGGCGCTTCGTTCCGTCATTGATCCTCTTTCGCAGCCGTACGCGCCTTGTCGCGCGCGTTGTAGGCGGTAACGATCTTGGTCACCATGCCGTGACGCACCACGTCCTCGGCGCCGAACCGGACGATGCGAACGCCGTCGATCCGGTCGAGAACATCCAGCGCATCGGCCAGCCCCGAACGCGTCCCGCTCGGCAGATCGACCTGGCTCATGTCGCCCGTGACCGCCATGCGCGACCCCTCGCCCAGGCGGGTCAGGAACATCTTCATCTGCATCGCCGAGGTGTTCTGCGCTTCGTCGAGGATGATGAAGGCGCGGGTCAGGGTGCGCCCGCGCATAAAGGCAAGCGGCGCGACCTCGATCTCGCCGCTGTTCAGGCGCTTCACCACCTGGTCGCCGGGCAACATGTCGTAGAGCGCGTCGTAGAGCGGCCGCAGGTAGGGGTCGATCTTCTCCTGCAAATCGCCAGGAAGGAACCCGAGGCGCTCACCTGCCTCCACTGCCGGGCGTGAAAGAATGAGACGATCCACCTTGCCCTGGATGAGATCGCTGACCGCCATCGCGACGGCCAGGTAGGTCTTGCCGGTTCCCGCCGGTCCCAGGCCGAAGGTCAGGTCCGCGTGACCCAGCGCCTCCAGGTAGCGCGCCTGTACCGGTGAACGCGGCGTGATCGTACGCTTGCGCGTCCGGATCGCGATCCGGTGATCCTCGAGATTGCCGCTCGCCGCCATGCGCACCGCCGCCTGGACATCCCCCGGCGCGACCTCCTGCCCGCCCTTGAGGCGGCCATAGAGATCCTCGATCGCACGGTCGGCGATTTCCCGGGACGTCTCGGGCCCCTGGATCTCGAGCTGGTTGCCGCGGTAACGCAGCGTCACGTCGAGCAGCCGCTCAATCTGCAGCAGGTGCTCGTCGTGATGCCCGAACAGTGCAGGGAGAAGCGTGTTGTCGTCGAACTGGATTTGCACCGGACGCCCGGTCACCGTGTCAGTCGATGTCAAGCGCTCAACCTCTCCTCGGATGCTGCGGTCGCGGTCGCCGTGTCCGCGATTCGCCCCTCAAGACTGTGCGGCTTGCACGAGTCGATGGCAACCTTCGCGACATCGCCGACGCGAAAATCCTCGGTCGCGATATGCACCGCCTGGTTGTAGGGCGTGCGCCCGACGAGCTGGCCGGGATGCCGGCCAGCGCGCTCGAACAGGACGTCCAGCGTCTGCCCGACCGTCTGGGCGTTGAACGCCTGCTGCTGGTCCTCGAGCAGCGCCTGCAACTCGGCAAGACGTGCGTCCTTTTCATCCTCCGGCACCTGCCGGGGTAGGCCCGCCGCCGGGGTTCCCGGCCGGGCGCTGTACTTGAACGAGTAGGCCTGGGCGTAGCCAACGTCGCGCACCAGCGCGAGCGTCGCCGCGAAGTCCGCGTCGCTCTCGCCAGGAAAGCCAACGATGAAATCGCTGCTGAGCGCGAGGTCCGGCCGGGCCGCGCGCAGCGACGCGACGATCTCCATGTATCGCGCCGCGTCGTGACCGCGATTCATCGCGGCGAGGATTCGGTCGCTGCCCGACTGCACCGGGAGATGCAGGAACGGCATCAGCCGGTCGACCTCGTCATGGGCCGCGATGAGGTCCGCATCCACATCGCGGGGGTGGCTGGTCGTATAGCGAATCCGGGCGAGCCCATCGATCTCGGCCAGGCGCCGGACGAGCATCCCCAGTCCGGTCTCGCGCCCCGTCTCGTCACCCATGTCGTCAATGCCGTGATACGCGTTGACGTTCTGGCCCAGGAGCGTGAGCTCGCGCGCGCCGCAGGCGACGAGCTGCCGGGCCTCGTCGACAATCTGCGCCACGGGCCGCGAGAACTCCGCGCCACGGGTGTAGGGAACGACACAGAAGGTGCAGAACTTGTCGCAGCCTTCCTGGATCGAGAGAAACGCCGTCGCGTCCCGGGTCGCCTGAGTCGACGGACGATCGGGCAGATGGTCGAACTTACTGTCGACCGGAAAATCGGTGTCGAGCACGCCGCGATTCCCCTCGCAGCCGGCGCGATGGGCGCGCGCCACCATCTCCGGCAACCGGTGATAGGTCTGCGGTCCGAGCACGATGTCGACGAAGGGCGCACGGCGCAGCATCTCCTCGCCTTCCGCCTGCGCAACACAGCCCGCCACGGCGATGACCATGGGCGCGTCGCCCTCCGCGGCGCGGCGGTCCTTTTCCTTACGCAATCGGCCGAGTTCCGAATAGACCTTCGCGCTCGCCTTCTCGCGGATGTGACAGGTGTTCAGTATCACCATGTCCGCCGCCTCGGCCGAGTCGCCGGGGGCATAGCCGAGCGGCGCCAGGATTTCCGCCATGCGGGCGGAATCGTAGACGTTCATCTGGCAGCCGTAGGTCTTGATGAAGAGTTTCTTGGCCAAGGGCGCTTATACGGGTCGTGGCGCTGGCAGGTCCCCGGGGTGCGGATTCACGCCCGTTTTTGCCGCCAACACCTTGTTATTCATCAACAATCGCACACCTAAGCCCTCAACCTCTTGGAGTCAACCCGCGCCGACGCGCGCTTCTCGCGAGGAGAGGCGAATCCCTTCTTCGCGCGGCGTAGACCCTTCAGGTCGTTCAGCCGCGGGCGCAGGCGCCAGCGAATCCAGTCCCATTTTCCCGACGTGCCAACCATCGGCTGGATACGCCCGGACAGCGCGTCGGCATGACTGCGCGCGATCTGCTCCTGGCAATGCTGGGCGAGCGCCTTGCGGGATTCGAACTGGTCGATGGTAACCGGCGGATGGAAGGAGACGGTCACCGTCAGCCGTCCGAGACCGAACAGGTCGGCCGCATGACCCAACAGGTCCATGTCGCCATACCAGGCATAGTAGGGACGCAGATGCCGGCCGACCGGTACACCGTCCACTCGGGAATACGTGAGCGATACGGGCTGCACCGTGAGCGGTTCGCCGCGAACGCGGTATTCCGCGACCGAGAACAGTGCGCTCTTGAACGGCAGAATATGGTTGCCGTCGTCACTCGTACCTTCGGGAAACAGGATCATGCTGTCGCCGGCCTCCAGGCGCCGGCCTAGGGCGGTGGCCTGCAGGTGCGAGGAGCGAACCCGCCGGTCCACGAAGACCGAGCGCTGCAGCTTCGCAAGAAGCCCGAACAGCGGCCAGTCGGCGACCTCGGTCTTGGCAACGAAGGACCCCGGAATCAGGGCGCCGTAGATCGGGATGTCGAGATAGGAGCTGTGATTGGCAACAAACAGCGTCGGTCGCTTGCGCGAGCGGCGGCCGAAAACCTCGAGACGGATACCCAGGAGCCGGCAGCAAGTCCGGTGATACCAGAGGGGAATGCGGCGAGAGAGCGGCAGGCGCAGCAGAAGCGCAAAGGCCTGCATCGGGATCAGCGCCAGCGTAAAGGCCACATAGACCGATGCGCGGGCCGTGGCCGTCACCCTGGAATGATGGATGGTCGGCTCGCTCATGCGCCGCCGTTTGCCGCCCCGCCGTCATCCGCGTTCCCGCCCTCGGTCCGCAGGCGGCCATAGTGGCGATAGTATTTTCCGGACACGAGGTCGGTCTTCACGACAATGCAAACATCCGTGGTGTTGAACTGATGATCGACGACCGCGCCATCGCCGACGAACCCGCCCAGCCGCAGATATCCCTTCAACAGGGGCGGCAACGCGGTGACAGCAGCCTTCTTGTTGATGTCGTCGGGCGGCATGAAATCCATGCCTACATGTAGATGGGGCAGCGCAACCGGCCGCATCTCCTCGGGCGCGAGGTGGAAGTGATGCAGATAGCTTAGCGGAAGCGCGAGGCTCTCGGGATCGACGCCATGCAGGCTCGCGCAGCCGAACATCAGCGCTATGTCGTGATGGAACACGAAATGGGCGATGGCCGCCCACAGAAGCTGCATCGTCGGGCGACCACGATAGTCCCGGTCGACACAGGAACGGCCCAGCTCGAGCAACTCCCCATCATGGCCCATCAGTGGCGCGATGTCGTATTCACCCGCCGAATAGAAACGGCCGAACCGGCGCGCCGTCGTCCCGCGCAGCAACCGATAGGTAGCGATAATGGACCCCGGCCCGGCGCTCCGCGCGGTATCGCAGACGAGCAGGTGCTCGCAGAGCTCATCGAACGAATCGATATCGCGCCGCAACCGCGCCATCTCGGCGTCCGGCCTTGCCTTCATCTCGTCGTAGAAAACGCGATATCGCAGCGCCTGGGCTGCGAGGATGTCGTCCTCGCCGCGCGCCAGGCGTACGCTCAGCGTACCAGTGCCGAGGGTTGCGAGCGCGGCATCGAGGCTCTCGGGCGCGCCGCCGTCTCCGTCCGCGAGTTCGTTCATTCGTTGGGCGCTTGCATGGGATCGCGGCGGCCCGTCAACCGGCGCCGTCGTCATCCGCGGACTTGAGCGGCATCGCAAAGAGTTCGAGCCGATGATCGACCAGTTCATAACCCAGATCGCGCGCGATCTTGGTCTTCAGCGCTTCAATCTCCTCGTTGAAAAACTCGATCACACTGCCGGTCTTCACATCGATCAGATGATCGTGGTGGTCATCCTGCACTTCCTCGTAGCGCGCCCGCCCGTCGCCGAAGTCGTGCTTCTCGAGGATGTCCGCCTCCTCGAACAGCCGCACGGTTCGATAGACGGTTGCGATCGAAATCCGGGAATCCAGTTTCGTCGCCCGCCGATAGACCTGGTCCACATCCGGATGGTCGTCGGATTCCGACAGCACGCGCGCGATGGTCCGGCGCTGATCGGTGAGCTTCAGGCCGCGCTCGGAACAAAGTTGTTCGATCCGTGAGGGTGCTTCGTTCGTCATGCCCGCCCGGCCAGGTCCGTCTCTGTCACTGGTATCTTCACGTGCTCAATATAGGGCAAATACCGACTCGCGGCGAACACGCTGCAAGCGGAAATCGGGGATATTGGCCCGCCTATTTCTTGCCGCGCTTGCCGAGGCCGATTTTCTTGGCGAGCTGGCTGCGCTTCTTCGCGTAGTTGGGCGCGACCATCGGATAATCGGCCGGCAGGCCCCATCTCTCGCGATACTGCTCGGGCGTCATGTCGTAGGCGGTCTTCAGGTGGCGTTTCAGCATCTTCAGCTTCTTGCCGTCCTCCAGACACACGATGTAGTCGGCGGTGACCGACTTTTTCACCGGAACCGCCGGGGACAGGCGCTGCTGCTCACCCAACGCGCCGCCGGTGTCGGTCAGGCTGGCATGCACCTGCGCAATCAGTTGCGGGAGCTCGTTCGCCGACAACTTGTTGTTAGACACGTGGGCCGCAACAATATCCGCCGTCAACTTCAACAATTCTGCGGAACTCACCTGTTCATCCATCGGCTTCTACCTTATCCGGGGTAACAACTTGGACTAATTGTCCGAGTATTTAATCGCCGCTCTGCGTTTGTCCAAGTCTTTTCGTCCGACAATCACAGCCGCCGCCTTAAGTCGCCGGGTTCCGTGCATATATGATTGCGTCGACGGGATTTTTTCCACCGCGATAATAGTCGGGACGGCGCCCGGATGCGATGAAACCGGCCGACTCGTAGAGCGCGATCGCCGGCCGATTATCGACCGCGACCTCCAGCGTGACGCGGGCGTCGCGCGGCAACCGCGCAAAGAAACCGGCCAGGAGCGCACGCGCGACCCCGCCACGCCGCATCGACGGCGTCACGCAAAGTGTTAGAATTTCACCCTCGCCCGCGACCTGCCGACCGACCAAGAGCCCGGCGATATCGTCATCCGCAAAACGCGCGATGAGCGCGGCCGTTGTCGGCACGCGAAGAATCGTCCGGAACGCATCGGCCGACCAGGGCGTTTCAGGAAGCACGGCGAAGCACTGCGCATGCAGATGCGCCAGATGTGCCGCGGCCGAGACCGGCGCCGGGTCCGTTCGCAAGTCGCCAGCGGATACCAAGGCGCCACTACCCTCGCAGAATCTGCCGGTCTGCCGCCGGCGGGCTCGTGTCCGGCGGGCGGAGATACATCGGTCGCGGCGGCGCGACATCCGCCTCACCCGTCCAACGCTCTGCGGCCAGCGCCACCAGGGTCGCGGCGCTTGCATCCTGTTCGCAGAACGCGACGGCACGTGCCGTCGGCTGCTGCTCCGCGAAACGCCCGACCGCGTCGCCGGCCGCCATCGCGATTTCGTGTTTTGCGATCTCGGCCACCGCGCGTTCGCCGTGCATGACGTCCGGCCCGCCATAGGGCGCATCGTCCGCGGCGAAGGCCTGGCCATAGAACGCCGCGCGCTTCGTTTCGAGAAGAATCATCAGCGGACCATCGGCCCCGCCTTCCCGTGCGCGCCGCAGATGTACATCGATGCTGCCGATACCGATCACCGGCACATCGAGCGCGAGGGCCAGCCCGCGGGCCGCCGCAATGGCGATGCGCAATCCGGTATAGGCGCCCGGCCCGGTTGTAACCGCGACGAGGTCGAGCGCGCCAAACCCGGTTTCGCCGACAACCGCCTCCGCCATCGGCATCAAAGCCTCGGCATGGCCGCGCGCCATGGCCTCCCATCGCTCGGAGGCAACGCGGCCGTCCGCCCATAGCGCGGCAGAGCAGGCATTGCCCGCAGCATCCAGTGCCAGGATATTCGGCTCGGAGATCGGTCCCATCTTCTCGCGTTTCGTCGAATCCGAACCCGGGTCTAGCATCGCGACGCGGCAAAGGCGACCCGCGCCCGAGGACTCCCATGAACAACACACCGACCAAACCCGCCACCTATGTGGAGATCGCGCCGCCGGCCTACGATGTCGATATCCATCTGGCCTACGCATCCGCGGACAACTTCACGGGCAAGCCCGTCTACGCGAACGCGCACTGCTTCCTGCACGCGGACGCGGCCGGGCACCTGGCGCGGGCGATCGAACTGGCGGGCCGGCTCGGCCACAGGCTTCTCGTCTTCGATGCGCTGCGACCGAGCGAGGCGCAGTGGGCCCTGTGGAACCACACGCCGGACCCCGATTTTCTGGCTGACCCGCGGCGCGGTTCACCGCACAGCCGCGGCGTCGCTGTGGACCTGACGCTCCTCGACAGTTCGGGAACGCCCCTCGACATGGGCACCGCCTTCGACGCGTTCACGCCGCTGTCGCATCACGGCGCAGAGGTGTCGCCGGAGGCGCAACGTAACAGGCACCTGCTCCTGGGGATCATGTCCACCGCGGGATGGGACATGTACATGAAGGAATGGTGGCACTATCAGCTCTTCGACCCGCGCCGTTACCCGCTGGTTGATGATCGTGATCTCGGAAAGCCGATGATGGGCCCGGCTTGACCGTCGGGTCTTGCGGCGCAAAACCGCTCAACGGTAACGTTCCGCCAATATTTCAGGCGGCCTCATGACACCACCTTAAGTGGAGACACGGGTGAAAAGACGAGCATTGAGCATGATACCGCGGCGCGGACGTGCCGCCCTGGCCGGAGTCCTGGCGGGCGCCGCGGTCTGGCTTGCGCACATACCGCCGGCCTTCGCGGCGGATTCGGCCGTGATCCTGATTTATCACCGGTTCGGCGAGAATGCCTTCCCGTCAACCAACATCCGGCTCGAGCAGCTCGACGCGCATATCGCGGAACTCTCGTCCGGCCCCTACACGATCATGTCGGTGCCGGACATCGTGTCTGCCATTCGCGAGGGGCGCGAACTCCCGGACCGGACCGTCGGCATCACCATCGACGATGGCTACCGCTCGACCTACACCGAGGCCCTGCCACGCTTCCGGCGCGCCGGCTTTCCGTTTACGGTCTTCGTCTCGACCGATCCGATCGACCGCGGGTTCGCCGATTTCATGACCTGGGACCAGGTGCGCGAGCTACGCGACGCCGGCGTGACGATCGGCGGCCACACGGCGACGCACCTCCACATGGCCGCCAATTCCGTCGCGCGCAACGAGGCGGATATCGAGACTTCCAACACGCGCTACCAGGCCGAACTCGGCGTGATCCCGCCGCTCTTCGCCTATCCATTCGGCGAGGCCAGCACCCGGGTCCAGCGCGTCGTCCAGGACGCGGGCTACACCAGCGCCTTCGGCCAGCAGTCCGGCGTGCTCGACGCCTCGGCCGACCCCTACTACATGCCGCGCTTTGCCTTGAACGAGGCGTTCGGCGACATGGAGCGCTTTCGTCTCGTGGCGAACGCGCTGCCAATCCCGCATCGCGACATGACGCCGTCCAATCCCATGCTCACCCAGAACCCGCCGCTCTTTGGATTTACGCGCATGGAAACCGCCGAGAACATCGAGGGGCTAGCCTGCTACGCAGCGGACCAGGGCCAGGTCCAGGTCGAGAAAATCGGCCCGCGAATTGAGGTGCGCATGAAGGGTCCCTTCCCGAGCGGTCGCGCGCGCATTAACTGTACCGCGCTCGGCCCGGAAGGCCGCTGGCACTGGCTGGGGATGCTATATTACGTGCCGCGCTCCTGAGGCGCGACGGGGCCATCGCTAACGCGAGGCGACCTGCACCGCTTCCGAATCGAACGGATCCGTGGACAGCCGTACCGCTTCGAAATCACCGAGCGTGTTCGTCCGGATGAGCCCGATCAGCGCGTTCACATACTCGTCGCGCCGCTCGGAGTAGTTCACCAGCGTCCGCGCCAGCGCGCGCGGATCGAGCTGAGTGTCCCGCGTCCGCATCTGCGCGCGCGCGACCCGATAATCCTCGTAGGCGAAGTGGCGGTTAAGGTTCACGACATAACTGCGCACACTGTCGAGAAGGCTGTCGAACGCACGCACCTCGAAACGGGCACCGTCCGGCCGTTCCTCAGGCACGAAGCCCGCGCCCGCGCCCCAGGCGCGCTGGCCGAACAGCGCATTGCCATTGCGCGCGAAGCGGGAACGGCCCCAGCCGCTCTCCTCGATGGCCTGCGCGAGCGCAACCGTCGGCGACACGGTATCGACACGCCGCAAGAGGGCCGCGAATTCGCCGGGCGCGGCCCGGTACTTGTCCGCGAGGCGGTCGAGCCAGGCCTGCTCGTCGTCGGAGAGATCATGGCCCGACAGAACATGCTCCTCGAGAGCGATCAGCCGGCGACGCTCGATCTCGACCTCTTCGTTGGCCTTGAGGATCAGCGGCAGAATGGTGCGGATGAAGGTTCGCTTGCGCTCCTCGACGACCATTCGGGTATCGAAATCGGCCGGCAGGGACTCGACGAAAAGGCGCGGAACACGCGCGTCGCCGCGGCGAATCTGGCGCAGGAAATAGCCGGTCCCGTCGAGCAGCTGGTGCAGGCCGTGGGCCGACACGACATCGAGCATGTCGTCTTCGATATCGGCGATCTGCGGTCGCGTGGCCTCAAAGTCGATCTGCGGCAGCCCAATCCAGTCGAGGGCCGCGCGGGCCGGCCGGTCCGCCGAGGTACCGGCCACAGCGCCACCGATCGCGGCAGCGGCAATAACCGAGACCGCGAGGGCGGTGAGCTTGTTTTTCCGAAGCTTTGGAATAGTGCGCTTCATTCCGACACGATCCCCCACGTTGCCGCGGGCCAGGGGCGCCTCAACTCTTATGCGTAGTCAAACTGTTCGGCAAGCCGGGACTTGGTCCCGGTTCGCCATGCTCATCCCCTGTTTTTCGACAACCGCCGCTAGACGACGGCCTGCACCTCGTCCACTTCCGGCACGTAGTGCCGCAGCAGATTCTCGATCCCCATTTTGAGGGTGGCCGTCGAGCTCGGGCAGCCGGCGCACGCGCCCTGCATCGTCAGGAAGACCACACCGTCCTCGAACCCGTGAAACACGATGTCGCCGCCGTCCATCGCCACGGCCGGGCGTACGCGCGTGTCCAGCAGCTCGACAATCTGGGCGACCACCTCGGCATTCTCGCCATCGGCTTCAGCGTGCACCTGCGCGGCGGCTTCGCGCATCACCGGGTCGCCCGACGTGTAGTGCTCCATGATCGCGCCGAGCACCGCGGGCTTCAGCACCTGCCAGTCCGCCGCTGGCGCCTTGGTCACCGTCACGAAATCGCTGCCGAGGAACACGGCCGTGACCTCCGGCACCGCAAACAGGCGAACCGCCAGTGGCGACGTATTCGCGGTCTCCCGGCTGGGGAAATCCGCCGTGCCCGCGGCAAGCACCTTGCTGCCAGGGAGGAACTTCAGCGTCGCGGGATTGGGTGTCTCTTCGGTCTGGATAAACATCCGGCACCTTGCCTCTTTGCCTGTGGAAACCACATTCACTCGCGTGGCGGGTCACTTGTTAACGATTCGACGGGACTTCCGTTAACGAATCGCCGTGTCCGGACCTCCTTGGAGGGGAAATCTGGTCAGATTTCCGGAAGAATCAAGTCCTGTTTTTCCTCGGTCATGGTTAACGGGGGACCGTGTTACGGTTAATTTTCACCACCGAAGGGCTCCGAACATGTCAGGAACACCCGGCATCCGCCGCACGTTGCCGCACGTCAACCGAGAGCACCGTCCTGGAATCACCACCTGTGGATAGCGAGACACTTGTGTCGGAAAATCGCAGCCCGGAAGCCTCTGTGGCCAACCTTCCCGGGCCGGACTACCAATGTCCGGTATTCGAATGGACCGAGAATTTCGGACGCTACGCCGAATCCATCCCCACGCTGATCGAAGAGGTCGGACGCCGCTTCCAGGAATGCGGCCTGCCGCTGGCGCGCCTGAGCGTCGTGATCCGCGCCCTGCACTCCCAGATCGCGGCAGCAGGTTTCGTGTGGAACGGCAAGACACGCGAAATGACGGAGTTCACCGGCGACCACCAGTCGCAATCGAGCGAGTCCTTCCAGCGAAGCCCGGTGCGGGTGGTCTTCGAGGGTCCGCTCGAATATCCGATCCTCGAGCAGATGCGCGACGAGGGGATCACCGACTATATCTCCCTTCCGATGGCCTTCTCCGACGGCGCGTACAATCCGATCTCGAGGCCCTGGAGCGCCTCATCGCAGCGGTGTCCATGGTGGTCGAGGCAGAGATGCGCTAACGCGTCGCGCTCGGGCTTCTCGACACATATGTCGGCGAACGCACGGGCCGACGCGTCCTGTCGGGTGCCATCCGCCGCGGCATGGGCGAGACCATTCCCGCGGTCGTCTGGTTCAGCGACCTGCACGGGTTTACCGCGCTGACCAGCACGCTCAGCCACGACCGGCTCCTCGCCCATCTCGACGCCTGCTCCGGGGCGGTCGGAGGGGTGGCCAAGGATAACGGCGGCGATATCCTCAAGTTTCTCGGCGGCGGGGTGCTCGAACTCTTCAAGTTGAGCGAAACGGACGACGCGGCCGCGCGTTACCGGGCAGCCCTCCGTGCCGCAGATGCGGCACAATCGGTGATCGACGCGCTGAACCGCGAGAATCCGAAGGCGACCCGGATTCGCTAGGGCCTCGCGCTCGATCTCGGCGAGGTCTCCTACGGCAATGTCGGAACGCCCGACCGGCTCGACTTCACGGTCATCGGGACGGCCGGAAAACGCGCCTCGAGGCGCTTACCGCGGGTATGGACGAACCCATCGTAACCTCCGCGCGCTTCGCCGAGGCGCTGGGCGAAGACATGCGCGATCTCGGAAGCCATCCGCTCAAGGGCTTCGCCGAACCCCAGGCGGTCTTCGCACCGAAGCCCAAGGTCAGCTTTTGGGACCCAGGAAGCCGACGATCTCATGCACTTCCCTGATCACCGGCGCCGCGATGGCTGCGGCCCGCTCCGCGCCGTCGCTCAGAATCTGGTCGACATGGTCGGGCGCCGCCATCAGCCGCTGCATCTCCTCCCCGATCGGGCCCAGCTTCGCGACGGACAGGTCCACCAGCTCGCCCTTGAAGCCGCTGAACTGGGCGCCAGCAAACTGATCGAGGGTCTCGGCCATCGACTGCCCCGACAGCGCGGCATAGATCGACAACAGATTGAACGCCTCGGGCCGGGCCCGCTCCGCCTCGGCCTCGACATGCACCCCGTCTTCGGCGAGCGCCTCGGTGCCGGGCAGCACCTCGGGATCGGTCTTGGCCTTGCGAATCTTGCCCGCGATCTCGTCGGCGCCGTCGGTCAGGTTTATCCGCGAATACTCCGATGGATCGGACTTCGACATCTTCTTGGTGCCGTCGCGCAGACTCATGACCCGGGTCGCCTCGCCGAAGATCAGCGGCTCGACAACGGGAAAACATTCCGTCGCGAAGTCGTTGTTGAACTTGATCGCGATGTCGCGGGTCAGCTCCAGATGCTGTTTCTGGTCCTCGCCGACCGGCACATGGGTCGCCTTGTAGGCGAGGATGTCGGCCGCCATCAGGTTGGGATAGACGTAGAGCCCGACGCTTGCATTCTCGCGATTCTTGCCCGCCTTCTCCTTGAACTGGGTCATCCGGTTGAGCCAGCCGACGCGGGCGACGCAATTGAAGACCCAGCCCAACTCGGCATGAGCCGTCACCTGACTCTGGTTGAAGATGATCGAGGTCTCCGGATCGATGCCGGAAGCAAGAAAGGCCGCCGCCACCTCGCGGGTGTGCGGTGCGAGCAGCTTCGGATTCTGCCAGACCGTGATCGCGTGCATGTCGACTACGCAGTAGATGCACTCGAAGTCCGACTGCAGGCCAACGAAATTCCGGATCGCGCCAAGATAGTTGCCGAGGTGAAGGTCGCCGGTGGGCTGGACGCCCGAGAAAATGCGGCTCATCGCAGAAAAGCTCCTTGGGGTTTGGACGCCCGAGGGTGTCGGCGCGGGTTATGACCCGCGAGCGCGCGACAGGTCAAGCACGCGCCGGTCAAGGGCCGGATCCGGGCGATCAGCCCCGGCGCAGCATGGCACGCAACTCGCCCAGCGACGTCGCCCGAAGCAGCTGCGCACACACCGCGAACGCTGCCAGGCCGGCGGCGACCATTGCCGCGAGCGCGGCGATCCCGGCGGCATCGCTCCGGCTGAGCGCATCGCCCAGCACACCCGCAAGGACGAAGAGGCCCGCGGCCATCAACAGCGCCGCGAGCGCAACCCGGCCCAGCCGCACGATCAGCCGGCGGTCCGGATCGAACAGCCCCCGGCGGAAGAGCAGGTATGCGAGCAGTCCCGCGTTGAGCCAGGCCGAGGCCGCCGTCGCCAGCGCGATCCCGACATGGGCCAGCGCCGGCATCAGCGCGAGCGCGAGGGCGACATTAACGACCAGCGATAGCGCCGCGACCTTGACCGGCGTCGCCGTGTCCTCACGCGCAAAGAAGCCCGGCGCCAGCGCCTTGATCAGGACATAGGCGGGCAGCCCAAGCGCGAACGCCGCGAGCGCCGCACCCGTCGCTGCCGCGTCAGCCGCATCGAACGCGCCGCGCTGGAACAGCACCGTCACAATCGGATCGGCGATCACGACGAGCGCCGCGGCGGCGGGCAGCGTCAGGAGCATGGCAAACTCGATCGCGCGGTTCTGGCTGTCGCGTGCCGCGGCCCCGTCGCCGGCCTTGAGCTGGCGCGACAGCAGCGGCAGGAGCGCCACTCCCACCGCCGCACCGACCACGCCCAGCGGAAGCTGGTTCACCCGGTCGGCGAAGTACAGGAACGACACCGATCCCTCCGGCAGTTCCGAGGCGAGCCGGACCCCGATCAGAACGTTGATCTGGTAGACGCCCGCGCCGAGGATGCCTGGCCCCATGAGCACGAACAGGCGCCGCACCCGCGGCTCGAACACGAGGCGCGGCACGACGGGCATGAGGCCGGTGCGCGCGCAGGCTGCCGCCAGCCAGAAGAACTGTCCGACCCCCGCGATCAGGACGCCCCAGCTCAGCGCAATGCCGGGGTCGGGCAACCAACCGAGGGCGACGCCGGCGAGCGCGCCGATCAGGATCACGTTCAGGAGGATCGGGGCCGCCGCCGCCGCGACGAACCGTTCGAGCGTGTTCAGGATTCCGCCCAGCATCGCCGCTAGCGAAACGAACAACAGGTAGGGGAAGGTCAGGCGGGCAAAATCAACGGCCAGCCAGAACTTCTCCGGCTCGTCGCGGAACCCGCCGGCCACCACTGCCATCACCTCCGGCATAAAGAGCTCGACGAGGATGCTGAGCGCGATCAGGATCAGCAGCATCACGCCGAAAACCTGCTCGGCGAAGGCGCGCCCCGCCGCGCGGCCGCGCTCCGTCAGCTCGCCCGCGAACAGCGGCACAAACGCCGCGTTGAAGGCGCCCTCGGCGAACAGCCGGCGAAAGATGTTGGGAAACTGGAGCGCCACGAAGAAGGCGTCGCTCACCTGTCCCGCGCCGAGAAACGCAGCGATGAACATGTCCCGCACGAAACCCAGGACGCGGCTGCCCATGGTCCAGCCGCCGACCGTGGCTATGGCGCGTAGGAGAGGCATGGGCCGCTCTTAGCGGCAAACCGCGGCGAAGAAAAGGCGCGCGGCCACTAATTCAGATCTCCGGCTCGACGGGCTCCACCCGGGGATCGAGCAGAGTCGAGGCCGGCGTCGGGATCACGGGTTCGAAGCGGGATTGCCCGTCACCGGGCACGGGCGGCCTGTCGCGCATGCGCAGCAGGGCGAAGCCGAGGAAGAACAGCCCAATGACGCCCATAAAGACGAACAATCCCGGGTCGCCGAGATAGCGCATCGCGAACGCCCCCAGCAGGGGTCCGATCGCCGCGCCGACGCCCAGCACCAGCAGCAGCGCCGCGTTCGCGCTGACCCGGTCGTCGTCGTCGATCCTGTCGTTCAGATGGGCCGAACAAAGCGGATAGATGACGAACCCCATGCCGCCAAACACGAAACTGACGGCGAAGAAGACGAACAGATCCGCATCCGGACCCGCCGTCAGGAACAGGCCGAGGCACGTCACGACCAGCAGCGCCGTCGCCGCGGCGATCACGGTGCGGCGGTCCAGGTGGTCCGAGGCCCAGCCGACGGGCCACTGGAACACTGCGCCGCCCAGGACGATCAGGCTCATCAGCAGCGCGACGGCGGGCGTGCCGAGGCCGAAGTTGATCGCCGCGAGCGGCGCGAGGCCCCAGGTCGCGCCGTTGACCAGGCCAATGGAGAGCGCTCCGACGACACCCAGGGGCGAGACGGTGACCAGCTCGCCGAACGCCATGCGCTCCGTAGGGATCGGGCTCGTTGCAACCGATGTTGTCAGCGCCACCGGCACGACGGCCAGCGACACCAGGACCGACGACACGACAAACAGTTCGAAGCCGCCCGGGTCCGAAAGCAGGAGAAGCTGCTGGGCCGCGGCGATGCCGCCCAAGTTGACGATCATGTAGATCGCCATGATCGTGCCGCGCCGCTCGTTGGTGACCTGACCGTTCAGCCAGCTCTCGATCACCATGTAGAGGACGGCAAAGCAGGCACCGGTCAGCGCCCGCAGGACGATCCAGGAATAGGGATCGACGATGGCCGCGTGCACGATGGCCGCAGCGGACGCCGTCGACGCGAATGCGGCGAACGTCCGGATGTGACCGACCCGCTCGATGATCCGGCTGCCGAACAGGCAGGCGCCGGCAAACCCGGCATAGTAGGCCGACATCATCAGGCCGATCTCGACCCGCGAAAAGGCCTCGATCGCCCCGCGGATGCCGATCAGCGTGCCCTGAAGGCCGCTGCCGAGCATCAGCAGCAGGGTTCCCAGGAGCAGCGCCGAGACGGCAAGCAGAACGGATTTCATCGGCCGGCGGTCCCGAGGGTCGGGTTCTCTACTCGGCCGCCTGGGGCGTGCCCTGCACGGCCGCCTTGCCCGCATCCTCCTCGCGGATGGCGTCCAGCAGGCGCTCACGGATCGCGGCGATGCGCGACTCGTGGCTAACCTTCATCCCGAACCCGTCCTTGACGTAGAAGACGTCGACCGCGCGCTCGCCGAACGTCGAAATCTTCGCCGAGGAGACCTGCAGCGAAAGGTCGTAGAGCGCGCGGGTAACCCGGTAGAGGAACCCCGGCCGGTCACGGCCGTTGATCTCGATCACCGTATGGGTGGCGCTCGCCTGGTTGTCGATGATTACCCGCGGGGGCACGGTGAAGACCTTGGTGCGCGCCGGCACGAAGGTCCGTTCCGCCTCCGGCTCCGAGCGGCTCATCTGGCCCGCGAAGGCGCGCTCAATCTGCACCGTGAGCTTGGCAAGCGCACCCGACGCCGCCAGTGCGTTGTCGTCGCGGTTCTGCAGCCAGAAGGTGTCGAGCGCCATGCCCTGGGGCGTGGTGAACACCTTGGCATCGACGATGTTCGCGTCGATCGCGGAGATCGCGCCGGTGATCCGCGAAAATAGGCCCGGGTGGTCCTGCGTGTAAACCGTCAGCTCGGTCACATCAATGTCAGACCGCACCCGAGTGCGGATCGACAGCGGCAGTTGCTCCTGCTCCGCCGTGCGCATAAGCCGCGCCTGGTGGGCGAGCGTGTCGGTGTCGAAGGTCAGCCAGTAGCCGGGATACCCCCGCTCGAACTGCGCTTCGACATCCGCGTCGGACCAGTCGGCCAGCGCCTCGCGCAACGCCGCCTTTGCCGCCTCGATCCGTGTGCCCCGCGCATCCGTCCGCTGGCCGCCGGACATCACGTCCTCGGCCGCGTAATAGAGCTCGCGCAGAAGCTCGGCCTTCCAGTTGTTCCAGACATTGGGGCCCGTCGCGCGCATGTCGACAACCGTCAGGCACAGCAGCAGCCGGAGCCGCTCGGGCGACTGGATCTGGTCGACGAAGTCCATGATAGTCTTGCTGTCGTTCAGGTCCCGCTTCTGCGCGACATCGCTCATCACCAGATGCTCGCGCACGAGCCACTCCACCGTCTCGCTTTCCTCGTCATCGAGTCCGAGCCGGGGGCAGACCCGCTTTGCCACCCGCGCACCCAGGACCGAGTGGTCCCCGCCGCGCCCCTTGGCGATATCGTGAAACAACACGCCCATGTAGAGCGGCCGCCGCGAACCGATCTTGTGGATCACCTCGCTGGCAACGGGGTGCTCGTCGACGAGCTCGCCACGCTCGATGCGCGCCAGCAGGCCGATCGCCTGGATGGTGTGCTCGTCCACTGTATAGACGTGATACATGTCGTGCTGGGTCTGGCCGACAACCCTGCCGAAATCGCGCAGGAACCGGCCGAACACGCCGGCCTCGTTCATTCGGGTGAGCGCCAGCTCCGGCGAATCGATCGACGTCGCCATCTCGACAAACATGCGGTTCGCGTCCGGGTTCTCGCGGACCGACTTGTCGATCCGCTTGAGGTTCTGGGTCACCAGGCGCAGCGCGTGGGGGTGGATGTCGAGCCCCTCGTTGTGCGCCACGTAAAAGAGCCGGATCATCGCGACGGGATCGTGTTCGAACTGCGCATCGTCCGCGACGGTCAGCCGGTCACGGTCGATCTCGAAACCCATTAGGTCACGCGGACGACGCAGGCGCGGCAGCCGGATGATCGGCCTGCTCATATTCTCCGCCTCGATGGCGGCGCAGAAGATTCGGGTCAGGTCGCCCACATCCTTGGCGACGATGTAGTAGTGCTTCATGAAGCGCTCGACATCGGACGCCCCCGCACGGTCGGCATAACCCATGCGCCGGGAGATTGGCATCTGCACGTCGAAGGTCAGCCGCTCCTCGGCCCTCCCCGAAAGGTAATGGAGATGAAAGCGGACCGACCAGAGGAAATTCTGGTCCTTCGAGAAGTTCCGCGCCTCCGCCTTCGTCAGGACTCCGCGCTCCACCAGGTCCGCGACACTGTCCACCTCGTAGGCGAACTTGGCAATCCAGTAGAGCGTCTGGAGATCCCTGAGTCCGCCCTTCCCGTCCTTGATATTGGGTTCGACATAGTAGCGGCTGTCACCCATCTTCGCGTGCCGCTGGTCGCGCTCGTCCAGCTTGCCCTTGACGAACTCCATCGCCGCCCCAGACATGATCTGGTCACGGAAGGTCTTGCGCAGCTCGAGATAGAGGTCCTGGTCGCCCCACAAATAGCGGGCCTCGAGAAGCGCGGTACGGATCGTCAGGTCCGTCTTCGACAGCCGGATGCAGTCCTCGATTGACCGGGTCGAATGCCCCACCTTGAGGCCCAGGTCCCAGAGCATGTAGAGCATGTACTCGACGATCTGCTCGCCATGGGCCGTCTGCTTCCACGGAAAGAGGAACAGCAGGTCGATGTCGGAAAATGGCGCCAGCTCGCCGCGTCCGTACCCGCCAACGGCGACGATCGCCATGCGATCGCCGACCGTCGGGTTCGCGGCCGGATACTCGCGCAGCGCGGTGTCGTAAACGATCCGGATCACCTGGTCGAACAGGAAGGCCAGCTCGCCCTTGGCGGCGTTCCCGTCGATCTCAACGGCCTCGAAGCGGGTCTGGACCCTGGTGCGGCCATCCTCGATCGCCGATTTCAGCTGCTCAAGCACGACGCTGCGGCGCTCGGACGCCATGCCAATATCCGCACAGGCTTCCTCGATCCGGGCTCCCAGCGCGGCCCGGTCTATCACCTCACGTTTGCGTTTTCGCGTCGCCATGATCAGCGGATTCTACACGCTCGGCAGCCGGTTGAACACGGGCGGCCAAGCTACTGCGCGCCCGGCTCCCCTTCCAGCGCCGCATGCAGCCGCGCACGCCGGGAGAATGCATAGACATAGATCGCAAGGCCAACAAGGGCTCCTACGGTCACGGGCCAGCCGAGCCCGACCGCGTCGCCGATCCGGCCCATCGCCAGGGCGCCGAGCGCCGGTCCGGACCGGAAGATCATACCGAACAGGCCCAGGACCCGTCCGCGCATCTCGTCGGGAACCGCGAACTGGACGACCTGCTGCGTCGCAATCCCGCCGCTGGTCATCGAAAAGCCGAGCGCCGCGAGGCAGACCATGGCGAAGGGCAGCCAGGTGACATTGACGATCAGGAAGGCCGCGCTCCCGCCGACCAGACCCGACAGCAGGGCGAGCTCGGTGATGCCGTCCTTGTTGCCCCGGCGCAGCATCCATACCGCACCCGCCATCGCACCGATCCCCACCGACGATGCCATGATCGAGAAACCCGTCACATCGAGCAGAAAGACGGAGCCCGCGAGCGCTGACAGCAGCTCGGTCAGCGGCCGGACCATCGTGCCGAGCGCGAACAGTAGCAGCAGCATCGGACCGATGCCGGGATGCCTGGCGCCGTAGCGCACGCCCGCGAGCGCATCACTCAGGAACGTGCCTTGGGCGGCCTTCCCGCCTGCCCGCAGCGGCACATCGATGGTTACCAGCGCCCAGACCATGGCCGCGCCGGCAAGAATGTTGAAGGCAAAGGCGAGCCCCGGCCCGCCCAACGGCAGCAGGATCGCCGCAAACGCAGGCCCGACGAACTGGGCGGCATTGAACGTCGAAGAGTTGAGGGCAATCGCCGTCGGAATTTCCGCGCGCGGCACCAGGTTGGGCATGAGCGCGAGCCGCACCGGCTGCCAAAAGGAGAAGGTGATGCCCCGCGCGAGCGCCATCGCGAGCAGGAGCCAGATCGTCATGAGGCCCGCAAATGTCGTCACCGTCAGCAACACCGAGATCACCACCAGCATCGCCTGCGTGGTCGTAGCGATCTTGAGGCGATCCATGCGGTCGGCCATCACCCCGCCGATCGGCCCGAACAGCAGCACCGGGAGCGCGTCGGCGGCGGCCACGGCGCCAACCCAGAAACCCGAATGGGTCAGCTCCCAGGCCAGCCAGCTGATCGAAATCCGCACGACCCAGGTGCCAACCACATTTGGAATATGTCCGATGAGATAGATCCGAAAACTGCGGTGGCGCATGACATCGCCCACGGCGCCGAACCCGGCCAGCGCCAGGCCACGAACGAGCAAATTAATCATCCATCACGGCCTTCAACCGGTAGAGCAGCTCCAGCGCCGTGCGCGGCGTTAGCTCGTCGGGGCTGACTGAGGCCAGCAGGTCGCGCACGGGGTCGGGCGCGGGCACCGTTTCGGCGACGGCGGCCTGGAACAACGGTAGGTCGTCGGCCAGCCGGGTGAGCGCGCCCGCCTGGTCGCCGGCCTCGAGCAGCCGCAGCACCTCCTCGGCACGCCCCACGACCGCCGGCGGCAGGCCCGCGAGCTTGCCCACATGGATTCCGTAGGAGCGATCCGCTGCGCCGGGCCCGACCTCGTGCAGGAAGACGATGTCGTCGTTCCACTCCTTAACCCGCATCGTGTGGCAGGATAATTCGCCGAGCCGTGCCGCCAGGCGCGTCAGCTCGTGAAAATGGGTCGCGAACAGGGTCCGGCAGCGATTCTCCTCGTGCAGATGCTCGACCGTCGCCCAGGCAATCGAGAGGCCGTCGAACGTAGCCGTGCCGCGGCCGATCTCGTCGAGGATGACCAGCGAGCGGGGACCGGCCTGGTTCAGGATCGCCGCCGCCTCAACCATTTCGACCATGAAGGTGGAGCGCCCCCGTGCCAGGTCGTCCGCCGCCCCCACCCGGCTGAACAGCCGGTCCACGACGCCGATTTCCGCGGCGGCCGCCGGCACGAAGGAACCAATCTGGGCAAGGATCGCGATCAGGGCGTTCTGGCGCAGGAAGGTCGATTTGCCGGCCATGTTGGGGCCGGTGACCAGCCACAGCCGACCCGCATCCGCGCCGGACAGATCGCAGTCGTTGGCGACGAAGGCGCCCGGCCCGTCCTCGAGCATCGCCTCGACGACGGGGTGCCGCCCGCCGGCGATCGTGAACTGTGCGCCGTCGGTGAGGGTGGGGCGCGTGTAGCGCGCACCAACCGCGAGCTCGGCCAGCCCGGCCGCGACGTCGAGCTCCGCCAGCGCGCGGGCCGCGGCCGCCACCTCGTCGCCGGCCGCGAGCACCGTCGTGGCCAGCTCCGCGAACAGCTCGAGCTCGATGGCGAGCGCGCGCTCGCCGGCGCGCGAAATCTTGTCGTCGAGCTGGGACAACTCGACCGTGGTGAAGCGGACGGCGTTGGCCATCGTCTGGCGATGGATCAGACCAAAGGTGTCGGCAGCGGCCTCCTTCCCCTCCGCCATGATCCGGTCGGCATGGCTCGCGCCCAGCTCGACGAAGTAGCCCAGCACGTTGTTGTGCTTGACCTTGAGGCTCGCGACCCCAGTAGTCTCCGCATAGGTCGCCTGCAAGCCCGCGATTAGTTTTCGGCTCTCGTCGCGTAGCTCCGTCTGCGCATCCAGCTCAGCGGAGAAGCCCGCCGCGATGAAGCCACCATCGCGCGCCGCCAGCGGCAGGTTCGCCGAGAGCGCCGCCGCCAGCCGGCCGACCAGCGCCCCATGTTTGCCCAGCGACGCCTCGATCCGGCCCAGCGTCTCCGGAGCGTCCACCATCGCGGCGAGCGCATCGCGCTGGGCCTGCGCCGCCTCGAGGCCGGCGCGGATCGCCGCCAGGTCGCGCGGGCCGCCACGCCCGAGTGCGAGCCGCGAGAGCGCTCGCTCCATGTCCGGAGCCGCCCGCAAGGTGCCCCGGATGTCTTCCCGCGCCGCGGTCTGCGCGCCGAGAAATTCCACGGCATCGAGCCGAGCGTCGATCGCCTCCACGTCGGTCAGCGGCGCGGCCAGCCGTTCGGCCAGGAGGCGCGCGCCGGGCCCGGTGATCGTGCGGTCGATGACTGAAAGTAGCGAGCCCTTGCGCTCGCCCGAGAGGGTCTGGACTAGCTCGAGATTGCGCCGGGTCGCGGCGTCGATCTCCATCACCGCGCCAGCGCTGCCCGGCGCGGGTAGTCGCCGCGGACGCATCAGCCGGGGCATCCGGTCGACCTGGGTCAGGGCAAGGTAATCGAACAGCGCGCCGGCCGCGGCGATCTCCGCGCGCCCCGGCTCGCCAAATCCGTCGAGCGTTCCCACGCCGTAGGCCTCTAGCAGCCGGGCCTCGGCGTTGGCGGAATCGAAGCGGCTCGCGGGGAGCGGCGTCAGCACATCGTGCACGTCTTCCCACAGGGGCGCGAGCTCCGAGTGATCCAGCAGCCGGTCCGGCGCCAGCAACTCGCCCGGGGCGATGCGCGCCAGCACCGCCGCCAGCATGTTGACCCCGCCCGCCGACGGGATCGGCTGCATCCACACCTCGCCGGTGGACATGTCGAGCCAGGCGAGGCCGAAGGCTCCGCGCACGTCGGCGCAGGCCGCGAGGTAATTGTGCCGGCGCGAATCGAGAAGCGTGTCCTCGCTCAGCGTTCCCGGCGTGATGACCCGCACCACGTCACGGCGAACGATGGATTTCGAGCCGCGCTTCTTGGCCTCCGCCGGGTCTTCCATCTGCTCGCATACGGCGACCCGATGGCCGGCGCGGATCAGGCGCGGCAGATACTGTTCGGCGGCATGCACCGGCACGCCCGCCATGGGCACCGGCTCGCCCGCCTGCTGGCCGCGCGTCGTCAGCGCTATATCGAGCGCCGCCGCCGCAGCCACGGCATCGTCGAAGAAGAGCTCGTAGAAGTCCCCCATCCGGAAGAACAGGAGGCAATCGGGATAAGCGTCCTTGGCCGCATGCCACTGGGCCAGCATCGGCGATGCGGCAGCGGTTTTCAAACGGTCTTCGGAGGCGGTAGCGGAACCTGACATGGCGATGGCGCATCATATACGCCGCGCCGGGTCCGGCCAAAACCCCGGATGGGGATAGCCTGTGCGACGAACGCGCGCCGCTTGACCCGCTGCGGGAACAGGGTTCACGCTCGCAATCGAAGTCTTCTCCGACACAGAAAATGCGAGACCCATGGCCGATAAGTCCGTAGACAGCGCGCGGGGCGATTCGAAGAAAATGTCCCAGCTCGACATCGATTCCCTGCACATGCACCGCACGGGCAAGCCCGGCAAGATCGAGGTTAACGCGACCAAGCCGCTCACCACCCAGCGCGACCTGTCGCTCGCCTATTCGCCGGGGGTCGCGGCGCCCTGCGTGGAAATTCATGCGAATCCCGACGACGCCTACGACTACACATCACGTGGGAACCTAGTCGCGGTAGTCTCAAACGGCACCGCGGTTCTGGGGCTCGGCAATATCGGCGCGCTGGCCTCGAAGCCGGTGATGGAGGGTAAGTCCGTCCTCTTCAAGCGCTTCGCGGACATCGACGCCATCGACCTCGAGGTCGAGAGCGAGGATGTCGACGAGGTGATCAACTGCGTGCGCCTCTTGCGGCCCACCTTCGGCGGCATCAACCTCGAGGACATCAAGGCGCCAGAATGCTTCATCATCGAGCAGCGCCTGCGCGAGATCATGGATATTCCGATCTTCCATGACGACCAGCACGGCACCGCCATCGTCTCACTCGCGGGTCTCATCAATGCCCTCGACCTGACGGGGCGCAACATCAAGGACATCAAGCTCGTGGTGAATGGCGCGGGCGCCGCCGCCATCGCCTGCATCGAGCTCATCAAGGCGATGGGCCTGCCCCACGACCAGGCCATCCTGTGCGATAGCCGCGGGGTCATCTACCAGGGCCGCACGGACGGCATGAACCAGTGGAAGTCCGCCCACGCCGTCAAGACCGACGCGCGAACGCTGGAAGAGGCGATGGTTGGCGCGGACGTCTTCTTCGGCGTGTCGGTCGCGGGCTCAGTCACCAAGAAGATGGTCAAGTCGATGGCCGATAAGCCGATCATCTTCGCCATGGCCAACCCGAATCCGGAGATCACGCCGGAGGACGTCAAATCGGTGCGCGACGATGCCATCGTCGCGACCGGTCGGTCCGACTATGCGAACCAGGTGAACAACGTCCTGGGCTTCCCGTATGTCTTCCGCGGCGCACTCGACGTGCGCGCGCGCACCATAAACGACGAGATGAAGATCGCCTGCGCCGAGGCGCTGGCCGAGCTCGCGCGCGAGGACGTTCCCGACGAGGTCGATGCCGCCTATTCCGGCGAGCATCTCGTCTACGGCCCCGACTACATCATCCCCGTGCCGTTCGATCCGCGCCTGATGGAGCATGTCCCGCCGCGCATCGCCCAGGCCGCGATGGACACCGGCGTCGCGCGGAAGCCCATCGTGGATATGGACGCATACCGCCAGACACTCGCTCAGCGCCTCGACCCTAGTTCATCGGTGATCCAGGCGACCTTCGAGGCGGTGCGCTCCAACCCCCAGCGGGTGGTCTTCGCCGAGGGCGAGTCCGAACGCGTGATCCGCGCCGCCGTTGCCTACCGCAATGCCGGGCTGGGCGAACCCATTCTGATCGGGCGCGAGGAGGTGGTGCGCCGGCGAATCGAGGAACTCGGTCTCGGTGCGATGGACGACCTGACGATCCACAATGCGGCGCTGTCGGAAGACCGCGAGAAGTACATCGACTTCCTGTATGCCCGCCACCAGCGCCAGGGCCGGATGTACCGGGACTGCGCGCGCGACGTGAACCAGAACCGCAACGTGTTCGCCGCCTGCATGGTGGCCCACGGTGCCGCCGACGCAATGGTGACGGGGCTGACGCGCCGCTACTTCACCTGCTTCGACGATGTCAGCCGCGTGATCGACCCCGTGCCCGGCGAGCAGCTCTTCGGGCTTGCGATGCACGTGTTGCGCAACCGCACCCTGTTCATCGCCGACGCCTCGATCCACGCGCGCCCCGAACCCGACGTGATGGTCGCCATCGCGCGGCAGGCGGCCGCCAAGGCGCGCCAGATGGGAACCGAGCCGCGCGTCGCGTTTCTCAGCTATTCGAACTTCGGCAACCCGTCGGTCGATCTGACCGAGCGCTCGCGCGAGGCGGTTCGCCTGCTCGACGAGATGGGCGACGCCGACTTCGAGTACGAGGGCGAGATGACGCCCGACATCGCACTCGATCCCGATATGCGCGAACGCTACTACCCGTTCGCGCGCCTGAGCGGCCCGGCCAACGTCCTCATCATGCCGGGCCTGCATTCGGCGCACATCGTCTCGCGCCTGCTCGAGACCCTGGATGTGGGGACCGTCATGGGACCGATCCTGATGGG
>JAYPRP010000009.1:45052-53348 GCA_038132575.1 Rhodospirillaceae bacterium
TTCACCGACCGGGTCGACCAGTCCTTCGAGGCGCGCGTCGAGCCCATACGCTCGGACGCCCCGGGCGAGGGGGATGCCCGCGCGCTCATTCTCATGCGCGACGTCACGGCGCTGCGCCGCGGCGAGCAGATGCGGGCGGACTTCGTGGCCAATGTCAGCCACGAACTGCGCACGCCGCTGACCTCGGTCGTCGGTTTCATCGAGACCCTCCGCGGGCCGGCGAAGGACGACCCCGAGGCCCAGGCACGGTTCCTCGACTTGATGGAAACCCAATCGACCCGCATGACCCGCATCGTCAACGACCTGCTGTCGCTGTCGCGGATCGAGATGAACGAGCACACGCCACCCGACGACGCCGTCGATCTGAAGCAAACCATCTCCACCGTGGCCGACATGCTCGCACCCCAGTCCCACGCACGCGATGTCACGATCACGCTCGACCTCGACGCAGTGGACGGCCCCGTGGTGGGACAGGCGGACGAGCTCGCCCAGCTTTTCCAGAACCTGATCGAGAACGCGATCAAGTACGGGCGCGCCGGCAGCACGGTCAGGGTCGAAGGCTCGGTGCGCGACGACGTCGTCGCAGTGTCGGTGATCGACCAGGGCGAGGGCATCCCGCGCGAGCATATAGCGCGGCTGACCGAACGGTTCTACCGGGTCGATACCGCCCGCTCGCGCGATCTGGGCGGCACGGGGCTCGGCCTCGCCATTGTCAAGCACATCGCCAACCGCCATCGCGGCGACCTGACGATCCAGAGCGAGCCCGGCGTGGGCAGCACGTTCACGGTGACCCTGCGACGCGCGAACTAGCGCGCCGGCCAAGGCTGTTCAAGGTTGCCGCCAGCGCTGTCACCGAACTGTAACAATACTGTCATACACCCATCTCCGAACGGTCCTAGGGTTGCGCCCGCGAACGGACAACGGGGTTCACCCGCCGGGCGCATCGTTTAACGCAACCACGATTTCATCCTCAGGAGAGGCATCCGTGAAAATCAAAACCATGACCATCGCCGCCGTGCTCACCGTCAGCCTTGTTGGCGCCGCCGGGGCCCGCGACCAGATTCGCATCGTCGGCTCGTCCACCGTCTTCCCGTTCTCCACCGCCGTGGCCGAGCAGTTCGGTAAGTCCACCAGCTTCGCGACCCCGGTCGTCGAGAGCACGGGCACCGGTGGCGGCATGAAGCTGTTCTGTTCGGGCGTCGGTGAAGACCATCCCGACATGACCAACGCCTCGCGCCGGATGAAGAAGTCCGAGTTCGAGAATTGCTCCAAGAACGGCATCGGCATCACCGAGGTGAAGGTCGGCTTCGACGGTATCGTCATTGCCAACGCCAAGAGCGGCCCAGACCTGAGCCTGTCCCTTGAGCAGATCTTTCTGGCGCTCGCCGCCGATATCCCCCAGGACGGCAAGCTGGTCGCGAACCCGCACACGAAATGGTCGGACATCGACCCGTCGCTGCCGAACCAAAAGATCGAGGTGCTCGGCCCGCCGCCGACCAGCGGCACGCGCGACGCGTTCGTCGAGATCGCCATGGAAGGCGGCTGCAAGACGCTCGCCGGCGCGAAGGAACTGGGTCTCAAAAAGAAGGCCTGCCATGCCGTTCGCGAGGATGGCGTCTATGTCGAGGCCGGCGAGAATGACAACCTAATTGTCCAGAAGCTCGAGGCCAACCCGAACGCCTTCGGCATCTTCGGCTTCTCCTTCCTCGACCAGAACGCCGACAAGCTCAAGGGCGCCATGGTGAACGGCACCACGCCCGAGTTCGAGGAGATTGCCGCGGGCAACTACCCGGTCTCTCGCTCGCTCTTCTTCTATGTGAAGCAGCAGCATGTCGGCGTGATCCCGGGCATCAAGGAGTTCGTGACCGAGTTCACAGACGAGAACGCCTGGGGGCCCGACGGCTACCTGATCGACAAGGGCCTGATCCCGCTCCCCGACGCCGACCGCGCCGCCATGGCGAAGCAGGCGCAGGGTCTCCAGCCCCTGTCCATGTAAACACCTCGCCAACCTCCACCGGCGCCCCCGGGCGCCGGTGGATTTCTTCCCCGATCACACGAAAACCAGGCGCCGGCAGCACCCACGATGAACACCCTCATTCTTATTGCCGTGCTTCTGGGACTGAGCACCTTCGCCTACCAGCACGCCAGCAGGAAGGCCCTGAGGAGCGTCTCGGGAAGCGTCTCCGACCTCCACTCGCTACCCTCCTATCACGGCGCCTATGTTGCAATCTGGTGCGGCCTGCCCGCGCTCATCGTCATCGCGCTCTGGGTCCTCCTGCAGACCGACCTCGTCGAGCGCATGGTGCTGTCCGGCATCGCCGAGGAGACAGCGGACATGACCGCGGGACAGATCAGCCTCCTGCTCAGCGACATCCGCAACCTCGCGACCGGCGACATCACTAGCCGCACGCCGAGCCCGCTGGTCCTCGAGGCCGCCCAGCGCTACGCCGAGCTACAGCGTCTCGGCTTCCTCCTGATGACCGGTGCCGCGGTCGTGCTCGCGTCGGGCGGTCTGTTCTTCGGGCTGAAGGTGATCCAGCCGACATTGCGCGCGCGGCCTCAGGTCGAGCGCATTGTCCGCGCGATCCTGTTCATCGCCTCGGTCATCGCGATCCTGACCACCGTCGGCATCATCCTCTCGCTGATGTTCGAATCGATCCGCTTCTTCGGCCAAGTCAATCCGTTCGAATTCCTCTTCGGCCTCACCTGGAGTCCGCAGACCGCGCTACGGGCCGACCAGGTCGGCGGCTCGGGCGCGTTCGGCGCCGTCCCGGTCTTCGCCGGCACTCTGCTCATCACCCTCATCGCGATGATCGTCGCCGTCCCGATCGGGCTAATGGCCGCGATCTACATGGCCGAGTATGCGAGCCCGCGCACCCGCGCGCTCGTCAAGCCGGCGCTCGAGATCCTCGCAGGCATCCCGACGGTGGTTTACGGCTTCTTCGCCGCGCTGACCGTCGGGCCGCTGTTCCGCGGGCTGGGGGAATCAGTCGGCCTCCCCGTTGCCTCGGAGAGCGCGCTCGCTGCCGGGCTCGTCATGGGTGTGATGATCATCCCCTTCGTTTCGTCCCTGTCCGACGATGTGATCAACGCGGTGCCCCAGTCGCTCCGCGACGGCTCCTACGCGCTCGGCGCAACCCAGTCCGAGACCATCCGTCAAGTAGTCCTGCCAGCCTCGCTCCACGGGATCGTCGGCGCCGTCCTGCTCGCCGTCAGCCGCGCCATAGGCGAGACGATGATCGTCGTCATGGCGGCCGGCCTGTCGGCAAATCTCACGGCGAACCCGCTCGAGGCGGTGACGACCGTGACCGTCCAGATCGTGACCCTGCTGGTCGGCGACCAGGAATTCGACAGCGCCAAAACCCTAGCCGCGTTCGCGCTCGGCCTGGTGCTGTTCCTCGCCACCCTCGTGCTCAATGTCATCGCCCTCCGGGTGGTCCGGAAGTATCGGGAAGAATATGACTGATTTCACCACGAACCAGGCCGTCGCCCGTAAGCCGGACTTCTCGGACGCGCATCTGCGCAAGCGCTACCGGGCCGAGGCGCGCTTCCAGATGTACGGCATTGCCGCCATCTTTGCCGCGCTGGCCATGCTCGCCGTTCTGCTGGGGTCGATCGTCACCACGGGCGTGAGCACATTCACCCAGACCGAGATAGCGCTCGACGTCACGCTGGACTCTTCCCAGATCGACCCGGCCGCCATCGCCAAGGGCAACTACCGCAAAATCGTGCGCGACGCGATCCGCGCCCAGTTCCCGGACGTCTCCGGACGCCGCGACCTGCGGAACCTCTACAAGATCGTGTCCTCGGGCGCGGACTTCACCCTGCGCCGGATGGTCGAGGCCGACCCGTCACTGATCGATACGACCCGAACGGTCTGGTTCAAGTCCTCCGCCGATATCGACCAGCTCAACAAGGGAGCGATCCCGCGCGACGTGCCCGAGGCCGACCGGCGGGTCAACGATGACCAGATCGCTTGGTTCGATACCCTCAGCGCGGACGACCGGACTCGGCGCTCCTTCAACACCACCTTCTTCACGTCGGGCGACAGCCGCGAGCCGGAACAGGCGGGTGTCTGGGGCGCGGTCGTCGGTACCGCGCTCACCCTGCTGGTGACGCTGGTCCTGTCCTTCCCGGTCGGGGTCATGGCCGCGGTCTATCTCGAGGAGTTCGCGCCGAAGAACCGCTGGACCGACCTGATCGAGGTCAACATCAACAACCTGGCGGCCGTGCCCTCGATCGTATTCGGCCTGCTGGGCCTAGCCGTCTTCCTCAATTTCTTCGGCATGCCGCGCTCAGCCCCGGTGGTCGGCGGCATGGTGCTCGCGCTTATGACGCTGCCCACGGTGATCATCGCCGGCCGCGCCGCGCTCCAGTCGGTCCCGCAGTCCATCCGCGAGGCCGCGCTCGGTGTCGGCGCGTCGCCCCTCCAGACGGTCTCGCATCACGTGCTGCCGCTGGCGATGCCGGGAATCCTGACCGGCACGATCATCGGCATGGCCCGCGCGCTGGGCGAGACCGCGCCACTGCTCATGATCGGCATGGTCGCCTTCATCGTCGATATCCCGCGAGGTTTCACCGACGCCGCGACCGTGCTGCCCGTCCAAGTATTTCTCTGGGCCGACGCGCCAGAGCGCGCCTTCGTCGAACGAACATCAGCCGCGATCATGGTCCTGCTGGCCTTCCTGGTCGTCATGAACCTTGCGGCCGTGCTCCTACGGCGGAAATTTGAAAGGCGGTGGTAGAATGACAGAGGCTGTATATGTAGACGGCGAACCACGGCCCGCTGAAGAAGGCATACCCGGAATGAGTGAAGCGATCGAAGCGAGCACGCCCGATGTCCAGGCGGCGCCCGCCCCCACCAAGGTGAAGGCCGAGAATGTCGACGTCTTCTACGCCGAAAAGCAGGCGCTGTTCGGCGTGTCCCTCGATGTGCGCAAGAACGAGGTCACGGCGCTGATCGGCCCGTCGGGCTGCGGCAAGTCCACCTTCCTGCGCTGCATCAACCGGATGAACGACACGATCCCGATCTGCCGGGTCACAGGCGATATCGCCATCGACGAGCAGGACATCTACGACCCATCCATCGACGTCGTGCAGTTGCGGGCACGCGTGGGCATGGTGTTCCAGAAACCGAACCCGTTCCCGAAGTCGATCTACGATAATGTCGCCTATGGCCCGCGCATCCACGGCATGGCCCAGGGCAAGGCGGACATCGACGACCTGGTCGAGTCCAGCCTGCAGCGAGCCGGCCTCTGGGACGAGGTGAAAGACCGCCTCGGCGAGCCCGGCACGGGCCTGTCCGGCGGCCAGCAGCAGCGCCTGTGCATCGCGCGCGCCATCGCGGTGAACCCCGACGTCATTCTCATGGACGAGCCTTGCTCGGCGCTCGACCCGATCGCCACGGCGCGGATCGAGGAGTTGATGGACGAGCTGCGCCAGAACTACACGATCATGATCGTCACCCACTCGATGCAGCAGGCCGCGCGCGTGAGCCAACGCACCGCGTTCTTCCATCTGGGCTACCTCGTCGAGTCCGGCCCGACGGAGATGATCTTCACGAACCCGGACGACAAGCGCACCCAGGACTACATCACCGGCCGCTTCGGTTAGAGCGCCGGGTCCACGGAGGACATCCGATGACCACCGACCACATTGTCAAATCCTTCGACGAGGAGCTGAGCCGGCTGAGCGACCTCCTCAGCCGTATGGGCGGGCTCGCCGAATCCCAGCTCGAAAACTCGATCGAGGCGTTGCAGAAGCGTGATTCGTCTCTGGCCGAGGACGCGATCGAAAACGACCGCCAGATCGACGATCTCCACGCGGAGATCGACGAGCTCGCCATCCGTCTGCTGGCCCTGCGCCAGCCGATGGCGGCCGACCTCCGCCACATCGTGACGGCGCTCAAGGTCGCCCCGATCGTCGAGCGGATCGGCGACTATTCCAAGAACGTCGCCAAGCGCACGATCGCGCTCAACCAGATGCCGCCGGTGAAGCCGCTCTTCACCATCCCGCGCATGGGCCGCCTGGTGCGCGAGATGATCAAGGACGTCCTCGACGCCTTCTCCAACAACGATGTCGAGATGGCGCGCGAGGTCTGGGCCCGGGACAAGGAGGTCGACGACATGTACGACAGCCTGTTCCGCGAGCTCCTGACCTACATGATGGAAGACGCACGCAACATCACCGCCTGCACGCATCTCCTGTTCGTCGCGCGCAACATCGAGCGTATCGGCGACCTGGCGACGAACATCTCCGAGCTGATCCACTACCAAGTCGAAGGCGTCGCCCTCGACGAGGACCGCCCCAAGGCCGACCAGGCGAGCATAACTGTCGTCGATCCCAGCTAGTAACTGTCCGAGAGCCGAAGTTGAGAAACCTGCAACCCAATGTCCTGATTGTCGAAGACGAGCCGCCCCTGGTCGAGCTGCTGTCCTACAATCTCGAGAAGGCCGGCTTCCAGGCACAGATCGCCCGCGACGGCGAAGAGGCGCTGCTGGCGGTCGAGGAGCGCCGGCCCGACTTGGTGCTGCTGGACTGGATGCTCCCCTATGTCTCGGGCATCGAGATCTGCCGGCGCCTACGCCGCGACCCGGAGACCCGCGACCTCCCGATCATCCTCCTAACCGCCCGCGGCGAGGAAGACGACCGAATTCGTGGCCTCGACGTCGGCGCCGACGACTATGTGGTCAAGCCCTTCTCGCCCAGCGAGCTGGTGGCACGGGTCCGCGCCGTCCTGCGCCGCACCCGCCCGGCCTTCGACCAGGACCTCCTGACCTATGGCGACATCGCCATGGACCTCGCGACCCACCGGGTCAGCCGCGCCGACGCGCCGGTCGAGCTCGGGCCAACCGAGTTCCGCCTCCTGCGCTTCCTGATGGAGCATCCCGGCCGCATCTTCTCACGCGAGCAGCTGCTCGATTCGATCTGGGGCCACGATGCCTATATCGAACCGCGCACCGTCGACGTCCACATCCGCCGGCTGCGCAAGGCCATGAACCTGCCGGGCACGGACGACCTGATCCGCACGGTTCGTTCGGCGGGCTACGCCCTCGACCTCAAGAACGAGTTCGCCTAGCCGCCGCAATTTCGACTCACGGCGGACGCTATATTCGCGGGAGTTCAAGACCCTCCCCGAACGGACCGCCCGAGCCATGCGTCACGCCACCTTCCAGCGCCTTCGCGCCCTCGCCGCCGCGACCGCCCTGATCATCGTCGGCGCGCCGCTCGCGGACGCTGCGCCCGAGGCGGGGATCGCCATGCTGGGTGCACCGAAATACACCGCCGGCTTCACCCATTTCGACTATGTGAACCCAGATGCGCCGCGCGTCGGCGATCTCCGCCTGCACGCCATCGGCACCTTCGATTCCCTCAACCCCTACATCATCCGGGGCAAGCCCGCGGCCGGGCTGCACCACGGGTTCGGCATCTACTTCGAGACCCTCGCCAAGCGCAGCCGCGACGAACCCTTCTCGCTCTATGGCCTACTGGCGGAGACCATCGAGATGCCGCTCGACCGCGCCTGGGTCGAGTTCAAGCTGCGGCCGCAAGCGCGCTTCTCCGACGGCTCCCCCGTGACGGCCGGCGACGTGATCTTCAGCTGGGAGACCCTCAAGGCCAAGGGGAGCCCCAACGCGCGGGCCACCTGGGCGCGCGTCGCGCGCGTCGAGGAAACGAAGCCCGGGCATGTGCGCTTCACCTTCGTGGACCACACGGACCGTGAGCTGCCGCTCCTCGTCGCGGGCTTCATGCCCATCCTGTCGAAGGCCTGGTGGGCCGACCGTACCTTCGACGCCACAACACTGGAACCACCGCTCGCCAGCGGTCCCTACACGATCGCGGATATCGACACCGGGCGCGGGCTGTCGTTCCGGCGCAATCCAGACTACTGGGGCAACGGCCTCGCGGTGAACCGCGGTCAGCACAATTTCGACGCGATCCGGTTCGATTACTTCCGCGACGCCTCGGTCGCGCTCGAGGCCTTCAAGAGCGGCGACTACGACTTCCGCTACGAGGACGACGCGGCGCGCTGGGCGACCCAGTACGACTTTCCCGCCGCCCGCGAGGGCGCGGTCACGCGCGCTGTGCTGCAGACCGGCACCCCGTCGGGCTTGAGCGCGCTCGCCTTCAACCTGCGGCGCGGTAAGTTCGCGGACATCCGGGTGCGCGAGGCGCTCACCCTCGCCTTCGACTTCGAATGGCTCAACAAGACCCTGCTGCATGACGGCTACACCCGGACGCGGAGCATGTTCTCGGGCTCGGACATGGCGCCGGCGGGGCGCGCCCCGGGCCGCGC
>JAYPRP010000010.1:0-28780 GCA_038132575.1 Rhodospirillaceae bacterium
CAGCTATCCCGATTGGCGCACTAACCAAGTCTTCTATGCCGCCTAAAAGCCTCGGCGTAATTTTAACTTACGTTATCAAGCAAAAAAGTGACCTCCACACTTTTTTTCCGTGTGAGAGAAATACGAGAGATTTTGCGTGTATTTTGCGTGTGGACATAAAAAAGGACCCAGCCGTTCAGCTAAGTCCTTGATCTAGTTGGTCGGGACGGCAGGATTCGAACCTGCGACCCCCACACCCCCAGTGTGATGCGCTACCAGACTGCGCTACGTCCCGACCGAACGGAGGGACTATAGAGACTTACGTTTCGGGAATGAAGCCCGCCGATGCACCGCGGGTGCGGGTCAGGAAACGAGCAGTTTCCGCAGCGCTTCCAGCTCGCCCAGAATCGCCAGGAGCTCCCGGCGTTGATCAGACGGAATGCCCGCACCATCGCTTGCCGCTAGTGCGACCGGAGCAGGTCCCGGTTCGAGCGCGGGCGCCGGCGCGGTCTCCGCGTCCTTCAGGCCGCCTTCGCGCAACAGTTTCTGAACGCCCTTGATCGTATAACCGTCATCGTACAGCAATCCTCGGATCGAGCGCAGCAGATCGACATCCTCGGGGCGGTAGTAACGTCGGCCGCCGCCACGTTTCATGGGGCGCACCTGCGAGAACTTGGTCTCCCAGAACCGCAGGACATGCTGCGGCACCTCGAGATCGTTCGCCACTTCGCTGATGGTGCGAAACGCCGAGGCGGACTTGCCGCCCCGGCGCGCAGACAGATTTCCTGTATCGGTCATCCGCCCGGCTTAGTAAGAGGGGTCTATTTCCGGCATCGTACCGGGCAATGCGAAGTTCGGCACCGGCTCGGCGGCCCCCTCCGGCTCCTCGTTGATGCGCTTCTTCAAGACATGGCTCGGACGGAACACCAGGACGCGCCGCGGCAGGATCGGAACTTCCTCACCCGTCTTCGGATTGCGCCCCATCCGCTGGCCCTTCTGGCGCACCTGGAAGCTCCCGAAGGACGATAGCTTGACCATCTCGCCCCGGATCAGAGCGTCCGTCATCTCCGCGAGCACAGATTCCACGAGATCGGCGGACTCGTTCCGCGAAAGCCCCACCTCCTGATAAACGGCCTCCGTCAACTGGGCACGTGTAATCGTGTCACTCACCGCCTGCTCTCCAAACGTTTTTGGTTGCCGAAACGGTAGCGCGACAGCAGAAATGCGTCAATATCAGAGGATTGTTATGGTTGGTTAATCTAAAAAATTGATTCCGTGAGTTGGAACTCGCTTACCAGCGCACGATTCCCGAGCCCCAGGTCAGGCCGCCGCCCATCGCCTCGAGGAGTACCAGGTTACCTTCCTGAATCCGGGCATCATCGACCGCGACCGACAGCGCAAGCGGGATCGAGGCGGCGGATGTGTTGGCGTGCTGATCGATCGTGACGACGACGCGCTCACCGGTGATGCCGAGCTTCCGCGCCGTGCCGTCGATGATCCGCCGGTTGGCCTGATGGGGAACAAACCAGTCGATCTCGTCCGCGCTCAAGCCTGTCGCCTCGAGCGCCTCTACGGTCACTTCCGACATCTTGGTGACGGCGTGCTTGAAGACCTCCCGGCCTTCCATTCGCAGATGCCCCACCCGCCCGGTGGACGACGGGCCACCGTCCACATAGAGGAGGTCGTGCAGGCGTCCGTCGGAATGCAAATGGGTCGACAGAACGCCGCGATCGTCTCTCGACCCGTCCCCCTCGCCCGCCTTGAGCACGAGCGCACCGGCGCCGTCGCCGAACAGCACGCAGGTGGAGCGATCCTCCCAGTCGAGAATCTTGGAGAAGGTCTCCGCACCGATCACGAGTGCCGTGTCTGTCTGGCCGGCCTTGATGAAGTTGTCGGCGGTGGCCAGCGCGAAGACGAAACCCGAACACACGGCCTGGACGTCGAAACCCATGCTCCCGTTGGCGCAACCGAGCTTCGACTGTACGACCGTCGCCGTTGCGGGGAAAGTCTCGTCCGGGGTCGAGGTCGCGACCACGATGATGCCGATATCGTCAGGCTCCATTCCCGCGGCGGCTAGCGCGCGCTCGGCGGCGGCGGTTGCCAGGTCCGAGGTCACCTCGCCGTCGGCCACGATGTGCCGCTGCCGAATTCCGCTGCGCTCCTGAATCCACGCGTCAGACGTGTCAATCCGCGCCGCGAGCTCGGCATTCGACACTACCCGTTCGGGGAGATAAGAGCCGATCCCCGTGACGATCGATCGCCGCACCATCAGGATGCCGCCGCGGCCTGGGGGCGCAGGGAATCGAGATCCAGACGCTCCACCGTCGTCTTCAGGGAGGCGTTGCCGCCATACTTCACCATATCAATCGCCACTCCGATGGCGGTTGCAAACCCGACCGCATCCGTACCACCGTGACTCTTTACGCAGACACCGTCGAGTCCCAGGAACATAGCACCATTGTATCGGCGAGGATCGCTGCGGCTGCGCAGCCTGTCGAACGAACGCTTGGCGAAGATATACCCTATCTTGGCCCAAAAGGAATTGCGAAAGGTCTCGCGCACAAACGCATTGATGAGCTTGGCCGTGCCCTCAGCCGTCTTGAGCGCGACGTTGCCCGTGAACCCGTCCGTCACGACCACGTCGACCGCGCCGGCCGGAATGTCGTCACCCTCGACGAACCCGACGAACTCGCCGGGCAATTCCAGCTCCCGAAGCATTTGCGCCGCATCCTTGAGCGCGTCGTTGCCCTTGGTCTCCTCCTCGCCGACATTCAGGAGGCCGATGGTCGGATTCTTGATGCCAAGCACCGTGCGTGCGAAGACCTCGCCCATGATCGAGAACTCGATCAGGTTGCGTTCGCTGCAGCGGATGTTCGCGCCCAGGTCGAGCATCACGGTCTCGCCACGCTGGGTCGGGAAGAAAGAGGCGATGGCCGGGCGGTCGATCCCCGCGAGCCGCTTGAGGACGAGCATCGCGATCGCGAGCAGCGCGCCGGTATTCCCGGCGGACACAATCGCGTCGGCGTCGCCGTTCTTCACGGCGTCGATCGCGTTCCACATCGAGGTTTCCTGCCCGTTGCGCACGACCTGTGAGGGCTTCGCGTCAGGCGCCACCCCTTCGGCCGCATGGCGTATCTCAACGAACTCCGAGAGGCCACGTAGCTTGGAAACCCGCGCTGCGAGATCCTTCTCGTCACCGAACAGCACGAAACGGACGTCGGGATGCCTACGGCGGGCGATATTCGCGCCAGCGACAACAATGTGCGGTGCGTCATCGCCGCCCATGGCGTCCAGGGCGATTGTGATCTGATTGCTCAACGGGCCCGCTCCCCAGCCGGACGCGGCGTCCGGTCGCCCTCTAAATCTTCTCCTTGACCTCGATGACCTGGCGGCCCTTGTAGTAGCCGGTCTTCATGTCGACGTGATGGGGGCGATGAAACTCGCCCGTGGTCTCGTCCTCGACATAGGCCGGCTGCTTCAATGAATCATGCGAACGGCGCATGTTGCGTCGCGATTTGGAGACTTTCTTCTTGGGTACAGCCATCTTGGTTCCCTTTCGCGGGAAGATATGAATTTCGTGAGCATGCCGGAAGGTAGCTGCTAATTATCCAAAAATGCATCGCTGGGCAAGCGAATCGCAAGTTTTCTCACCGAAAACATTTGGGTGACGGCCCTTAATTCTCCGTGTTGTCACGCAACGCCGCAAGCGCCGCGAAGGGCCCCGCGGGCTTCCCGGCCTCGTCATCTACCTCCTGGAACGCCGCGCCGGGTGCGCGCGGATAGGGGTCGAGCGCAAGCGCCAAGTTCTGAACGACGATATCGCCAATCTCTATCTCGTTCTCGATGATCGGCTCGACCGGATCCTCCTCATCCCCCTCGGGATCGTCGTCGCGGCCGGAAAACCGCTGAAATATCCGCGTGTCGATCTGCTGTTCGACCGAGTCGAGTGTCACCACGCAGGCCTGCCGCACATCGGCCTGGATGCGCCCGACGAGGTTCACATCACCCGTCAGATCACGGAACAACTCAATTTCGGCCTTCAGGGCATCGACGGCCAGAATATCGAGGCGCCCGGCAATCGCCGCGCACTCCGACGCATCCGCCTCGATTTCCACCTTCTGCGGACTGTCGGTCGATAGATCGACGATCGACACATGCCGCACCAGGTCCTGTTCCGGTGCGCCGTTCATGCCGCACCCTCGCGCGCGCGCCCGGCGTCGACCGGAGCGGGAAACAGCGGACGGCCGTTCCAGAAATCCTCCGGCGCGCAGGCCTCGACGGCGGCCCGCGCGGAACGGATATAGGTAATCATCGCGGTCACCTCCGGCTCCGTCGGTTCCGCGCTGGCATAGAGATTACGACGGAGCGCGGCCGCCATGTCCGCGTCGCCGGACGCGAGCGCACGTTCGTAGGCGGAGATCCGACCGTGCAGGTTGCGCGCGAGCTTCTTAATTCGCTTGCCAATCCCCATGTCGCCCACCCCGACCTCGCGGAGCGCGATTTCGAAGTTGTCGAAAATCTGATCGTGCAGGGTCTGCGCGATCCACGGCCCCTGCCCGCCCAGCCGCTTCAGCCGATGCAAGACGAGATAGGCATGCAGGCAAACCATCTCGTAGCGGCCCAGCATCGTATCGGGAACACCATACTCGGCATAGAAAACCGGCTGCCGCGCCTGCGCGATGATGACGTCAAGTAGTTTCGCCGCATGTTCGCGGCGGTGTTTGCGTTCTCGAATCCAGTTCAGCATGTCAGTCTGAGGCCACACTTGGTTGCCCGCCCTGTGCGGTTGACAGGCCGAAACGGCGAGTGCCATCGTCCTGCCCGATCCGGTCCACCAAAACGCGAACCGCCGAACGATCTGACCGATGAAACTTCTTGTCCGACATGGTCGAATCCTTTTCCTGCTCGCGGCGCTGAGCGCCTGCGCCCCAATCGTGAACGTCCGCGGCCAGGAGCCCGACCCGGACGCGCTCGCGGCGATCGCACCGGGCGAAACGACCCAGCGCGATATTCGCCAAGCCCTGGGCAGCCCCTCCACCGAAGGCGTGTTCCGCCCGAATGTCTGGTACTACATGTCCGAGCGGACAGAAACCACGGCCTTCTTCGAACCCGAGCTGCTCGAACGCAAGATCGTCGCCATCGTCTTCGATGAGCGCAACGTCGTCGAAGACGTCTTCACCTACACCGAGAACGACCGCCAGGAAGTCGAACTGGTGAGCCGGGTCACGCCGACGGCCGGAAACGAACTTTCCCTGATCCAGCAGCTGTTCGGCAATGTCGGCCGATTCGCCGGCGGCGGCTCCGGCCAGTAGCGCGGCCTCACGCACCGTCACACTAAGAAAAACCCCCGGGGGAAAAACCCCCGGGGGTTTTTCGTTCAGCTTGTTTGCGTCTAGACGCTCGCCAACACGGCCAGCACCAGGAGCGCTACGATGTTCGTGATCTTGATCATCGGGTTCACGGCGGGCCCCGCCGTATCCTTGTAGGGATCGCCAACCGTGTCGCCGGTCACCGCCGCGTGATGCGCGTCGGAGCCCTTGCCTCCATGGTTGCCGTCCTCGATGTACTTCTTGGCGTTGTCCCACGCACCGCCGCCGGCGGTCATGGAGATCGCGACGAAGAGACCCGTCACGATCACGCCGAGCAGCATCGCACCCAACGAGGAGAAGGCCGCCGACTTGCCAGCAATCGCGAGGATGATCATGAACAGTACGATCGGCGAGAGGACCGGAAGCATCGACGGGACGATCATCTCCTTGATCGCGGCCCGCGTCAGCATATCGACGCACTTGCCATATTCCGGCTTGCCCGTGCCTTCCATGATGCCAGGGATATCCTTGAACTGGCGACGCACCTCAATCACGACCGAACCGGCCGCGCGGCCGACCGCCGTCATGCCCATGGCGCCGAAAAGGAACGGCAGCATGCCGCCCACGAACAGGCCCACGACCACATACGGGTTTGTCAGCGAGAAGTTGAGTTCGACACCGGCGAAATACGGATGCTCTGCCGGGGTTCCGATGAAGAAGTTCAGATCGGACGTGTAGGCCGCGAACAGCACCAGCGCACCGAGGCCGGCCGAACCAATGGCATAGCCCTTGGTCACAGCCTTGGTGGTGTTGCCGACCGCGTCGAGCGCGTCCGTGGTCTTGCGCACATCGTCGTCGAGCTCCGCCATCTCGGCGATGCCGCCGGCGTTGTCGGTGACGGGCCCATAGGCGTCGAGCGCGACGACCATGCCCGCAAGCGCCAGCATAGCCGTCACCGCAATGGCGATTCCCAGCAGGCCAGCCAGCAGGAACGAGATGATGATCGCGGCGCAGATGATCAGCGCCGGGATGGCCGTGGCCTCCATCGAGACCGCCAGGCCCTGGATCACGTTGGTGCCGTGACCAGTCGTCGAGGCCTGCGCGACCGAGCGGACCGGCCGATACTCGGTGCCGGTGTAGTACTCCGTCACCCAGATCAGGAGGCCGGTGACGACCAGGCCGACCACGGCGCATAGGAACACGTCCATGCCGGAGAAGGTCTGGCCACTGACCGTGAAGGCCGAGTCGAAGCCGATCACCCAAGACGTCACGCCGGCGACACCCACCAGCGACAGGATCGCCGATGTGATGAAGCCCTTGTAGAGCGCGCCCATGATGTTCTGGCTCGCGCCGAGCCGGACGAAGAAGGTGCCGATGATCGAGGCGACGATGCACACGCCGCCGATCGCCAGCGGATAGACGATCATCTGGTTCAGCAACGCGTTGCCGGCCAGCAGGATCGAGGTGAGCACCATGGTCGCGACCACCGTGACTGCGTAGGTCTCGAACAGGTCGGCCGCCATGCCTGCGCAGTCACCGACATTGTCGCCGACATTGTCGGCGATCACGGCCGGGTTGCGGGGGTCGTCCTCGGGGATACCGGCCTCGACCTTGCCGACGAGGTCTGCACCGACATCCGCACCCTTGGTGAAGATGCCGCCGCCCAAGCGCGCGAAGATCGAAATCAGCGACGCGCCGAACCCGAGTGCGACCAGCGCATCGATCAGTTCACGCTCCGAGGCGCTGCCCTGCTGCTGGAGCCAGACCATGAAACCGAAGTAGCCGGCGACCGCCAACAGCGCCAGGCCGGCGACCAGCATGCCGGTCACGGCGCCCGCTCGAAACGCGATCGAAAGCCCTTCGGCCATGCTGCTGCGCGCGCCTTCGGTCGTGCGGACATTGGCGCGAACGGAAATGTTCATGCCGATATAGCCCGTCGCACCAGAAAGGACAGCGCCGATGATGAAGCCGAGGGCCACCGTCCAGCCAAGCAGCAGGAACAGGATGACCGCGATCACGACGCCGACGATGCCGATCGCGCGATACTGGCGGTTGAGATACGCCGCGGCGCCTTCCTGGACCGCGTTCGAGATTTCCTGCATGCGCTCGGTGCCGGCACTTGCCGACAGGACAGCACGCGAGGCCCAGATGCCATAGAGCACGGCCAGACCGCCGCACGCGATGGCGAACCAGACGATGGGAGCCATTGTGAATATCCTTTGGTTTCTGCGTTGATAGGCTGCGTGGGCGCAGACGGCGCATACCGCAGTCGGAGCCGAATCACCCGAGCCCGTGAAAAGCGGCGGGAACATGCCAAAAAGGCGGCGGCAAGGCAACCGCAACTAAGGACTAAGCGAAGTGCGTTCGCATCGCGGTTCAGGCTGCCACTGCGTTACGCCGCGCCCGGAGCCAGAATACAGCCAGTACGACCAGGACGAGCAGCGGCGCGGAAGCCAGGTTCACGGCAATGAAGCCAAGGGTCTGGAACACGACGCCCGCGGCCAGTGAACACACGGCAACGGTCCCGAACACGAACAGGTCATTGATCCCCTGTACCTTGGCCTTTTCCGCCGGCGAGTAGGAGCTGAGCAGGAGCGTCGTTCCGGCAGTGAACATGAAGTTCCAGCCGACACCGACCAACGCCATGCCGATCCTCAGATGCCAAAGCGAGTCGCCGTTCAGGTTGACGGCGAGACAAATCACCGAGATCACGGCGCCCGCCAGGATGATGTTCACATCGCCATACTTCTTGATCAGCCAGCCAGTGACGAAGCCGGGCGCGAACATGCCGACCACGTGCCACATGATCACGTTGTTGATGTCGAGTTGCCCGAAGGGGTGGCTGGGATGCAGGTGCATGAAGATCGGTGTCGACAGCATCACGAAGTTCATGACGCCGTATCCGATCATCGCGCTCATCAGCGCCACGATGAAAACGGGCTGGGCCGCGATCTCGCGCATCGGCCGTGTCGGGCCGCTGCGCTCCTGCTCGCTCGGCGCCGGGATATCGGTGAACAGGAGCAGCAGCACCATCAGGGCCTGCAGGGCCAGGATGATCGCGAAGACACCGCCATAGAGGATCGGCCGGATCATGTCGTAGCCGAGCGACGACAGGCTGGGACCCACCAGGCCCGCGAACACGCCGCCCGCGAGAACCAGGCTCACCGCGCGCGCCTTGAAACCGTCATCGGCAGCATCGACCGCGGCGAAGCGGAACTGCTGGTTGGAGCCGGCCGACAGGCCGAACAACGCAGAGCCGACGCAGAACAGGATGAAGCTCGGGACAAACAACGCATAGATCAATAGCGCCGCGCCCGTGAACCCGATCGCGAGGAAGGTGATGAAGCCGCCGGTACGCCCGATCTTCTTCATCAGCATCGCGGCGGGCACCGTGGCCCCCGTCATCGCGATGAACTGGAAGGTGATGGGGACCGTCGCCCAGCCGGGGTTCGGCGCAATTGTCGCGCCGATAATCGACGAGACGGAGAAGATAAGAATCATCTGCGTCTGGCCGAAGGCCTGGCACATGGACAAGAGGGCGACGTTGCGCGAATTATGTTGGATCATCATGCGAGGAACATTCCTGTATGAATCCGTAAAACACAAGTCTGTACTGTGAATATCAGCCTTGCGTCAGCCGTCTTTCTGAAACTGGTCCTTCCGCAGCACATTCTCGACATAGAGGTCGATGACCACTTCCGCGTCGAGTTCGCAGATGGCGATCGCGCGCATGCGTCGCTTCAACAAATCCAGGGGGATATCGATGCGCTTCCGACACTCGACCAGGCTGTGCAGATCGCAAAACATCGCATCGCGCAGAGGCGACTTCGCCTCAGACACGATTTCGCGCTGCCCGAGCTCGGCGATCTCGAGTGTCATGGCCGCCGTGTAGAGCCCTGCGACCTCATTGTCCTCGAACAGGGTCACCTTGATCGTTTCGAGGCGCACATAATGGTGTTCGGATACTTCGAACTTCTCGGCCTTCCTGGGCTCGAGCTCCGGCAAATCAGAGGATTTGCCCCCTAGCATGAAGAAAGCGCCGCCCCCCGCCCGCCCTCAACAGCACGACGACCAGTACGAGGACCTTCTTCATCCGACGGGTATCCCGCGATCAGCTCGGCAACACTCGGATGTCGCGCACCAGCTCCTCGTTAACGACGCCTAATCCCAGCACGCGGTTGTTGTCGGCGCGGACCCGGTTCTTGAGATAGACCGTCTCGATCGAGCCGTCCTTAACACCGGAAAACGGCCGCTAGGTCAACGCTCGTCCATAGGCCTCGCGCAGGCGCGGCATCAGCTCGCGTACGAGCTTGTCCTCCTGGCGCTCACGTCCGACCTCGAGCGATAGCATGACAACGAGTTTGTGCCGGGCACCCTGGTGGGTTTGAAAGGGAATAAAAAGCGGATCGAGGTTGATGTAGTAGAGCTCTTCGGGCTCGATCACCTCGGGCTCCGGAGCAGGCAACTCCGCGAACATCTCTGGCGTGTCGGCAAGCATGAACTTGTAACCGGCCGCGCCACCGCCCAGGAGGAGGACGAGCAGCGCAACGAGGACCAGCTTTTTCTTGCTCTTCTTCGGCTTCTCACCTTCGGCCGCGCCGCCCGTACGCATGGCGCGGATCGCGGCCTCACTCTTGGCGCAGGTCGCCTTCTTCGAAGTGCCGGTATCCACCATGGCCAACCTCGATCGCATCCCCGGCTACGTCACGCACCGTCACCGCGGGTCCGTCCGCGGTCTGCGGCGTCACGCGCCCGATCCGGGTCATTGGAACGCCGGTATTCGCGGCGATGGCAGAGATGCTGTCGCGCGCGGCTTCCGGAGCGGTGAAGACGATTTCGTAGTCATCGCCGCCGATTAGAAGCCTAGTGCGCAATGGTTGATCGTCCGTTACCAGCCGGTGCGCCGCATCGGAATGGGGCACGCGATCCCGGTCGATGTCCGCCGCGACACCGGAGGCCGCACAGATATGCCCGAGGTCTGCTACAAGGCCGTCGGACACATCGGCTGCCGCCGAGGCGATTCCGACCAGCGCCGGACCAGCATCGACACGCGGATCCGGCCGCAAAAACCGTGCTTCGAGGAACGCGGTATCCGACGGGTCGACCGAGCTCAGTTCGCTGCGCACAAGCGCGAGCCCGAGGGTCGCATCGCCGATGCTTCCGGTGACGTAAACGTCATCTCCCGCCGAAGCGCCGGACCGCATAATCATATTATTTTCTGCTACTTGTCCGAATATATTAATAGTCAACGCGAGCGGGCCGGGTGTGCGTGTGGTGTCGCCACCGAGCAGGAATATGCCGAACCGGTCCTGGTCCTCCGCGAGCCTGGACGCGAAGGCCGAAAGCCAGGCATCGTCGACAAAATCGGGAAGCTGGAGGGCGAGCGTATACGCGCAGGCCCGCGCTCCCTTGGCGGCGATATCGGAGAGATTGACCCGCAGCGCCCGGCGGGCGATGTCGCCCGCAGATGTGTTCGCCGGAAAATGTACATCGCCCACGATCGCGTCCGCCGAGACGACAAGGTCGTTGCCCGCCTCCGGCCGGAGCCACGCCGCATCGTCGCACAGTGCAAGGCTTCCTGGTGCGCCAATGCTTAGCGGCGCGAAATGGCGTTGGATCAGCGTGAACTCGTCAACGCGATGCGCCATGGTCTGTCTCGGGCGGGCCGTCCGCCGTCGTCTTCGAGAGGCTCTCATCGCCGCCGCGCACCACACGTGCCAGCCGGTCGAGCACTGCGTTAACGAGGCCCGGCTCTTTGCCCTCGAAAAAGGCATCGGTCAGATGGACATACTCAGAAATGACGACACGTGTCGGGATATCGTCGCGCGAGCGCAGTTCATAGGCGCCGGCGGCGAGAATGGCGCGCAGCAGGGGTTCGAGCCGCGCCATCGTGTTGCCGGTCTCGAGACAACCGTCGAGCGCTGAGGTCAGATCTTCCCGGTCGCGCTCGACCCCCTGCACGAGGTTAGCGAACAGTGCCTTGTCAGCATCGCGCGGCCCGGCATCCTCCTCGGGATCGTCCGTGGCCGGCGGATCCGTTCGGTGCTGGATGAACTCAAGTACCGTCGCCTCGGCCGTCCCGCCACGGATGTACATCTGATACAGCGCCTGCACGGCCAGCAACCGCGCCGCGCCGCGCGCGGACGTGCCGGACTTGCGCGACGAGGATCGAGTGGTTTCGGATTGTGCGGACATCAGCGCGGATACATTCGGAGGGAACTCTTAAACCCGATCATCCGCAGGCAGGCGTTGGCGGCATCCGCGCCCTTATTGCCGCGGTCAACGGCGGCCCGAGCCATGGCCTGCTCCCGGTTTTCGGTGGTCAGAATGCCGAATCCGAGTGCGAGACAATGCCGAATCGCAAGATCCTGCAGCCCGCGCGCCGCCTCCTGGCACACATAATCGTAGTGGGTCGTTTCTCCGCGGATAACACAGCCAAGCGCGACATACCCGTCGAAACGCTGGCGGCCGTCGGAGAACTCCGGCGAGCGCATCGCCGTCGCGATGGCGGCGGGAATCTCGAAAGCACCGGGAATTTCGTAGATTTCGTGCGACGCGCCCGCTTCGTCGAGTACGCCGAGCGCACCTTTCAACAACTGGTCCGCGATCTCTTCATAATATCTCGAGACCGCGATCATGATGTGGGATTCATCGGCCATCGTCGTTCCTCAATCGCCGGTTGCAGCGTTTTCCAGGGGCACGGGCCGGGTCTCGACGAGCCGCAATCCGAAACCTTCGAGACCGACGATCGAGCGCTGCGAGTTCGACAGCAGAATTATGTTGCGAACCCCCAGGTCGACAAGTATCTGGGCGCCGACACCGTAGTTCCGTAGCTCGTTCACCGGCTTAGTTGGCGCGCTTGAGAATTGGCGGATGCGGTCCGACAGCGACGTCGGCGAAGTGTCGCGGATGAGGACGATCACGCCGGCACCGGCTTCGCCGATCAACTCCATGGAGCGTTGCAGGATGCCGGAATCGGGAGCGTCGAGACTGCCCATGGCGTCGGCGCCGATCGAAAATGAATGCATGCGCACGAGCACCGGCTTCTCCGGGTCGATCTCGCCCTTCACGATTGCCAGATGCTCGGCATACTCCACAGTGTTGCGGTAGATGTGCCACTTGTAGAGGCCGCCGAAGCGTGAGTGAAAGTCATGCTCCATGAGCCGTTCCACGATACGGTCGTGGCGCCGACGGTAGGCAATCAGGTCCGCGATCGCACCGATCTTGAGCCCGTGATACTGGGCGAAACCGATGAGGTCCGGCAGGCGCGACATCGTCCCGTCCTCGTTCATGATCTCGCAGATCACCGCCGAGGGATTCAGACCGGCCAGGCGCGCAATGTCTACGCCGGCTTCCGTGTGCCCCGCACGAACCAGGACCCCGCCGTCCCGCGCCGCCAGCGGGAACACATGTCCCGGCGTGACGATGTCCGCTTCGGTCGAGCGCGGATCAATCGCGACCGTGATAGAGCGCGCCCGGTCGGGCGCGGAAATACCGGTTGTCACCCCCTCGGCCGCCTCGATCGAGACGGTGAAATTCGTCGCCAGTCGCTGGCCGTGGGTCTGGGGCATCATGGGCAGACCGAGCTGCTGCGTGCGCTCGCGTGTCAACGACAGGCAGATCAGACCGCGCCCGTGGGTCGCCATGAAGTTGATCGCGTCCGGGGTGGCCATCTGCGCCGGAATGACAAGATCGCCCTCATTCTCGCGATCCTCGTCGTCGATGAGGATGAACATCTTGCCGTTGCGGGCATCCTCGATGATGTCCTCGATCGGAGATAGAATCTGCTCATCGCCCAGGGCGCGCTTAACGTCCTGAGCCGAGACACTGCGCAAGCCATCGGTGTTATCGGTCACGATCCATCCCGTTCCAAAAGACGCGCGACATAGCGCGCAATCACATCAACCTCAATATTCACGCCCGATCCGACTGCCAGGTCGGACAGCGATGTGTTCTCCCAGGTGTGGGGAATGATATTGACCCCGAACACCGCATCCTCGACCTCATTGACGGTGAGCGATACGCCATCCACCGTAACCGAACCCTTCGACGCAATATAGTGCTTCAGTGCCGCGGGCACCTCGATGGCGAGCCTGTGGTTGTCGCCTTCCGTAGCGAGGCCGGTGACCTGCCCCACGCCGTCGACATGGCCGAGCACGAGATGACCGCCCAGCTCATCCGCCGCACGCAGTGCGCGTTCGAGATTGATCCGAATGCCGACACGCCACGCGCCACTCGTGGTCTTGTCGTCCGTTTCTCCAGAGACATCGGCCGCGAAACTCGATGCATCCTTCTCGACCACGGTCAGGCATGCGCCGTTGCATGCGATCGACGCGCCGATGTCGATGCCAGCCGTGTCATAAGCGGTCTCGATGGTCAGGCGGCGGCCCACATCCAGGTCGTCGACCCGCGCGATGCGGCCAACATCGGTTACAATTCCAGTGAACATCTGGCTTGGTTACGGCACGCGCGCATAAATTTCCAGCGTATCTTCGCCCACCGGTGTTCGCGACAGGGGCCTGAAGGCCGGCATGTCCGCAACCTCCCCCACCCCAAGATCGCCGAACGGCGGCAGCCCGTCGCCGCCAATCAACGACGGCGCACGATACCAAAGTAGACGATCGACAAGGCCCGCTCGCAGGAGTCCGGTGGCCAGCCGGGCGCCGCCCTCGACCATTACGCGGGTCATGCCGAGCACGCCCAGCGCTCGCAACGCCGCCGCGGGTACCGGCCGGCCGTCGATCTCATCCTCGATGGGAACCACCATGACACCCGCTGCCTCGAGCGCCCTGCGACGATCCTTGTCCGTCTTTGCCGCCGACAGCACCCAGGTCGGGACGTCCATCGCCGTCTGCACGAGCTTCGATTCAAGCGACAGGCGCAAGCGCGAATCAAACACGACACGGGTCGGCGATCGCTTCTCCATACCCGGCAAACGACAGGTCAGGCTCGGGTCGTCGGCCTCGGCCGTGCCGATCCCGACCGCGATCACATCGTGCTGGGCCCGCAGGAGATGCGCGTGACGACGCGCTGCCGGTCCGGTGATCCATTGAGATGCACCGGTGCGGGTCGCAATACGCCCGTCCGATGTTGTCGCGGTCTTTAGGGACACCATCGGACGCCCTTCGGTCGCGGCGGTCAGGAACCCAATATTGATGTCTTCTGCCGCGTCCTTGCAGACGTCTGTAACAACCTCGACTCCCGCATCGCGAAGCCGCGCAATTCCCCTGCCTGCGACGCGCACATGCGGGTCGCCACAGGCGACGACCACCCGTGCCACGCGCGCTCGGATCAACGCGTCCGCACAAGGCGGGGTCCGACCCAGATGATTGCACGGCTCGAGCGTGACATAGACCGTCGCGCCGACGAGTGCCTCCGCGCCGAACCGTTCGCGCGCGGCATCGAGCGCCACGGCTTCCGCATGAGGCCGGCCGCCGGGCTGGGTCCGGCCGCGCCCCAGAACCCTCGGATCGGGCCCGCCCGAAACGATTACGCAGCCGACCGCCGGATTGGGCGCCACGTTACCGAGCCCGCGTCGCGCGAGGCGCAAGGCCACCGCCATGAAGTCCTGATCGCTGTGCATGGGGACAGGGTCGAGCGAATACCGCCTGGGATCAATCGTTTTCGATCAGCGTGCCTTCGCTTGCGAGGCGCTCGTTCCCGATGAAATCCTCGAAATCTCGAACCTCGCGGAAGTTCTTGTAGACCGACGCGAAACGCACATACGCAATCGAATCGAGATTGGCCAGGGCATCCATCACGGCCTCACCGATATGATCGGAGGAAATGTCGGTCTCGCCGGAGGATTCCAGACGCCGAACGATTCCGCTGATAGCACGCTCCACCCGTTCAGCGTCCACGGGCCGCTTACGCAGGGAGATGCGCATCGACGCCTCAAGCTTGTCGCGGTCGAAGGGAACACGCTGGCCATTCTTCTTGATGACGGTGAGATCGCGCAGATGCGCCCGCTCAAAGGTCGTCCAGCGCGCGCCGCAGTCGGGGCAGGCACGCCGGCGGCGGATCGCCGTGTTGTCCTCGGTCGGGCGCGAATCCTTCACATGCGTGTCGTTGTGACCACAGAACGGGCAGCGCATCGGTTGTTCCCTCGCCTCTGGTTCTTCGTTCTTCTTACCGCCGCGATCAGTCCGCCGGATAGATCGGGAACCGGGCGCACAACTCTTCTACCCGGCGGCGCACCGATTCCTCGACCTGCGCATCGCCGTCCGGGTTCCCGCCGAGGCTGTCGAGAACCTCGACGATCAGTTCACCGACCTGGCGAAACTCCGCCGGCCCGAACCCGCGCGTGGTACCCGCCGGAGTTCCTAGGCGAATTCCCGACGTGACCATTGGCTTCTCGGGATCGAACGGGATCCCGTTCTTGTTGCAGGTCAGGCTCGCACGTTCCAGCGCAACCTCGGTGATGTCGCCCGTTAGGGACTTGGGCCGCAGATCGACCAACATCAGGTGCGTGTCGGTACCGCCGGACACGATGTCGAGCCCACCGTCCACGAGCGTCGCCGCAAGCGCACGGGCGTTCTCCACGACCCGTTGGGCATAGGTCTTGAACTCCGGCTGCAGGGCCTCACCGAACGCAATCGCCTTGGCGGCGATGATGTGCATCAGCGGTCCACCCTGAAGCCCGGGAAAGACGGCGGAGTTGATCTTCTTCCCGAGATCCTCGTCGTCGGCGAGGATCATGCCGCCGCGCGGGCCCCGCAGGGTCTTGTGCGTCGTGGTGGTCACCACGTGGGCGTGAGGGAACGGGCTCGGATATACGCCACCGGCAACGAGGCCCGCAAAATGCGCCATATCGACCATCAGGAACGCGCCGACCTCGTCGGCGATCTCGCGGAATGGCGCGAAGTCGATGGTTCGAGGATACGCCGATCCACCGGCGACGATCAGCGTGGGCTTGTGTTCCCGCGCCAGCGCCGCGACCTCCTCAATGTCGATGAGCGCATCGTCCTTGCGCACCCCATACTGGACGGCGTTGAACCACTTGCCCGAGAGGTTCGGTACAGCGCCATGCGTTAGGTGACCGCCCGCGGCCAGGGACATACCCATGAGGGTATCGCCCGGCTCACACAGCGCGAGGAACACGGCCTGGTTTGCCTGCGCGCCCGAATGGGGCTGAACATTGGCAAAGGCGCATCCGAACAGGCGTTTCGCCCGGTCGATCGCAAGCTCCTCGGCCACGTCAACATACTCGCAGCCACCATAGTAGCGGCGGCCGGGGTATCCCTCGGCATACTTATTGGTGAGCACCGACCCCATCGCCTCGATCACGGCCCGCGAGACGATGTTCTCGGACGCGATGAGTTCGACCTGGGATTGCTGGCGGCCCAGTTCGCGTTGCACGGAATCAAAGACTTCGGGATCGGCCTCCGCAAGACCGCGATCGAAAAATCCGTTGTTCACACCGCCCGCCTCGAGGGCTCCGCTCGTCATCGACATCTTTGATCCTCTGTCACTCGTAAAACCGTCGAAAATCCGACACACGCGGCACTCCGCCGAGCGGGCACACGCTCTTACCCCAGCTTCCCGACCCGCCGCTCATGGCGTTCGCCGCTAGAGAAATCTGTGTCCAGAAACGCCCACAGGCAATCCATAGCAACCTCGGGGCCCAGTAGACGCGCGCCCATCGCGAGCACGTTCGCGTCATTATGTTCGCGCGCCAGCCGGGCCGTCGTTGCGTCATGGCAGAGTGCCGCGCGCACTTCCGAGATCCGGTTGGCCGCAATCGAAATGCCGATGCCGGTCCCGCAAATGATCACCCCGCGCGCCGCGTCACCGCCCGCCACAGCCTCCCCGACCGCCTTGCCGAAATCCGGATAGTCCACCGATTCCTCGCTGTGGGTCCCGAGATCGCGGACCGTAAAGCCGCGCGCCTCAAGCTCTATTTTCAGGATCTCCTTAAGGGGATACCCGGCGTGATCGGCAGCAATCGCAACTGTGCCTTCGCTCATGCGTCAAATCCATTAAAGCATCGCTGGAGTATGATCATCGAAAGCTGCAGGTTACCACATCTCGTCGTTTGCCACCAGCGATACACAAGTTGTCGCGTCGGAATGGTGTGGAAAATCCTAAGCGTTTCTTGCCGCGCTGCAGCAATTTATGCTTGGTGAAAACCTAGTCTCCACGATAATAAAGCTATCATCGAGCCAAGTTTTAAAGACACGCGTCAGTGCAGTTCCGTATGATCATTTTATTATTTCCGAAAATTACTGGTGATTATTCGAAAGGCGTATTGACTGGTCCCGGAACGCATGCGATCGTAATTATCCGTGCGCGTAACACGGTGAATCTTGGGAAGAACGAGAATGGCGGACAACGATCCGGAGAACCTGTCGCGCGATGCGCTGCTGCGCATGACCACCCAGGTCGTATCGGCCTATGTCGGCAACAATCCGGTTCCCGAAACCCAGATTTCGGATGTCATCCAGTCCGTTTACGGAAGCCTCGAAGGCCTAAGCAGCGGCCGCCCAAGCACCCAGACTAAGCAAAAGCCCGCAGTCCCGATCAAGCGTTCGATCACACACGATCACATCGTATGCCTGGAAGACGGCAAGAAACTCAAGATGCTGAAGCGCTATCTGCGCACGGCCTACAATCTGACACCGGAACAGTATCGAGCGAAGTGGGGTCTGCCCACCGACTATCCGATGGTCGCGCCAAACTACGCGAAGCAGCGATCCGCGTTCGCGAAGGAGAGCGGCCTGGGTAAGCGCAAGCGCTGACCCAGGCCAGCGGGCGTCAAACGTAGTGTCCCACGCGCGACAACGGCGCCGGACGGCGTTTTTTGAGCATGTAGCTGAGTTCGCCATTGCGGTACGCCGCAAAGCGGCCTCACCGGCCCCGGCCGGGCCGACGATTGGAATCTCGAGACCCGTCACCGGATCAACAGCACGAACCTTCACTTAGTTGCCCATCGCGGAAAATTCGAAGATCACATTTCCCAGGTCTCGACCGTCGGGCTTCCGCCGACTACGTTCTTCCATTTCGCGCGCTACGGACACTTGGTCGGCGTCGGTCTGCCGACCTATAATCGACCCCACATTTCGGGTAAGGATGAACCACATGAAATCGGGCAATCACAAACTTGACGTCAAGCACGCGAAGGACGCCGAGTGGGAAAAAGGTCTTCGCGAAGACTTCAAATACAGCGACCTCGGTATTCGAGAGGCGACCGGCGGTCAGTCCAGCGCCCATGTGATCCGGATCGCGGACCCGGATGCCGATCACCACACCGGCAAGCACGCGCACATGAACGAGTTCCAGATGATCTCCGTGCTCCAGGGGGAGTCCCGCTTCTGGTTCGACGGCAAGGTGGAAGTAAGCGTGTCCAAGGGTGACTGCTGTTACCAGCCCGACGGCCTGATGTACGACGCGCTTTGGATCTCGGAAGACTGCGAACTTCTGGAAATCACATCTCCCGGCGATTTTGAAACCGTCAAGGACTGAGAAACCGCATCTCACATTCTGCAACAAGCGGGGCATACCCCGTGATCGAGCCTGCCCGGCTGGCCAGGCTTCGCCGGAACTACAAGGAGTCCCCCACATGAGCCTCGCAACCGACCCCGCATCCAATCCGTCCTGCGCGAGCGACACGCCGCGTTTCCAGTGGGACGACGCGCTTCTGCTGGACGAAGCGCTGACAGAAGACGAGCGGATAGTCCGAGACATGGCCCGATCCTATTGCCAGGATAAGCTGATGCCTCGTGTCCTGGAGGCTCACCGGAACGAGACGTTCGATCGGGAAATCATGAACGAGTTCGGCGCGCTGGGGATGCTCGGCTCGACCCTGCCGGAGGAATATGGCTGCGCGGGCGTGAACCATGTCTGCTACGGGCTGATCGCGCGTGAGGTGGAGCGGGTCGATTCCGGCTACCGCTCGGCGCTGTCGGTGCAGTCCTCGCTGGTGATGTGGCCGATCTACACCTACGGTTCGGAAGAGCAGCGGCAGAAGTATCTGCCGAAGCTGGCCTCGGGCGAATGGGCGGGGGCGTTCGGGCTGACAGAACCCGACCATGGCTCCGACCCCGGCAGCATGGTGACCCGTGCGAAGTTCGTAGACGGGGGCTATTCGCTGTCGGGGGCGAAGATGTGGATCTCGAATGCGCCAATCGCCGATGTGTTCGTCGTGTGGGCGAAGGACGACGAGGGCGTGATTCGGGGCTTCATCCTAGAGCGTGGGATGGAGGGCCTCGCGACGCCGAAGATCGAGGGCAAGTTCTCCCTGCGCGCCTCGTCCACGGGCGAGGTGGTGATGGACGAGGTGTTTGTGCCCGAGGAGAACCGTCTGCCGAACGCACGCGGCCTGGGCGGGCCCTTCGGTTGCCTGAACAAGGCGCGCTACGGCATCTCGTGGGGCGCAATGGGCGCGGCGGAAGCCTGCTGGCACGCCGCGCGCGACTACACGCTTGAGCGCAAGCAGTTCGGCCGGCCGCTCGCCGCCAACCAGCTGATCCAGAAAAAGCTGGCAGACATGCAGACGGAGATCACGCTCGGCCTGCACGGCAGCCTGCGCCTCGGGCGGCTGATCGACTCCGACCAATCCACGCCGGAGATGATCTCGCTGATGAAGCGCAACAACGCGGGCAAGGCGCTGGACATCGCGCGGGTCGCGCGGGACATGCATGGCGGCAACGGTATCTCGGACGAGTATCACGTCATCCGTCACGTCATGAACCTCGAGTCGGTGAACACCTACGAGGGCACCCACGACATCCACGCCCTCATTCTCGGACGCGCGCAGACCGGGCACCAGGCCTTCACCGGCGCCTGACGCGCACGGAGAAAATCAGGTCAACAGTCCCGGGTTTCATTGACCGGCGAGAAGTTGACGCAGAACCGCGTCGCGTCCTCGCCGCTGAGTTCGGCCTGCTTCAGGCCGCACATCATGTTGCCGCCATCGGTTTCGCCCTCAAAATACCCGCAGGACTGGCAGATGCCGAGATCCTGCCCGCCGCAGCGCGACTGCATTTCGGCGCACAGCCGCGACAGGCCTGTGGCCATCGTGTCCACGGTTTCCGGCGGAAGGTTCGAGATCGCGCGGTCCAGATAGTTGAGCGGGTCGTCGGCCAGAAGACCAGCCCCGAGCTCGGTGAGCTCGATATGGCGCACGCGCTTGTCATTCGGATCGGGCACCCTAATGAGATAGCCTTTTTTCTCAAGCGCGTTGAGGGTCTGGCTCGCCGTTCCCTTGGTCGTGCCGAGGAACGCGGCGAGCGCGCCCGGCGTACGCGAAAAGCGATTTGCCTGCCCGATGAAGCGCAGGCAGTCCCACTGGGCCGGATTCAAGCCATGACAATATTGCAACCCACGTGACATCCTACCGAGACGGTCCAGCAGCCGCTTGAGCTCTTCTTTATCAATATTACCAGTGGGTTGCGTGCACATTCTCTTATTCTCAGAGATTGAAGATCGGACAATCAAGTCGCCTATCTTATACCAAATGGATATTATCGACTCGATATCACCTTGCGTAGAGCCTGGCACTTGCGTATATTCTTATCGTATCGAGTCGAAACTAATAGCTCGTTTATACACCGGGATACAGCCCTCCACCCCGATTTGTCAAAGGACTGAAACATCATGGCCGCATTCGCATCACGGGCGATCGAACGAGGGAACCGCCGCTACGCCAACGCCGTCATGCGGGCGCCCGTGCTCGAGAAGGAGCACGAGTTCGAACTCGCCCGCCGTTGGCGCGAGGACAAGGACGAGGCCGCGTTGCACGAACTGATTGAGGCATATGCACGCTTCGTCCTGCGTATCGCATGGAAGTTCACGGGGTACGGCCTGCCAGTTGGAGACCTTGTCCAGGAGGGCAACATCGGCCTTATGGAAGCGGCTCAGCGGTTCGACCCCTCCCACGACGCCCGTTTCTCGACCTATGCTTCGTGGTGGATTATGGCGGAGATCCAGGATCACATCCTGCGCAACACCTCGATCGTACGTGTTGCCACCACCCCGGCCCAGAGGCGCCTGTTCTTCAATTTGCGTAAGGTTCGCGCACGGCTCGCGACGGGCCCCGACGGCTCGCTAACCGACGAGGACCGCGAACGCGTCGCGGACCGCCTGCAGGTGAAGCCGGCCGACGTGGTGCGCATGGAGGCTCATCTCGGCGGTCCTGACAACTCGCTCAACGCCAGTTTCGGCGAAGAGGACGATCTGGAATTCCAGGACCTGCTCGAAGACGACGGCCCGAACCCGGAAGACATCACCGCGTGGCAACACGACGGTGCAGTTCGTTCCGCATGGCTCGAGGAGGCCCTCGACACGTTGGCCGACCGGGAGCGCCAGATCATCGTCCGGCGCTTCCTGTCGGAGGACAAGGACACCCTGGCTGAAATCGGCGAAAGCTTCGGTGTCAGCAAGGAACGTATTCGCCAGATCGAGGCTAAAGCACTCGGCAAGCTCAAGACAGCCCTCAGCACCCACGGCGAAGATGCGACCGCGCTACTCGCGAACGACCTGCTCGCCTGACGGACAATTCCCGTTTCCATGGCAAAGAATAAGGGCGGCTGCCCGCGGCGGCTGCCCTTATTCTTTGGTTCGCGCAAACGCCGGCGCTAGGCGGCCATCTCGACCCTGAAGAACTCCGCAACACGCGGACAGAAGCCGAGCTGTTGCAGCCAGAACCGCTCGACGTCGCGCAGGCTTTCGTTCGCGGCTCGAGCCTCTCCGAGTCGATCGAATCCACCACTGCGTCCACGTGATGTTCGAACATGTGCTCGAGGAGCCTGCTGAGCTCAAGACCCTTATCCGTCAGTTTTACGAGGACGGAGCGGCGATCATGCGACGAGCGCTCCTGGTGAAGGTAACCATGCTCGGTCATCTTCTTAACGTTGTAGGACACGTTCGATCGGAGATAGTAGCCGCGCAGCGTCAGTTCACCGACGGTCAGCTCGTCGCCACAGATATTTTACAGGATGAGTGCCTGCACGTTTTTGATGTCGCGGATGTCGTGTCCCTCGAGCTCGTACTTGATAACCTCAAGAAACTGGCGGTGCATACGTTCGAGCAGGACGATCGTGGAAAGGTATGTCTGCTTCATTGCCTGCGGTTCCCGTGTGCCGAGCGCAAAATCGAGCTTGCAGGATCACACGGACAGGTTAATCAGCCCTTGAATCAGGGCTTCTTTACCTAAAATTCGAGCCGAATACCGGCTTTGCCCGCATATAACCGGGGCTTGGACGGACTGGCCGCAGAGGCTATGTTTCCGGGCCTTCCGGGTGGAACTTCAGGAACGACAAAAGATGGCCGGCAGCCCCTCAACCCCGGTCGGGGTATTCCCGCAGACCCGCATGCGCCGCAACCGGCGCTGGGACTGGTCACGTCGGATGGTGCGCGAAAACATTCTGTCTCCCAACGACTTCATCTGGCCCGTGTTCGTGTGCGACGGCGTCGATCACACGGAGGAGATACCGACGATGCCGGGCGTGATCCGCTACTCGCCGGACCGCCTGCCCGCGGCGGTAGGCGAGGCGAAGGCACTGGGCATCCCGTCCGTAGCAATATTCCCGGCGACCCCGGCCGAACTCAAAACTCCCGACGGCAAGGAAGCATGGAACCCGGACAATCTCGTGTGCCAGGCCATCCGCGCGATCAAGGACGCCCATCCCGATCTCGGGGTGATGTGCGATGTGGCGCTCGATCCGTTCAACTCCGACGGGCACGACGGGATCGTCCGGGACGACCATGTGGTCAACGACGAGACGATCGAGGCGCTGTGCCGCCAGGCGCTGGTCCAGGTCGAGGCTGGCTGCGACATCATCGCGCCATCGGACATGATGGACGGACGGATCGGGGCACTACGATCGGCGCTGGATGAGAACGGCCACGACCATGTGCTGCTGATGTCCTATGCCGCGAAGTTCTCGTCCGGTTTCTACGGTCCGTTCCGCGACGCCATCGACAGCAAGGGGTTCCTCAAGGGCGAAACCAAGGACACCTACCAGATGGACCCGGCGAACAGCGACGAGGCGATGCGCGAGGTTGCGCTCGACATCGCCGAGGGCGCCGACATGTTCATGGTCAAACCAGGACTGCCCTATCTCGACATCATCCGGCGCGTGAAAGAACAGTTCGGCGTCCCCACCTTCGCCTACAATGTCAGTGGCGAATACGCGATGCTGCGCTTCGCGGCGGACAAAGGCGCGCTCGACTACGAGCGGGTGATGATGGAAACACTCACATCGTTTAAGCGGGCCGGCTGCAACGGCGTGCTCACCTATTTCGCGATCGACGCCGCGCGGCTCCTGAATGACAACTGACGACGACGCCCTCGAACCGGTCGAAAAGCCCGACCCCCTCATTGTCCGCTACAACCGGCAGGTCCATGGCTTCCGGCTGATCGCGATCCTCGTGCTCGGCGGACTGTGCCTGATCATCCCGTTCGTCGCAGAAGCGCCGGTCGAGCAGTCCTGGCGATTCGCAAGCCTGCTGATGGCGGCCGCCTTCGCCTGGGCGGTGGTGACCTCGTTCCGTATCTACGACCGAAGCCCGCAGGTCCGGATCGACGCGGACGGCGTCTTCATTCGCGAATGGCACACCGGGACGATCGCCTGGGAAAATATTCGTTTCATCGCTCATTCAAGTCAGGTACGCCGGGGTATTGTCGCCTCGATCACGCGTACGCGACGCAAACCCTTCTTGCTGTTCAGTTTCGCGGAACTTCCGAAAGTCCGGGCCACGGCACCGCCGCCGTTCGGATGGATACAGTTCGTGCGCGCGGAGTTCGCGATTCAGGAACCCATCCTCCAGCAGTACGGCCTCGACACACCGGTCAACGACATCCTCTTGTCGATCCAGGATCACATCGCGCACTGGCAGTTCAAGAACCCGGACGCACTGGAAACTCCCGCCGAAACCGAAGGCAACGCGATCGGTGACAGCAAACCTTCAAACTGATCCGCGCCGACATAATTACAGTACTTTTTGCGTGAAAAAATTAATTCACGCCTACTACTTGTCATTAATCCATCTGCAATCTAATTCCCCGGTAGATTGCCGCACTGAGCGCGCAACTTTGGTGCGGCGGCGGCCACATCCCGGCCGCCTGTGGGAATTCAGATAGAGGAGAGACAATAATGACCGTACAGATCGGCAACACCGCGCCCGACTTCGAGGCGCAAACGACGGAAGGCACGATTAACTTCCATGACTGGCTCGGCGACAGCTGGGGCGTTCTATTTTCGCACCCAAAGGATTTCACCCCGGTTTGCACCACCGAGCTGGGCTACATGGCCAAGCTCAAGCCCGAGTTCGATAAGCGGAACGTCAAGATCATCGGCCTGAGCGTCGATCCGGTCGACGACCATGAGAAGTGGGCCGGCGACATTGAGGAGACACAGGGTGCCAAGATCACCTATCCGCTGATCGGCGACAGCGAGCTGACTGTCGCGAAGCTTTACGGCATGCTCCCCGCCAGCGAAGATGGCACTTCGGAGGGCCGCACCGCCGCGACCAATGCGACGGTCCGAAATGTTTACATCATCGGACCTGACAAGCAGGTCAAGCTGATGATCTCCTATCCGATGAGCACCGGCCGGAACTTCGACGAGATCCTGCGAACCATCGACTCGCTGCAGCTCACCGCCAACCATAAGGTTGCGACGCCGGTGAACTGGAGAGACGGCGACGACGTGATCATTCTGCCTGCCGTCTCCGACGAAGATGCCAAGGCCGCGTTCCCCGACGGGTGGGAGGCCCCGCGCCCCTACCTGCGGATAGTCCCGCAGCCGAAATAACCTCCCTCGAGGCAGGACTTTACAGGGGAGCGCCCGCATGGGTGCGCCCCTTTTTCAAATTCTTCATGTACGCTTGCGAAGCGCGGGGCGTTGCCCCGAACAAGGTAGGCGCACTCTCACGCGCGCAGGAACGCCGCGACCGGCTCGATTTCCTGCGGGCGCGAGAATGTCGGTGCGTGCCCGACGCCGGCAATCTCGACCAGCGTGGCGCGCGGCCCGCGCTCGGTCATCTGCCGGGCTGCGTCAGAAGGCAACAGATCGGACTCCATGCCGCGCACAACGAGCGTATCGCACGCGATCATTTCCCAGACCGGCCAGAGGTTCACATCCATCACGGGCCGTGCTTTCATCGGTACGGCGATGGCGGGATCATAGGCAAGTGCCAGCTTGCCGCTGTCTGTCTCACGGGCCGATGTCTCGGCAAGATGCGCCCACTCGCTTTCCGCTAGGTCTCCGAAGGACGCCCAGACCTGGCTGAGGTAGGCCTCGAGTGCCGCGAGATCGGTAAACTCCGGGTCAGTGCCGACATAGTCACGGATGCGCTCGAGCGCGGCCTTCGGGATGAAGGGGCCGACGTCATTGACGACCAGACGGCGAACGGGTGTGTCGGGCAACGATGCAAGCAGCATCCCGAGAATGCCGCCCATCGACGTGCCAACGAAATCGACGCGCTCGACATCCAGCCTGGCAATCAGTGCGTTCACGTCGGCGAGATACTGGGGAAAGTCATAGCCGTTCGGATCGGGCAGCCACCCGCTCTTCCCGCGCCCCACCACATCGAGACATATAACACGACGATCGGAGGAGAGATGCTCGGCGAGCCGGTCAAAGGAACGCGCCGTCTGAGTGAGACCGTGGATGCACACGACCGCCGGCGCATCCGGATCACCCCACTCGACATAGTGCAGCCGGTGGAAGCCCGTGAGGTTCAATCCGCGGAAAGACCGTGACCGCATTGCATCATGCCTCTAACGTCTGCTCGATTCTGCGCGAAACTAGCGCAGCCCGACAACGCAACCAAGCGCCACACTTACTCGCAGGATTCCCCATGACCACCATGTGGATCGATGCTCACACGCACCACGACAAGGCGTCCTGGGCTGCGCTTTTTCTTGGCTATCAAAGTTTTTACGAAGTTCCCAACAACCCGGATGTGATCGAGCGGGTCTGGGAATGGATTCACTACCTAGACCACCAGACCGAATGTCTGCTGGCCCGTAAAGAAAACGGGCGCCCGATCGGCCTGGCGCACTTCCGCAACCTTGCCAGACCGCTGTCCGGCACGCAGGCTGGGTTTATCGACGATCTGTTCGTCGAACTGGACTCGCGCGGCAGCGGCGCCGCCGACGCACTCGTGAACACAATTGCGGAGATCGGAAGGGAACGCGGCTGGTCCTGGCTGCACTGGTTCACGGCCGAGGACAATTATCGAGGCCGCGGCTTCTATGAGAGGGTCGCGCATGCGAACCCCTGGAAAACCTACCAGGTCAATATCTAGCCGCCAATGCGCCCGGTCCGTACCATTTTCGCCGCCCTGGCGACCCTCATCGCGGTCCCTGCGGGTCTCGCCATGCTCGCGGCCTTCATCATCGTGGGCATATTCTCGACTGCCGAGACCGAGCTCGGCGGCAGTGCGCGTCTCGCCGGACTTGACGGCCCGGTCTCGGTGATCCGCGACCCGAATGCCGTCCCGCATATCTTTGCCGGAAGCCGACGCGACGCCTACCGGGCGCTGGGATATGTCCATGCCCAGGACCGCTTCTTTCAGATGGATTTCATGCGCCGGACCGCGGCCGGACGGCTCGCCGAGGTGATCGGTCCGCCGGGGCTTCGCACGGACAGGTTCATGCGGACCCTCGGCATCTACGGGCTGGCCGAGGCGTCGGTCGCGCAACTCTCGCCCGAGGGCCGAAGAGCGATCGACGCCTATGTCGCGGGCGTCAACGACTGGATGAACACACCCGGTCGCAAGCGCCCACCCGAGATGATCGTGCTGGGACTCCCGTTCGAGCCCTGGCGGGCAGCGGATAGTGCCGCGTGGGTGCGGCTGATGTCGCTGTTGCTCTCCGGTGATTTCCGGACCGAACTGCTACGTGCAGACATGGGACGTGTGCTGACCCCCATGCAGTTGCGCGATCTATGGCCCGACAAACCCGCCGACGCACCGACGACAATGGCGGAACTCCCCGGTCATCTCGAGCGCCTCGCGGCGGCGATCCCCGACCTGTTTCCGGCCGGCAGCGCATCGAACGAATGGGTGGTCTCCGGCGCGCGAAGCGCATCGGGCAAGCCGCTCCTGGCCAACGACCCGCATCTCGGCTTCGGCGCGCCCGGCATGTGGCATCTGGCACGGATTGTCACCCCGGACTTCACAGCCTCAGGCGGCGCGCTGCCCGGCCAGCCTTTCTTCATGATCGGGCAGAACGGCAACCTCTCCTGGGGCCTGACGACGACCCACGCCGACACCCAGGACCTGTTCGTCGAGCGGATCGACCCCGAAGATCCCGGACGTTACCTGACGCCAGGCGGTAGTACGCCGTTCGCCACGCGCAGCGAGGAGATTAAAGTCCGGTTTCGTCGCGCACCAGAAACGCTGACCGTGCGCACGACCCGCCACGGGCCGGTCATCTCGGACATCTCGCCCGACGCGGCCCGCGCAGCCGCGCCTGGCACGGCGGTCTCGCTCGCGTTCGCGGCCCTGCGCGAGGATGACCGCACCGCCGAGGCGGTCCATGCGATCAACGCTGCGGTGACGGTAGCGGATTTCCGCGCCGCGCTGCGCGACTTCCACGCGCCGATGCAGAACATCGTCTATGCCCACCGCGACGGCGCATACGGGTTCGCTACCCTCGGGCGGCTTCCGGTCCGGCCCGGCGGCGCGGGACTCCGCCCGGTGCCAGGCTGGACCGGCGAACATGACTGGCGGGGCTTCGTGCCATTCACCGAACTGCCACAGCGACACAGCCCAATCGCGGGAGTGATCGTCAACGCGAACAACCGCGTCGCCCCCGGGCACTATCCACATGTGATCAGCAACGACTGGCCCGAAGGGTTCCGCGCAGAGCAGATTTTGAGTCTGCTGGCGGAACGGGACCGGCACACGCCCGACAGTTTCGCAGCGATCCAGACCGATGTTCGATCGCTCGGCGCGCGAGAGTTGACGACCGCGATGCTCGCCGCGCTGCCGGACAACCGTCGCCGAAGCGACATCCCGACACGCATGGAATCCTGGGATGGCACGATGGATGCCGTGCGACCGGAACCGCTAATCTACGCGGCCTGGTCCCAGGCACTTCGCGAAAGCCTATTAGACGACGAGTTGGGCGACTTCGGGGACCGATATCGCGGCGTGCGGCCGCGGGTAATCGTGCGCATCTTGTCAGATCGCCCCGGCTGGTGCGACGACAGGCGGACAAACACGCCGGAGACCTGCACCGAAATCGTGCGCGCAGCCCTTGACGATGCCCTCGCCGATCTCCGGCGCAATCACGGAAACGACACCTCTACCTGGCGCTGGGGCGATGCACACCGCGCGGCCTTCCAGCATCCGCTGCTGCGTTTTGCGGGCCCGTTGGGCCGTCTGCTCGCACCGACGGTCGCGACAGGCGGTGGCGACCACACGGTTAACCGGGGCACCTATTGGAACGCCGGCGGTGGCCGTTTCCCGCATGTGCATGGCGCGGGCCTGCGGGCGATCTTCGACATGGCCGACCCGGACGGCGCGCGCTACATGATCGC
>JAYPRP010000010.1:29565-40489 GCA_038132575.1 Rhodospirillaceae bacterium
GGTTCGCAGGCGCAGGATTTGCACGACCAGCTCGCGCTCGCCGGGTTTCGCCGCTCGCATCACATCGTGTACCGGCCAGCCTGTCCCGGCTGCAGCGGTTGCGTCCCGATCCGCATTCCCGTTGCATCGTTCGACCTTACGCGTTCGCAGCAGCGCGTTCGCAACCGCAACGACGACCTGGCCGTCACCTACGGACCGGCCATGGCGGACGACGAGCATTACGAACTGTTCTTCCGCTACCAGCGCGCGCGCCACGCCGGCAGCGAAATGGCAACCATGTCCCTCTCGGACTTTCGCGCCATGATCGACAACTCCGTTGTTGACACGGAACTCATGGGCATGCGCGACCGGAACGGAACACTCCTGGGCGCTTGTCTGCTGGATGCTCTCTCGACCGGGCTTTCCGCCGTGTACAGCTATTTCGAGCCGGACGCCGACCGACGCAGTCTCGGCACTTTCAGCATCCTTTGCCTTGTTGCGGAAGCCCGGCGGCGCGCACTGGATCATGTCTACCTCGGCTACTGGATCGAGGACTGCGCCAAGATGACCTATAAGAGTCGGTTCCAGCCCATCGAGCATCTGGGCGCGCAGGGCTGGACGGACGCCCCGCTGCCGGGCAACGCATCCGTACTCTGACACCCGCAGATCACGCGATCGTCATACTTTTGTAGTGGCCACCCGCCGTTGCGCGGCAAAACCCGTTGGCATAGGATTTCTTTAATCATTTGCGGCCGGTCGATGGTCGACAAATTCCATACTGCACCGTCCTTGTTTTTTGGCGTTATCGGACGGGGAAATAAACACGAACATGCATCCTAGGGAGCAATTCATGGAACGACGTAAATTTATGAAAGCCGCCGGCCTTGCCAGCGTCACGGGCGCGGCCGCCGCGGCGTCCGCCTTTCCAAAGCCCGCCCTTGCACAGGAGCGGATCGACTTTGCGATGGTCTCGACCTGGCCGCGCGACTTCCCCGGTCTCGGCACCGGCGCCCAGCGCCTGGCCGAGCGTATCGCGACCATGAGTGAAGGGCGCATCCAGATGCAGTACTTCTCCGCCGGCGAACGTGTCGGCGCGTTCGACAGCTTCGACGAAGTCGCATCGGGCAACGCGCAGGGCTATCACGCCGCCGACTACTACTGGAAAGGCAAGCATCCGGGCTGGGCGTTCTTCACCGCCGTCCCGTTTGGCCTGACCTACACCGAGATGAACGGCTGGATCCGCTTCGGCGGCGGCCAGGAACTCTGGGACGAGCTCGCGGGCGAGTTCGGCCTGAAAGGTCTCATGGCAGGCAACACCGGCGTCCAGATGGGCGGCTGGTTTCGCAAGGAGATCAACTCGGCCGACGACCTCAAGGGTCTTAAGATGCGTATCCCGGGCCTCGGCGGCGACGTCATGGCCAAGCTCGGCGCCTCGCCGGTCTCGCTTCCGGGCGGCCAGATTTATGAGAACCTGGTCTCCGGCGCGATCGACGCCACCGAGTGGGTCGGCCCCTGGAACGACGGCTTCATGAAGTTCTACGAGGCCGCCAAGTTCTACTACTATCCGGGCATGCACGAGCCGGGCTCCATGCTCGCCCTGGGCCTGAACGCCTCCTTCTGGGGCAAGCTGTCCAAGTCGGACCAGGCGACTATCGAAGCCGCAGCGGCGGCCGAGAACGACTGGATGATGGCAGAGTACAACGCCAAGTCCGGTGCGGCGCTGAAAGACCTGATCGCGAATCAGGGCGTGCAGCTCCGTCAGTTCACGGACGACACGTATGACAGCTTCGGCGAGGCCGCCGAGGAGGTCTTTGACGAGGTGCAGGCGCACAGCGATCTTGCCAAGCGCATTTACGACAGCTTCGTGCAGGCGCGCAGCGACATCGGTGCCTGGACAAACATTTCGGACCAGGCCTACGTGCAGCAGCGCAATCGCGTTCTCGGCCTGTAGGCAGGACCACACGACGAATCATGGGGCGGAGCCTTCGGGCTCCGCCTTCCATGTTTGGTCGGCATCCTGGATCTCCTGCGCGCGGCCGATCCGGCCTTCGAGCACGTAGCGGTTCAAACGGACAGCGAGCCTCGCGGATTCCATGACGGATACAACCGCAGCCCCAGCGACTACGGACTCGAGCTTCACCCCGCTCGCGCTGCGTGCCTTTGCGCTTTCGGTCGTCGCCGTTGCGTTCCTGTTCGTTCTCAACAACTATCTGATTTTCTGGCGCGACTGGCCGGGCCTTTCAAACCTGTTCGCCCACATGGGCTGGCTCGGCTTCGACGCGCTGCGCACACCGCTCTCCAGCGGCACGCTCACGCTCGCCTGGGTTCAGTTGGCCAGCTATCCTATGATCGTGCTTGTCGTGGTCGGCTTCGTGGTCTCAACCTCGCAGCGGCTCATGCACGAGGAAGCCGCCCGGCTCGGTGCGATCACCGCCTACATCGTGCGCGCCGCCTTCTGGGCCGTCTTCATCGTCGGACTCGGCGACGCAGTCATCTCGTTCCTGCGCGTCGAGGGCCTGCTCGGCGCGATCGTCGGGGCAGACCTCGAAAAACAGCTCGGCATCTCGCGCATTCGCGGCGCCTATGTCCACATGCCGCTGATCGCGGTCGCATGTGTCATCGCGTACTTCGTGCGCACGCTCGGCTTCACCTGGCTGGCACTGCTGGTGGTGGTCGCGGAACTGCAGATTGTTATCGCCCGCTTCGTATTTTCCTACGAGCAGGCGTTCATGGGCGACCTGGTGCGCTTCTGGTATGCGGGCCTGTTCCTGTTCGCGAGCGCCTACGCGCTGGTGGAAGAAGGCCACGTTCGCGTCGATGTCGTCTATGCGGGTTTCGGCGCGCGCGGCAAGGCCTGGACGAACGTTCTCGGCTGTCTGTTCCTCGGCGCACCGCTTTGCTGGGTGATCATCTCGCTCGGCATGTGGTCGAAGGCCGCGGTCATCAACAGCCCAATTCTCTCGTTCGAGGTGACTCAGGCCGGCTTCGGAATGTTCGTCAAATATCTCATGGCCGGCTTCCTGGCGGTTTTTGCCTTGTCGATGCTGACCCAGTTCATGAACTATTTCCTCGCCAACGCCGCCGAGCTGCGCGAGGAACCCGGCCGTCCCAGGCGGCCCGGCGGCCTCAACGATTAGCGCGCGGACCCGGCAGCGATGGAACTCTTCTTCGTAGCATTGCTGGTCCTGATCATGGCGGGCGCGCTCGGCATGGGGTTCCCGGTTGCCTTCGCGCTGCCCGGCGCGGCCATCCTGACCATCGCGCTCGCCGCCCTCACCGGCGAAATTTTCGAGGGCGATGTCGGTGCCTACTTCGCGCAAGACGGACCAATCCAGTGGCTGACCGCCGGCGTCACGAACTTCAGAGGCGTCTACTGGGAGGTCGAACGCGACACGCTGATTGCGGTCCCCCTGTTCGTGTTCATGGGCATCATGCTTCAGCGGTCGAAGATCGCCGAGGACCTGCTGGTTACGATGGCCCAGCTCTTCGGCCCGGTGCCGGGCGGCCTCGGTATCTCCGTCGTCTTCGTCGGTGCGCTGCTCGCCGCCACCACGGGCATCGTGGGTGCGACCGTCGTCGCCATGGGACTGATCTCCCTGCCGGCAATGCTGCGCAACAACTACTCCAAGCCGCTCGCGACGGGCACGATTGCTGCTTCGGGCACCCTCGGGCAGATCATCCCGCCCTCGATCGTGCTGATCATCCTGGCCGACCAGCTATCCAATGCGACCGACCAGGCTAGTACCGCACGCAAGCTCGAGTACAAGTTAGGCACCGGCCAAATCTCCATGCCGAGCGAATTCGACATCACGTCGACCAGCGCCGGCGATATGTTCCTCGGCGCACTGCTCCCGGGTCTCGTGCTGGTCAGCCTGTACGCGCTCTATATTCTAGTATTCGCGCTGCTGAAGAAGAATGCCGCGCCGCCAGTTCCCTATGACGGCCAATACGACCTACGCTTCGCGGGCCGGGTCCTGCTGGCGCTCGTCCCACCGCTGACCCTGATCCTCGCCGTTCTGGGCTCGATCATCATGGGCATCGCCACGGTGAACCAGGCCGGCGCCATCGGCGCCGTGGGTGCCATGATCATGGCAGGATACCGTCTCAAGGAAGGCCAGCGCGGGGCCTTCTATCCGGCTATCCTCGCGGTTGTATCGATCGCCGCGATCCTCATCCTGGGCAACCTGTTCGACCTGAACGTGAAGTCCATCGACAACGGCCGGGATGCGCTCGGGGTCGCGGTCGCCACCGTGGCCGTTGTCGGCCTGCTGATCGCGGTCATTTGGAGCGCCTGGCGCGCCTTCAAGATCGAGGACACATTGCGCGGCGTGATGGTTGAGACGGCCAAGACCACCTCGATGGTGTTCATCATCTTGCTCGGCGCGGCGATGCTGACGGCGGCATTCCGCGCCTTCGGCGGCGAAGAACTAGTGCGCGAGTTCCTCGGAGGCCTTCCCGGCGGGTTCTGGGCCCAGTTCATCGTCGTGATGGCGGTGATCTTCATCCTCGGCTTCTTCCTCGACTTTTCATCGAGATCGCCGTGGTGGTGGTTCCCATCATCGCCCCGATCCTGCTGGCCGATCCGTCCGCCAATATCACCGCCGTGTGGCTGGGTGTGATGATCGGCGTGAATATGCAGACCTCGTTTCTCACGCCCCCCTTCGGCTTTGCGTTATTCTACCTTCGCGGCGTCGCGCCGCCCGAAGTCAAGACCACTGACATGTACAAGGGCGTCACGGTCTTCATCGGCCTGCAACTGATCGGCTTGGCAATCGTCGGATTCTTCCCGAGCCTAGTGAATTTCCTGCCCAACAAGTCCTTCCTTACGGCCGACACCGCGCCGCCGCCACAGAATCCGCGCCTGCAGTCCTGTATCGAAGAACATCTCTTCACCTTCTACGACGAGAATGGAAACCGGATTCAGGCGGCCATCGAGAACGCAAACAAGTTCGACATGTCTATCCTCCCGGAGGCCCACGCCAAGGCGTTGCGGACGGGGCTCGACAACGCAGGCAACGTGTTTGCCATGGTCGATGCGGTTCGTGCAGCCGAGGCCGAGGTCGTGCGGTTCACTCCGGGCTACGAACCATTGCACCGTCAGGTTCGCCGGCTCGAAGCCGGCGCACGCAAAATCGACGAGAAAGTCGAGGAGATCCGGACCGACATCTTCCAGCTAAAGCGCGATGAGGACGCGGACGGGGTCCGCAGAGCGGAGGCGGAAATCGCGGATCTGCTAGCGCACCAGGCGGAGCTCCTGGCCCGAATTCCGGCCGTGTGGAAGGACACCCGAAAGCAATTCGTCGACCTCACCGGCGCCGAGCGCAAAGCCCGGCTGACCTACCGGCGAACCGTAGACGAGGCCTATGGGCCGGTCCGTGACCTGCAGGCCATTCTGGCAGACACCGACGCGCTCGTAGCAATCGGAGGCGCGCTCAGCGAACTCCAGAACACGGTTCGGACCGCAAGTCCCGAAGATGCCTCGGCCGCCATCCGTGCCTTCACCAGCGAAAATCTCTCCGGCCTCAACCAGGTCAACGACATACGCAGCCCTCTCTCGAAGGCGCGCCGCGCCCTCTCGCCGCGACGCCTCAACCGGGATACGGCCAACGCAGAAGTCGCCAACGCGATCTCTGCCCACGCCGGCGAGGTGGAATGGCGCCGACGCGCGGACGTGGCACTATCGGCGGGACTGCTGACCTATGACGAGGCGATCCGAACATCGATCGGGCTTCGGCTCCAGGACCGCCTACCCAACGAGATCACCAGCGACGTCGCCAGCTGCCTCGCCGTGCACCGGGATATCTCGCTGAACTTCTAGCCACGCATACTGCGCACAAAGAAAACGGCCGCCCCTCGCAATGCGGAGGGCGGCCGGCTCGTTCAGTAATGATCGTTCGGCTCAGACACCGCGCTTGCCGATCGCGACCCTCCAGACAACCGGCAGAACCGCGGCCGCGAGAGCGATCTTCACGAAGGCGCCGACAATGAACGGGGTGAACCCGTTCACGAAAGCGGCCTGTACGTCATTCAGGAAGACTGAGAGCCAGGCCACTCCGAGCGTGAAGATGATCGCGGTACCGCCAAGCATGGCGATGAAGGTCAACGGGACGCTGCGGTCCCAGCCCTTCTCACCGAGCCAGCCCACGAAAACCGCCGCCACGAGGAAACCGACGAGATAACCCGTCGTCGGACCGGCGAAGTAGGCGATGCCACCGCCGCTCGCGAACACCGGCAAACCCACGGCGCCTTCGGCGAGGTAGAGCAGAAGGGTCGCGCCCGCAAGACGATATCCGTAGGCCATACCGATCACGAGGACGGCGAACGTCTGCATGGTCATGGGGACCGGCCACATGGGAACCTGGGTGCGCGCCGACAGGGCCATAAGGATGCTGCCCAACACGGCCAGAAGCGCCGTACGCACGATCCCGCCCGACTGCCGCGGCCAGATCGCGTCGATCAGCGTCGGCGCCGTGCCTGTCATTCCCTGCATGAATTCTCTCCAGTTTGTCAGAAAGAGCGTTGATGACTGTTAACAGCTTCCCGTGCCGATGCCAACACGGCCCCTCGGCGGCAAGAAACTCACGAAAACCGCGGTGCCACCGGGAATCCCCGCGGCACCTTGCGGCCCGCCTGGGCGCGCTTGCCGATCCAGTCCTTGAGTTCGTCGGCCGTGAAGGTCCGATGCCGGTCGCCCGTACGCGTAGTCAACCCGTCGGCAATGGCAAAGGCGGCAACGTCTGCAAGGCTATCCCCGCCGGAATAGCCCTGTAGCTTCACACCGCGTCCGCGCGACATCTCTGGCAATTCCGAAAGCGGGAAGACAATCATCTTCCGCTTCTTGCCGAGCACCGCGATATGGTCGCCGACCGCCGGCGCACAGGCCGCAGCCTCGACGTCACCCTTCACGTTGAGGACCTGCTTGCCACCGCGCGTCTGGGCAACGACCTCATCTTCGGGCACCACGAAACCGCGCCCGTCGCTCGACGCGACCAACAGCTTGTCACCCGGTTTGTGCACCTTCAGCGCCACGATATCGGCATCGTTGCCGAGATCGAACATGAGCCGCAGCGGCTCGCCATGGCCACGCCCGCCGGGCAGCTTGTCCACCCCGACGGTATAGAATCGGCCGTTCGTCCCGAATACGAGGAGTTTGTCTGTGGTCTCCGCCGGTAGCACGAACTTACCCCGGTCACCCTCCTTGAACTTCAACTCTCCCGGATCGACTCCCTGCCCCTTGATGGTCCGCACCCACCCCTTCTCGGAGCACACGATCGTCACCGCCTCGCGCTCGATCATCGCCTCAACCGGCACAGCCACGGGTTCGGGCGCATCGGCAATCTCGGTGCGCCGGCGGCCCAACTCGGTCTTGGGGCCGAACGCTTTCTTCAGTTCGGCGATCTCCTCGGCCAAGCGCTTCGTGCGTTTTGCCTTATCGCGCAGTAAAGCCTTAAGGGTTTTCTGCTCGCCCTCCAGTCCCTCGATCTCCTCTCGGATCGCGATCTCCTCGAGGCGGCGCAGCGAACGCAGCCGCATGTTCAGGATCGCATCCACCTGGGCGTCGTTCAGTTTCCAGCGTTTCTTCATGACCGCGCGCGGATCGTCTTCCTCGCGGATGACCGCAATCACTTCATCAAGATTGAGGAAGACGACCATGTAGCCCTGCAGCACATCGAGCCGGTCGGCAATCTTCTCGAGCCTGAACTTCGTCCGCCGCACGAGCACCTCGTGACGGTGGTCCAGATAGGCCTGCAGCACCTCGCGCAGGTCCATCACCCGCGGCACCGTCTCGGCGTCGAGCACGTTCATGTTGAGCCCGATGCGAGATTCCATGTCCGTATTGCGGAACAGGCTCTCCATGAGCATCTCGGCAGTGACGTTCCGGCTCTTGGGCTCGAGCACCAGACGTATGTCGTCGGCGGACTCGTCGCGAATGTCGCCGAGGAGCGGCAGCTTGCGTGCGTGCATCAGTTCCGCGATCCGCTCGACGAGCCGTGATTTCTGTACCTGGTAGGGAATCTCGGTCACCACGACCTGGTACTGGCCGCGGCCTAGCGCCTCCTCCTCCCACCGCGCCCGAATGCGGAAGCTGCCGCGTCCGCTCGCATAGGCCTCAACGACCGTCTCGCGGTCCTCCACCAGAACGCCCCCGGTCGGGAAGTCCGGCCCGGGCATCAGGGCAACGAGCTTCGCGATTGTCGCCTTGGGCGTCTTCAGGAGATGGGTCAGCGCGTCGCAGATCTCCCCGACATTGTGGGGCGGAATGCTGGTCGCCATGCCGACCGCGATCCCGGTCGCGCCGTTCGCCAGAAGATTGGGAAAATTCGCAGGCAGGACGATCGGCTCGTCGCCCTCGCCGTCATAGGTATCGCGGAAATCGACCGCGTCCTCGTCGATGCCGTCGAGAAGCGCCTGGGCGATCTCGGTCATCCGCGCCTCGGTGTAGCGCATGGCCGCCGCGTTATCGCCATCGATGTTGCCGAAGTTACCCTGGCCATCGACGAGCGGATATCGCACCGCGAATTCCTGGGCGAGGCGCACCATCGCGTCATAGATCGCCTGGTCGCCATGGGGATGATACTTACCCATGACGTCGCCGACGACGCGGGCGCACTTCTTGTAGCCCTGGTCGGGGTCGAGGCGCAGCTGGCGCATGGCGTGCAACAGTCGCCGATGCACCGGCTTCAGCCCGTCGCGCGCATCGGGGAGCGAACGCGCCATGATCGTCGAGAGCGCATAGCTGAGATAGCGCTCGCTCAGTGCGTCCTTGAACGTCTCCTGGCGCACTTCACCGCCAATAACCGTCATTACGAAGCTCCGTTACACAACACGCGCTTTTAGGGCGCGCGCGTGAGTCACCTCAAGAATCAAACGGATCTTTCGCGTCGGCTGCGGAATCGCGCCCGACGAGGGCCTCAAGGCGGTCGCGGGCGGCCGGCAGGGGCCGGTCGAGGGGATCAAAAGCATGGCGGGCGAGGAAATGCCCTGTCAGGCGGAGGCCATCGCTGAAATCCGTGCGTGCCGCACCAGATCCGCGCTCGCCAGGCCGCAGGAACGCCGGAAGCGCTAGCATCCGGTCGGCGTAGGGCGTACCCGCGTCACGCGACACCGCTCGCCCCGTGCGCGGGCTGACATAGACCAGCTCCGTCCTGACACCCGTGGCGGCACAACTCGCGAGATCTAGCGCGAAACCGAGCTCGCGCAGCAGTCCCAGCTCCCACTGGATGTAGACGGCCGGCCAGATCACGTCGTCGGCATTCGTCAGGGCCTCGAAAAGCGCGCCGGTTGCCTCGAACAGGCCCGGATGGGGCTCGCGTTCGGGGATCACGGTCTCGGTGACGGCGCAGGCCGCCGACAGCGCCGCGAGGCGCGCCGGGTCGTCCATGATCTGCGCGGCATAGTGATACGACGGTTCGACCGTGTAGCGCCCGAGATGTTCGCTCAGTCGTGCCCGCCAGACAGCGTCGACAAGGTTTCCCGGCTCGACCGTCGCACGTTTGCTGCGCGACGCGCCGCCATGGACCAGGCCGGCATGTCGTCCGTGTTCGCGGGTCAGCAACTGGACCACAGCCGCGCCCTCACCGTGAGGCCGGGCGGCGAGCACGTATCCCTTATCGCGCCACTCCATGTCAGGTCAGGGTGCCGTCATGCATCGAATCGCAGGCCCCAATCGCGAAAATGTCCCGGGTCCTCGGCCCACTTCTCTCGCACCCGGACCCGCACGAAAAGGTGCACCGGGCGCTCGAGAATTTTAGCCAGTTCCTGCTGGGCTTCGGCGCGGATGCGCTTGATCATCTGGCCACCCTTACCGAGCACGATGCCCTTCTGGGTCTCGCGGGCGACAGTCAGGTTTTGTTCGATACGCACGCTGCCGTTCTCGAACTCCTCCCAGCTCTCGGTCTCGACCGCGAGCGAATAGGGAAGTTCCTGATGCAGCCTCATGAAGGCCTTCTCGCGTGTTACCTCGGCGGCGAAGAGGCGCTGGGGCAGATCGGAGATCTCGTCTTCCGGAAACAGCCATGGCCCCTCGGGCATGAGGCCCACGAAATAGCCCTCAAGATCGCCAACCCCGCTGCCGTTAAGCGCCGAGATCATGAAGGTCCGGTCGAAAGATCCCGCGTCGTTGAGAGTCTGCGCGAGCGTCAGCAGCACCTCACGCTTGAGCCCGTCCACCTTGTTCAGGACCAGCACCGCGGGGATCTTGTGCATCTCGAGACCCTCGAGAATACGCTCGACATCGCGGTCGATCCCGCGCTTGGCATCGACCAGCACCGCGATCACGTCCGCATCCGCCGCCCCGCCCCACGCCGCATCCACCATCGCCCGGTCGAGCCGGCGTTTCGGGGCGAAGATGCCCGGCGTGTCGGTGTAGATGAGCTGGGTCTGATCCTTGAGCGCGATGCCGCGCACGCGCGTGCGCGTTGTCTGCACTTTCGGGCTTACGATCGTTACCTTGGCGCCGACGAGCCGGTTGACGAGGGTCGACTTCCCGACATTCGGCGCCCCCAGCACGGACACGATCCCGCAATGCGTCGGTGCGCCCTCACCCGTCATGTTCGATCCCCAGCGTGCCCAGCATTATCGAAGCCGCCGCACGTTCGGCCGCACGTTTGCTCGAACCCGCGGCGCGCACAGGCTCCATGCCCTCGACCTGGACCTCAACCGTGAAGGACGGCGCATGATCCGGCCCCTCGCGCCCAACATTGTGATAGGCGGGCAGCCCGAGGGTTTCAGACTGCGCCCATTCCTGTAGCGCCGTTTTGGGGTCGCGTGGCGGCCGCGTCGCCGTCTCGACGCGCGACGACCAGATTCGGGTGACAAAAGCTGCCGCGGCGTCGAAGCCGGCGTCCCGGTAGATCGCCGCAATCAACGCCTCGACTACATCGGCTACGATCGCCTCGTTGATCACGCCCGTGCCGGCGCGAATATGTGCACCGACCCCCAGTTC
>JAYPRP010000011.1:0-39742 GCA_038132575.1 Rhodospirillaceae bacterium
CGGGACGGCCCTGGATGCGGCCGGCCCGCTGGCCGTCACGCGATACGGAGCGGAATTAGTACTGGCGGAGGAGCCCGACGAGCTCGCCCTGGACCGCCACCTGGTCCGGCCCGAAGATCCGGGTCTCGTAGGCGGGATTGGCGGCCTCGAGCGCGACCGAATCGTTGCGCCGGCGCAGCCGCTTAAGGGTGACCTCCTCGCCATCGACCAGTGCGACCACGATCGCGCCGTTGTCGGCGGTGTCGGAACGGCGGATGATCACCGTGTCGCCGTCGAGAATGCCGGCGTCGATCATCGAATCGCCCTCGACCTCGAGACAGTAGTGGTTGCCGCGCCCGAGCATGGACGGGGGCACCCCGATGTGCCGGGTCGGGTCGCGCAGTGCCTCGATGGGTGTGCCCGCGGCGATCTTGCCCAGCAGCGGGACCTCGACCTCGCCGCCGCCCGTGCCCTGGTCGGGCGCGGACGTCATTTCCGACGGCGCGACGATGGGCGCGCTTTCGCGCCCGCCCTCGATCACCTGGGGCGAGAAGGCCGCGCCCTGGTCAGGGGCCGGGCCACCGCTATTGGCACCCACGCCCGTCTCGTCGGGCAGGCGCAGCACCTCCAGCGCGCGGGCGCGGTGGGCGAGGCGGCGTATGAAGCCGCGTTCCTCGAGCCCGGTGATCAGCCGGTGGATGCCGGATTTGGACTTGAGCCCGAGGGCGTCCTTCATCTCGTCGAAGGAGGGCGCGACCCCGGTCGCGTTGAGACGTTCGTTGATGAATGTCAGAAGCTGGTGCTGCTTGCGCGTCAACATGTAGCCAGGTCCCCAAGCTCGGTCCGCGTTTCGAAATGCGGCAGTACCACAGTTGATGGAACAAACCGCAAACATTTCGAGGTGTTCTAGTGTTGTTCTTCTGACTCGTCAACTCTGCTTGTCGGTGTTGCGGGTGAGGCACGCATCCTGCGGGTCCGATAGTCATCCAGCGCACGGTTCAAAAGATGTGCGAGACCGTAGGAGCCAACGACATACCGGCTGGGCAGAGATTGCGTTAGGCGAAACCGGTTTCTGAGCCGTCCCAACGGACTTCGGGTCCTGTATCGGATCCGGACGCGATATCCGTCTTCAAACAACTCGACGCCGTAGAAGTGGATTCTGCGGAAGGGTGTTTGTGCATGGTCCTCGTGAATGACCATTCGGTGCCATCCGGGAAGCAGCAACGTCAGAATGAGGAATGCGGAGAAACCCGTACCGCCGAGAAACAAGAGCCAGCCCCTGAACACATTCAAGGCCCAGTCGTCCTGAACGAGAATCCAGAAACCGAAACATGCGCACGGGATCAGAAAAACAGCGGAATCACATAGTCCCGCCTGTATGTGGGAATGACGATCGGATAACGGCTTTGCCAAAGAAACTCGACCAGCTGGGTCCGGGTTACGCGCTTGCGACCTGCCATGGGCTAAATCCGAACATTTCCATCCCCCAGGCGCACGAACTGCACCGGGTCGCCGGCCTTGGCGGCCGGGGCGTGAGGCGGCCGGACGACGAGGCAGTCGGATGCTGCGAGCCGCGAGAACATGGAACTGTCCTGCTTGCCGAAGGGCGTTGCGACCAGCGTGTCGCCGTCTCGGGAGAGCGTCGAGCGCAGATAGTCCTCGCGCCGGTCGTTCTCGCCGAGATCTGTGCCGAGGATCGCGGTCTCGAAGACAGGCTCGGTGTCGCCGGTGCCGAGCATTTTTGCCAGCGCCGGCTTGAGGAACAGCACGCCGCAGACGGTCGAGGACACGGGGTTTCCCGGGAATCCGAGCATGGGCACGTCGCCCAGCCGGCCGAACATCAGGGGTTTGCCCGGGCGCATGGCGATCTGCCAGAAATCGAGGGTGAGGCCGATCTCCGCCAGCGCATCCTGCACCAGGTCGTGCTCGCCGACCGACGCGCCGCCGGTGGTAACCAGCATGTCGGCGCTGCGCGCGCCCTCGGCGAGTGCGCGGATGGAGGCCTTGTCGTCGGGGGCGATCCCGAGCGTGACCGGCTCGCCGCCCGCGGCCCGGATCAGGCCCTCGAGCGCGAAGGTGTTCGAGCTGACGATGCTGGTGGGGCCGAGTTCCTCGCCCGGGAGCGAAATCTCGTCGCCGGTCGCCAGCAGCGCCACCCGGGGCCGGCGGCGCACGCGCAGCCAGGGGTGATTCATCGCCGCAGCCAGCCCGATGTCGCGGGCCGTCAGGACCGTGCCCGCAGTGAGCAGCACGTCGCCTTTCTCGAAGTCGAGCCCGGCGGGGCGGACATAGCGGCCGGCGGCGACGCCCTCGTTGACCGTGACCGTGTCGCCGTCGCGTGCCGTGTCCTCCTGGATGACGATGGCGTCCGCGCCGTCAGGGACCGCTGCGCCGGTGAAGATGCGTACGGCCTCGCCGGAACCGACGGTGCCCTCGTGGAGCCCGCCGGCCGGAACCTCGCCGACGATCTTGAGGTCCACGGGGGCATTGGCGACGTCGGCGGCGCGCACCGCGTAGCCGTCCATGGCCGAGACTGCGAGGGGCGGCTGAGTGACCCGCGCCGCGACATCGGCGGCCAGCACCCGGCCATGGGCCTCGGGCAGCGCAACCTGTTCCGACGGCATCGCCGGCAGGTACGCGAGAATGCGCGCGCGCGCCTCCGCGACGGGCATCAGGGTCTGGCTCATGAGCCGCTTTCTCCAGCGCTGTTCGCCGTCGTCGTGAACCGGTGCGGCCGGACGCCGATCCGCCAGAAGACGAACCCGGCGATCACACCGTAGCCGAAAGTTCCGATCGACAGCACCAGGGTCGATGCCGTGTCGTCGAGCGCACCGCCGGACAGCATCGTCACGTCGATGATCTTCCAGAAGATCACGATCATCAGGGCATTGCGGATGTAGCGGGCGGGTCTCAGCTCGCCGAGCCGGATCAGCCCGCGCGACGCGGGCACCCCGATCACCAGCATCGCGCCGGCGACGATCAGGTAGAACTGCAGGAACCCGTTGGGCATGTAGGGAACGCCGGGGCTCAACTGGAATAGCCCCATAACCGTGCGGGCCCATTCGAGGGCTACCACGAAGCCCGGAGCCACGAGGGCGGCGAGAATCAGAAGAAACAGCGCGAGTGTCCGAGTCATTACATCTCGTCCTTCGTCAGGCTCAGGACGAGGTAATTTGGGGTTTTGGTGAAAGCCTCATGCTGAGCTTGTCGAAGCATGAGGTGTTGCCAACGCACCCTGTCAGCCATCGTCACTCGGCCTCGTAGGTCCCGGACTTGCCGCCGGCCTTGTGCAGCAGGCGGAGATCGGTGATCTGCGTGCCTCGGTCCACGGCCTTGACCATGTCATAGACGGTCAGCGCCGCGACGCTCGCTGCGGTCAGGGCCTCCATCTCGACGCCGGTCTTCCCGTCCACGCGGACGGTCGCCTCGATCACGACGGCATTCGCCGGCTCGTCGATCGACAGCTCGACGTCGGCCTTGTTGATCAGCAGCGGGTGGCAGAGCGGGATCAGTTCGGATGTCTTCTTCGCGCCCATGATGCCGGCGAGACGGGCGACCGAGAGGACATCGCCCTTCTTGACCGCGCCGTCGCGGATCAGCGCGATCGTCTCCGGCTGCATGACAACCCGGCAGCCCGCCGTTGCGGTGCGCCGGGTCACGTCCTTGTCGGACACGTCAACCATGCGGGCGTTTCCGTCCGCGTCGATATGGGTCAGCTTGTCTTCAGCCATGTCAGGCGCTTTCCCGCAGGGCCTCGCCCGGCGCGAGCAGGTCGTGGACGGCACCGGCGATGTCGTCCTGGCGCATCAGGGACTCGCCGATCAGGAAGCAGCGTGCGCCGACGCCCGACATGCGGATCAGGTCGTCGGGCGTGAAGAGGCCGCTTTCGCAGACCAGCACCCGGTCGGACGGAACGCGCGGCGCGAGTTCCTCGGTGGTCGCGAGGTCCACGTTGAGGGTCTTCAGGTTGCGGTTGTTGATGCCGACCAGATCGCCGTCGATTTCGAGCGCGCGGTCGAGCTCGGCGGCGTCATGCACCTCGACCAGAACGTCCATGCCCCATTCATGGGCAGCGGCGGCGAGCTCGGCGGCCTGGGCGTCTTCCAGCCCCGCCATGATCAGGAGGATGCAGTCCGCGCCCAGCGCGCGGGCCTCGACGACCTGGTAGGGGTCGAGCATGAAGTCCTTGCGGATGACGGGGAGGGAGACGGCCGCGCGGGCCGCGACCAGGTCCTCGTCCCGGCCCTGGAAATAGGGCGTGTCGGTGAGCACGGACATGCAGGTCGCTCCGCCGGCCTCGTAGGCCTTGGCGATGGACGGGGGGTCGAAGTCCTCGCGGATCAGGCCCTTGCTGGGGCTCGCCTTCTTGACCTCGGCGATCAGGCCGAAGCGCCCGGCCGCCGCACGGTCGGCGAGCCGGCGTGCGAAACCGCGTGTCCCGCCGGCCGCCTTCGCCCGTTCCTCGAGCGCAGACAGCGGCGTCGCGGCCTTGCAGGCGGCGATGTGCTCGCGCTTGTCGTTGTTGATCTTCGTCAGGACATCGCTTTTGTCGGTGGCCATCTCACGCGCCCCGGTTGGTAATCTCGACGAGCTTCGCGAGACAGTCGCGGGCGGCGCCGGAATCGATGGCCTCGGCGGCAATGGCGACACCCGCCGGGAGATCGTCGGCCCTGCCGGCGATCATCAGCGACCCCGCGGCCGTCATCAGGACGGCATTGCGGTAGGCGCTCGGCTTGCCGTCGAGAAGCTCGTGGACCGCCGCCGCGTTGTAGGTGGCGTCGCCGCCCTTGATGTCCGCGAGTGTGCCGCGCGGCAGGCCCGCGTCCTCGGGCGTAACCTCGTAGGTCGTGACCGTGCCGTCCTTGAGTTCCGACACGCGCGACGGGCCGATCGTCGTCAGCTCGTCGGTGCCGTCGGAGCCATGCACCACCCAGGCTCGCTCGAGGCCCAGGTTGCCGAGAACATGGGCCATCGGTTCGGTCCATTGCGGGGCGAAGACGCCCGTCATCTGCCGGGTGACCAGCGAGGGGTTCGAGAGCGGCCCGAGGATGTTGAAGATGGTGCGCGTTCCGAGCTCCACCCGGGGGCCAGCCACGTTGCGCATGGCGCTGTGGTGGCGCGGAGCCATGAGGAAGCCGAGATTGTTTTCCCAGATCGATTCCCGGACCAGTTCGAAGTCCGCGTCGATGTTGATCCCGAGTTCGGTCAGGACATCCGCCGCGCCGGTCTTTGAGCTCAGCGCCCGGTTGCCGTGTTTCGCGACCGGAACGCCGCAGCCCGCGACCACGATTGCCGAGGCCGTCGAGATGTTGAGTGTGCCGGTGCCGTCGCCGCCGGTGCCGACGATGTCCATGGCATTCGCGGGTGCGTCGATCGTGTGTACCTTGGCGCGCATGGTGCGCGCGGCGCCGGTGATCTCGTCCACGGTCTCGCCGCGCAGGCGAAGCGCCATCAGGAAGGCGCCGATCTGGGCCGGGGTGGCGTTGCCCGACATGATGATGTCGAAGGCCGTTTCCGCCTCGTTCTCGCCCAGTGTGCCGCCATCGGCGACCCTTGCCAGGAGCTGTTTCAGATCGTCCATATCGGTACTCATAACGCCATCATCTCCCCGGCGCGCGTGTCGTCGCCATAGGCTTCCACCGGCTTGCCCGTGGCCAGCTCCACGAAATTCGCGAGTAGGTCGTGGCCGGCCTCGGTCGCGATGCTCTCGGGATGAAACTGGACCCCGTGAATGGGCAGTTCCTTGTGGCTCAGGCCCATGATCACCTCGTCGGACGTCCGGGCGGTGACCTCGAAACAGTCGGGCAGGGTGTCGGCTGCGACGCACAGCGAGTGGTAGCGGGTTGCCTCGACCGGGTTCGGCAGGCCGCGAAACAGGCCCTGGCCGCCGTGACGCACCCGGTCAACCTTGCCATGCATGGGTTCCGGCGCGCGCACGATCGTGCCGCCGAAGGCCTGACCGATCGTCTGATGGCCCAGGCACACGCCGAGTAGTGGCACCCGGGCGTCCGCCGCCCGGGTGACGAGGTCGAGGCAGATGCCGGCATGGTCGGGATCGGAGGGGCCGGGCGAGATCACGATCGCCTCGGGGTCGAGGGCGAGCGCGTCCTCGGGCGTGAGGGTATCGTTGCGCCGCACGTCGCATGTCACCCCCAGCTCGCCCAGGAAGTGGACGAGGTTGTAGGTAAAGCTGTCGTAGTTGTCGATTAAGAGAAACATCTCAACAGGTTGTCCGGCGTTCTTGCGTCCCGTGCCGCGGCCGCGTTCCGGCCTATCCGGCGGGGCGGAGACTTATAACAGCGTTGCCGGGGGCGGCAAATCTTCCGTTTGAACGGGACCCGGGCCGAATCTGTCATAAGCGTGCCCTAATTGACTGTCCTTTTCGCAGTCCCGAACCGCACACGAGTCGCCGCCCATGGCCAAACGGGCCAGAAAAACCACCCGCAAGCCAAACCGCAAAGCGCGCAAACCGGCAAAGCGGCGCCCGGCCCCCGCCAATGGGTGCGGGCTCGCTCGGCTGGTCTGGGCGACGGCGGGGGCGCTTGCCGTTGCGGTCCTGGCGCTGGGCGCGATCCTGTTCTTCGGGCCGGACGGAAGAGAGCCGCGCCCGTCACCGCCGGTGGCGACGATGCAGGTGCCCGCCCAAGAACGTCCCGTCGCAACCGATCCGGCACCGCCCACACAAACGATGCCCCAGCCAGAGCCACAAGTCGCCGCGGCGCCGCAGCCGGCTCCAGCCTGGCGCCAGAACGCCATGCCGGCGTCGGCGGCGCCGGAACAGCCGATGATTGCGATCGTGATCGACGACATGGGGCTCGACCGCGCGCGTTCGGAACGCACGGTCGATCTGCCCGCGCCTCTGACGCTCGCCTATCTCGCCTATGCGAGCGACCTCGCCGCCCAGACGCGCGATGCGCGCGCGGCGGGGCACGAGCTTCTGGTGCATGTGCCGATGCAGCCGGGGCCGGGCGCGGATCCCGGTCCGAACGCGGTGCTGCTCGGCCTTGATCCCGCGGAACTGGACCGGCGCATGGCATGGAACCTGTCCCGGTTCGACAATTTCGTGGGTATCAACAATCACATGGGCAGCCAGGCCACGGCCGACCGTCCGGCGATGGCGAAGGTGATGACGATGCTGCGCGAACGCGGTCTGCTGTTTCTTGACAGCCGGACGTCGGGGGCGACGGTGGCCCAGGCAGAGGCGGAGAAGCGGGGGATCCCGGCATTGCGCCGGGATGTGTTCCTCGACCATGACCCGTCGCCGATCGCGGTGCGCTCGGCGCTCCTGGACGTCGAGGAAGTGGCGCGCCGGCAGGGGCATGCCATCGCCATCGGGCATCCGAAGGACGCGACCATCGACGCGCTGGCGGAGTGGCTGCCGGACGTGCGCGCGCGCGGATTCGCGCTGGTGCCGGTGAGCGCCGTCGCGGCGCGCCTTGCGGCAGCGTCGCAGTAGGGCGCGCGCGAAGAAAAAGCCGCCCGAAAGCGGCTTGTTCGTCGATTTAGTGGCCTCCGCCGCCCCCGGCTTCGACCAGGCCTCGCTTCGGTTTCGCTCGAGCGCCCTAGAACCGGCTCGCTCCACCTCTGCTTGGTCACCCTCCCATCGGTGCGTGTTCTCCCGCTCCGACAATTGAAGGTTACGATCACCCGTCCGAGGCCTCAAGCACCGCGACGCCGGGTTATCCCCCAATCGCGAAATAGCGGTGGAAAGAACGGTGGAAAGGCTGTCCGGACGTTTGCCGGGAAATCAACTGCGGTCCTTCGCGCGTCGCCGCGTGATCGGTGCTAGCCTGATGCTCTATGCACCGGCCTGCCTAGTGTCCCGAGGACTTCCCATGTCCGATACGCCCGTCAACGTCGCCATCGTCGAGTTGCAGGTCGAGCCAACGTATCTCCAGCTTTCGCGGGAGGCACGCCTCGAACACTGGATGAACCTGCAGGACATCATCCGCGCCCATCCCGGCGTGGACGTGGTCTGGCACGATGCCGACGCCACCAGCGGAAGCTGTTCCGATTTTGTGATCTGCCGCTTTCAGATGCTGTTCGACTATCACAGCATGTGGGAGGAGATTAAGGACGGACCGCTGTTCTCGACGCCGTACTTCCATATCGTGCGCGTGCTCATCGGTATCGAGAATGCGTTCGTCGCCTACGACGAGGCGATCGGAATCAGTTGACGAAACGGTGGGCCTGCTCGGCAGCGCGGATGAGCGCGCGGGCCTTGTTGTTGGATTCCTGGTACTCGGCCTCGGGGTCGGAATCGGCGACCACGCCGCCGCCGGCCTGGACGTAGAGCTTGCCGTCCTTCACCAGCCCGGTGCGCAGGGTGATGCAGGTGTCCATGGAGCCGTCGGCCGCGAAGTAGCCGACCGCGCCGGCATAGAAGCTGCGGCGCTCGTCTTCCAGCTCGTCGATGATTTCCATGGCCCGGATTTTCGGCGCACCCGAGACGGTGCCCGCCGGGAAGCCCGCCGACAGGGCCTGGACGGCGTTGACGCCGCTACGCGCCTTGCCCTCGACGTTCGAGACGATGTGCATGACGTGGCTGTAGCGCTCGATCACGAATTCCTCGGTTACCTCGACCGTGCCGATATCGGAGACCCGGCCCACGTCGTTGCGGCCGAGGTCGAGCAGCATCAGGTGCTCGGCGAGTTCCTTGGGATCGGACAACAGGTCCTCGGCCAGGACGGCATCCTCGTCGGGCGTCGCGCCGCGAGGGCGGGTGCCGGCGATGGGGCGGATGGTCACCGTGTCGTCGCGCAGGCGCACCAGGATTTCCGGGCTGGAACCGACGAGCGCGAAATCGCCCACATTCAGGACGAATAGGAACGGCGAGGGGTTGAGCCGCCGCAGCGAGCGATAGAGCGCCGCGGGCGGCAGGTCGAACGGGATCGAGAAGCGCTGCGAGGGGACCACCTGGAAGATGTCGCCCGCGCGGACATACTCCTTCGCGCGCTCGACCATCGCGTGGTACTCTGACCGGGTCCGGTTCGAGGCGACCGCGAGTTCAACGGCCGAGCCCTCGGGCACGCTCGCCGTGCGCGGCAGGCCCCGGTCGAAGCGTGAGACCGCCTCGTCGAGGCGCGCGCAGGCCGCCGCATAGGCCGCGTCGGCGTCGCGGGCGGGGTCGGGCCAGACTGGCGTGATCAGGCTCACCTTGTCGGCCACGTTGTCGAAGATCGCCGTGATGGTCGGCCGGATGAAGACCGAGTCCGGAATCCCGATCGGGTCGGGGTTGGCGTCGGGCAGGCGCTCCATCAACCGTACCGCGTCGTAGCCGAAATAGCCGAACAGGCCAGCGGCCATTGGCGGCAGCTCGGGCGGGATCTCAATCCGGCACGCGTCGATCAGCGCCGACAGCGTGTCGAGGCTCTTCCCCGGCATGGCTTCGAAGGCATCCGACGCGGCCTGCGCGTCGCGGTTGATCTCCGCGTTCTCGCCGGTGCAGCGCCAGATGAGATCGGGCGCGAAGGCAAGGATCGAGTAGCGGCCCCGCACCGCGCCGCCCTCGACCGATTCCAGCAGGATCGAGTGTTTCTCGTCGTCCGCCAGCTTGAGCAGCGCCGAGACCGGCGTCTCCAGGTCCGCGACCAGCTCGGTCCAGACAAGCTGCGGCTCGCCGTTCGCGTAGCGCGCGGCGAAGGATTCGGTATCGGTGGCGGTTTGCAGGGTCACGGGAGCGTCCGGCTAGCGGGGCGCGAAGGCGTCTTCGAGCGCTTCGCGGTTCACCTCGACCCCGATCTCGTTCTCCAGCGCCGCGGCGAGCTGGGTGACGAGATCGTTGGCAATCTGGCCGGTCAGCGCCGCCGCCATCTCGTCGCGCGCGGGGTCGGACAGGTCGGCCGGCGCGATATCGATGAGCTTGGCAACGGCGGCCCCGCCGGACAGGGCCTGCTCGACGACTTCGCCGCGGGTGGCTTCGAAGATCGGCGCGACAAGCTCGACGGAGACGGTCGAACCTTCACCCCTGCGGTCGAATGCCGGCGTTTTCTCGAAGCTCGCGTTGAACTCGCCTGCGAGCTTCTCGAGGCTCTCGCCGCGGCGCGCCCGGTCGGCGATTTCGCGGGCGGTTTCCTCTGCCTGGGTGGCGGCGCGATCGGCCTGCCACGCGGCGATGGCCGCTTCGCGCACCTCGTCGAGCACGGGGATGCGCGGTGCGTCGATCTCGTCCAGCCGGACCACGGAAAATCCGCCGCCACGGCTCTCGATCGTCTCCGTGACGCCCGGCTGCTCGATCGCGAACAGGCGCTGGACCAGTTCCGGTGCCGCGATTTCATCCGGAACGGCATTTTCGCTGCGCAGGAGCCCGCTTCGGGAGATGCCGTCGATCTTCGTAGTGATTAGGTTGCTGTCGCGCGCGACCTCCGAGAGGGAGGCTCCGCCTGCCAGCCCGTCCTCGACATCGTTCAGGACGTCGAAGATGGCGTCGCGGGCCTCTTCCGCCGCGAGTTCGTCGCGCAGCGCGTCGCGCGCCTCCGCGTAGGGGATGGTCCGGCCCGGCGTTATCTCGCGGACCTGGACCAAGTGCCAGCCGAGAGCGCTCTCGACCGGGGCGCCGATCACGTCAATCGCCTTGACGAACGCCGCATCGGCGAGTTCCGGCACGGGTATGTCGTTGCGGGTGACGTTGCCGAGCGCGACCGGCGGCAGGCCCGAGACCTCATCGGCTGCCTGTTCGAAGGTCTTTCCACCCTCGATCAGAGCGGCCGCGCGCAGCGCGTCGTCGCGCGACAGGAACGTCGCTTGCGACACCTCGCGGCGCTCGGGCTGAACGAAATCGTTGCCGCGCAGCTCGTACTCCTCGCGCAGATATTCTTCGGGGATGACGACCTCGCGCGCGAGCGTGTCTACATCCATGTGCGCGACCGTCGCGACGCGGAACTCGGGCGTCTCGAAGGCGTCGCGGTTTGCGTTGAAGAAGGCGCTGAGCTGGACGTTGTCGGGTTCGCTCGTGTCGGCGCCCGAGCGTGCGGGCACGGTGACGATCTCCGCGATCCGATGCTCGCCGCGCCGCTTGAATATCGTGTCGGTCAGCGGCGCCGGCGCCGCAACGGCGGCCCGTATGGTGTCGATATACTGGGTGCGGATCAGGTCGAGCCGGATCTCGTTCACGAAGTCCGCCTCGGTCTGGTTGTTGTGGGTCAGGAAACGCTCGAACTGCACACGTTCGAAGCGGCCGCTCGGGCCCTGGAACTGGGGTAGGGAGCGGATTGCGGTCGCTGCGGCTTCGAGCGAGGTGGTGACCCCAAACTTCTGGGCGGCCTGGTCGAACACGGTCCGGGTCACGATCTGCGCCACGGCCTGGTCGAGCAGCCCGGCCTGGATCGCGGTCTGGGTGTCGAGGTGGCGGCCGGTGAACTGGGCGGCGCGCTGGATCTGGTCGTTCAGCTCGCGTCCCACCTCGTGGGAGGAAAAGGCCACATCCCCAATCTCGATGACCGGCGCCGTGGCTGAACGTCCGCTGCCATGCCCGCCACCGCCGCCGAAGTCCGTCCCGAAGAAGAGGACGAATGTTGCGGCCAGCGCGAGCAGGATGCCGCGCATGATCCAGCTTTTGGTAAAGTTCCGGAGGGCTTCGAGCATGTCCTATTCACCGAGTGAGTCGTGGCCGCAGCCCGGCCGCGGGCGGAGCATGATAGTGATCGTGTTCCGGTGTCTCAAGCACCGTGCCGGACCTTTCGGAGAGGCGACTGCTGGCGGCGCGCGAGCGCCTATGCTAGAGCTCCGTCAAGCTCATGTAGTGGCTCGCTAAGGTAATGAAAAGAAACAATTTGGTGATGTTATGGCCGCGCCGAAGAAACTGATCGCCGGGAACTGGAAGATGAACATGCTGGCCGCCGACGGCGTCGCGCTCGCGCGCGCGGTCGCGGCCGACGGGCAGGGGGCGGCGTGCGACCTTCTGGTCTGTCCGCCGGCGACGATCCTGGCCGCGGTCGCGACCGCGGTCGCGGGTTCGGCTGTAGCGGTCGGGGGCCAGGACTGTCACCAGGCCGAAAGCGGCGCCTACACGGGCGACGTCTCGGCCGCGATGCTGCGCGACGCGGGCGCGAGCTATGCGATCCTCGGCCATTCCGAACGCCGGCACGGGCTGGGTGAGACCGACGCGCGGGTTCGCGCAAAGACGATCGCGGCCCACGGGGCAGGGCTCACGGCCATCGCGTGTATCGGGGAGACCGAGGCGGAGCGCGACGCCGGCCGGACACTCGACGTCCTGGGCACGCAGATCGCCGGTTCGCTACCCGAGAGCGGCGTCGATGCCGCGAACACGGTGATCGCCTACGAGCCGGTCTGGGCGATCGGTACCGGTCGTACGCCCACCCTCGACGAGGTTGCCGCGGCCCACAGGCATATCCGCGCGACCCTCGAATCCATGCTCGGCGACGCCGCCGCGGCGGTGCGCCTGCTTTACGGCGGTTCGATGAAGCCCGAGAACGCCGTGGATCTGCTGTCGGTGGACAATGTCGATGGCGGATTGATCGGCGGGGCGAGCCTGGACGCGGCGAGCTTCCTCGCCATCGCCGCTGCCGCGTAGCCTTGCGGGAAGGATTGGGGCTGGCAATGCGGCGCGCAACCGACTAAATACCCGCCCAACAGAAACGGCGCGGCCCGCCGCGCAACCGGGAATCTTTCGAAGCCATGGAAACCATCGTTCTGGTCATTCACATGCTGATCGGTGTGGCGCTCGTCGGCGTCGTGCTGATGCAGCGCTCCGAAGGCGGCCTGGGCGGCCTCGGCGGCGGCGGCGGTGCCGGCGGCGGCATGGGCGGACTGCTCGACAACCGTCAGACGGCGAACCTGCTGACTCGGACGACCGGGCTTCTCGCGCTGGCGTTCATGGTGACCAGTATTGGGCTCGCGATCCTGGCAAATAAGGGCGGCAGCACGGGTGCGATCATCAACGAGACCGCGCCGGCGGCCCCGCACGGCGGTGTGGCACCGACGGAACCTGCCGTTCCGACCACGCCCGCGGTTCCGACCACCGAGTAGATGGGGCGGGGTCCCGAGTCGAGTTCCAAAGGCGGCTTTCAAGCCGCCTTTTTCTCTGCCAAATGGCGCTATCTCAACAGCTTGCCGATTGTGGATGAATCCACTTTGGCGGGGCGCGATCAATTGAGTACAAGGTAGCAATGGCGACACGATTTATTTTCATCACGGGTGGTGTCGTTTCCTCTCTGGGCAAGGGTCTCGCGTCCGCGGCTTTGGGTGCGCTTCTCCAGGCGCGTGGCTACAGCGTGCGCGTTCGCAAGCTGGACCCTTACCTGAACGTCGATCCGGGCACGATGAGCCCCTTCGAGCACGGTGAGGTCTACGTCACCAATGACGGGGCCGAGACCGATCTCGATCTGGGCCACTATGAACGGTTCACGGGAGTGGCGGCGACCCAGTCCGACAACGTCACGACCGGGCGGATATATTCCGACGTCCTCGGCCGCGAGCGGCGGGGCGACTATCTTGGCGGCACCGTGCAGGTGATCCCGCACGTCACCGATGCCATAAAGAAATTCGTCACGGCCGACCTGCGCGGCGAGGATTTCGTGATCTGTGAAATCGGCGGCACGGTGGGCGACATCGAGAGCCTGCCGTTCCTGGAGGCCATCCGCCAGCTCGGCAACGAGCTGGGCAAGGAACGCGCGATGTTTGTGCACCTGACGCTGGTACCCTACCTCTCCGCGTCGGGCGAGCTCAAGACGAAGCCGACCCAGCATTCTGTGATGGAACTGCAGCGTGTCGGTATCCGGCCCGATGTAATCCTGTGCCGCTGCGACCGCCCGATTCCGAACGGGGAGCGCAACAAGATCGCGCTGTTCTGCAACATCCGTCCCGAAGCGGTCGTACCGGCTATCGACATCGACACGATCTACCAGGTGCCGATCGAGTATCACGAGGAAGGCTTTGACACTCAGGTCTTGAGCCATTTCAAGATCGATGCGGGTGCGGCGCCGAACCTCGATACCTGGCGCGAGATCGTGGATCGCATCCGCAAGCCAGACGGTGAGGTCACGATCGCGGTGGTCGGCAAGTACACGGACCTGCCGGATGCTTACAAGTCCCTGTCTGAGGCGCTGGTGCATGGCGGGATAGCGAACCACGCCCGGGTCAACCTGGACTGGATCGCGTCCGAAACGTTCGAGACGGAGGACACCGTCGAGCATCTCAGCGGGGTGCACGGAATCCTGGTCCCCGGCGGGTTTGGCGAGCGCGGCGCGGAGGGCAAGATCAAGGCGGTCCAGTTCGCGCGCGAGCATCACGTTCCGTATTTCGGGATTTGCTTCGGGATGCAGATGGCCGTGATCGAGGCGGCGCGGAACCTCGCGGGTCTCACCGGCGCGGGATCGACCGAATTCGGCGCCTGTGACGACGCCGTGGTCGGCCTCATGACTGAGTGGCAGCGCGGCAACCAGACCGAGCAGCGCGTGGCGGGCGACAACATGGGCGGGACGATGCGCCTGGGCGCGTATCCGGCGAGCCTCGGCGCGCGAACGCATATTGCTGAAATCTACGGCCTGAACGAGATCGCTGAGCGCCATCGGCACCGCTACGAGGTCAACATCAACTATCGAGAAACGCTGGAAAAAGCGGGCCTGACCTTCTCAGGAACGTCGCCGGACGGCCTGCTGCCCGAGGCCGTCGAGCTCGAGGATCATCCCTGGTTCATCGGCGTCCAGTTCCACCCGGAACTGAAGTCGAAGCCCTACGAACCTCACCCGCTGTTCAAGTCCTTCATTGCGGCGGCGCTCGACCAGTCCCGGCTGGTTTGACGATGTCGGCTTCTCGGCAGGTTCGCATCGGTGACATCACCGTCGGCGGTGATCTGCCGCTGACTCTGATCGCGGGGCCGTGCCAACTCGAATCCAGGGACCACGGTCTCGAGATAAGCGCGGCGCTAAAGGAAATGGCGGAAAAACTGGGCGTCGGCCTGATCTACAAGACCAGCTTCGACAAGGCAAACCGCACATCGATCAAGACCGCGCGCGGCCTCGGCATCGAGAAAAGTCTGCCGATCATGGCCGAGATCCGCGAGATGACGGGCCTGCCGATCCTAACGGACGTGCACGATCCCGGGCACTGCGCAGCGGTGGCCGAAGTCGTCAATGTCCTCCAGATTCCGGCGTTTTTGTGCCGGCAGACCGACCTGGTGGTCGCCGCGGCGGAAACCGGCCGCGCGCTCCACATCAAGAAGGGGCAGTTCCTCGCGCCCTGGGACATGAAGAACGTGGTCGGCAAGGCGTTCGAGGCGGGGAACGAGAATATCCTGGTCTGCGAGCGCGGTACGAGCTTTGGCTACAACACGCTGGTCGCGGATATGCGCTCCCTGCCGATCATGGCGGCCCAGACCGGCTGCCCGGTGATTTTCGACGCGACCCACTCGGTCCAGCAGCCGGGTGGGCAAGGCGCCTCCAGCGGCGGCCAGCGCGAGTTCGCGCCGGTGCTGGCGCGTGCCGCCGTCGCCATTGGGGTGGCCGGGGTCTTCCTCGAGACCCATCAGGACCCGGACAACGCCCCGAGCGACGGTCCGAACATGATTCATCTCAAGGACTTGCCGGGAATCGTCGAAACCTTGCTCGAACTCGACCGCATCGCGAAGGCGAAGCCGGTCTCGATCACCTGAACACAAATCCAAACAAACGGACCCAGCGATGAGCGACATCGTCAATATTGTCGGCCGCGAGATTCTCGACAGCCGCGGAAACCCCACCGTCGAGGTGGATGTGACCCTGGACAGCGGCGCCTTCGGCCGCGCGGCGGTGCCGTCGGGGGCCTCCACGGGCGCCCACGAAGCGGTCGAGCGGCGTGACGGCGATCCGTCCCGCTACGGCGGCAAGGGGGTCCTAGGCGCCGTCGAGGCTGTGAATACCGAGCTTTTCGAGGCTCTCGCCGGGCTCGACGCCAACGAGCAGGAGCATATCGACCGGTTGATGCGCGATCTCGACGGGACGGAGAACAAGGGACGGCTGGGCGCGAACGCGATCCTGGGCGTCTCCATGGCCGTCGCGAAGGCCGCGGCAGAGGACGCCGGAATGCCGCTCTACCGCTACGTCGGTGGTAGCCATGCGCGGACCCTCCCAGTGCCGATGATGAACATCATTAACGGTGGCGCTCACGCGGACAATCCGATCGATGTCCAGGAGTTTATGATCATGCCCGTCGGCGCGGCCAGTATCGCGGACGCCATCCGAGTTGGATCGGAGATTTTCCAGACACTTAAGGGCCAGCTTGCAGATGCTGGCCACGGCACAAACGTCGGCGACGAGGGCGGATTCGCGCCGAACCTGAAGAGCGCCGACGAAGCCCTTGGATTCATAAGCAAATCGATCGACGCCGCAGGCTACAAGCTGGGCGACGACGTGGTGCTCGCGCTCGACGTCGCGTCGAGCGAGTTCCATGCCGACGGCAGGTATAAACTGGCGGGCGAGGGCAAGTCTCTCGATTCCGGCGAAATGGCGGATTATCTGGCCGATTTGTGTGCGCGCTACCCGATCATTTCGATCGAGGACGGCATGGACGAGGACGACTGGGACGGCTGGGTCGCCCTGACCGAGGCCATCGGCGACAAGGTGCAGCTGGTGGGCGACGATCTATTCGTCACCAACCCGGCGCGGCTGCGCGACGGCATCGCGCACGGTGCGGGCAACTCGATCCTCATCAAGGTGAACCAGATCGGCACGCTGTCCGAGACCCTCGACGCGGTCGAGACGGCGCACAAGGCCTCATACACGGCGGTCATGTCGCACCGTTCGGGCGAGACCGAGGATGCGACCATCGCGGACCTGGCGGTGGCGACCAACTGCGGCCAGATCAAGACCGGTTCGCTCAGCCGCTCAGACCGGCTGGCGAAGTACAACCAGCTCATCCGCATCGAGGCGGGGCTCGGGCCGGCCGCCACATATGCCGGCCGTTCGATTCTGCGTTAGCGTCGCGCATGCGTAAGGGGTTTGCGCGCTCGGTCCAGTTCTGGATCCTCGTCGGCGGTGCCGTCGGGGGTGTGATCGACTACGCAATCGGCGTGCCACGTGACTGGGGCACGGGCCTCGCGATTGGGATGGCCGCAGGTGCCGTTGTTGGTTTCGCGGTTCGTGAAGTGATGAAGTGAGTCCAAAAAGAGAACTCTGAGTCACTTTTGCAACACTGCCCGCCTTTGGGGCAAAGAATTGAATCCAATGGAGAATTCTGAGTTGACGGTGCGACTCGCCCTGTGGTTCGTTTTCCCCATGGCAGTGCTCGACGAAATCAGGAACCGCGCCCGGGGCGCCATGTGGCCGATCATCGGCGCGCTGCTTCTCGCCTATTTCTCGTACCACATGGTGCAGGGCGACCACGGTCTCCTGTCTTTGCTGCAACTTCGCGCCAAGGTCGAGCAGGCCCAGACGGTGCATACGGCATTGCGGGTGGATCGGGAGCAGATGGAGGCGCGGGTCGCGCTGCTGCGCCCGGACAACCTTGATCCCGACATGCTCGAGGAACGCGCCCGGGTGATGCTGAACTTCGCGCACCCGAACGAGATCGTCATTCTCGAATAGTTCGCCTGCGCAATTTCCGCGAAGGTGATTCATCCGGTGCGTACGAATATTTCGTGCCGCTGGAACGGTATTAACTGAATTTTGGTAAATATCACCTTTTTCCCTGAAATCGCACGTCTTTTTCTGTGTGTACGCTTGCTGGTTCGCGTTTAATTGCCTACTTGTCGAGTTAACGGTCAAAGCCGACCATGACTGTCAGGGGAGCGTGCGATGGCGCGAAAACCAGCTTTGAAATCCTCTAAATCGGGTGCCAAAACGGCCACCAATCGGGCGACGCCGCGTAAGAAGGCGGCCGCGAGCGCGAAGCCGGATTACAAGTCCTACAGCGGCGATCAGCTCCTGGATTTCTACCGCGAGATGCTCCTCATCCGCCGGTTCGAGGAGAAGGCCGGCCAGATGTACGGCATGGGGCTCATCGGCGGTTTCTGCCATCTTTACATCGGACAGGAAGCGGTTGTCGTCGGGATGCAGGCTGCGCTCGACGAGCAGGATTCCGTCATCACCACCTACCGCGACCACGGCCACATGCTGGCCTGTGGCATGGACCCCAACGGCGTGATGGCCGAGCTGACCGGCCGCGAGGGAGGGTACTCGGGCGGCAAGGGTGGTTCCATGCACATGTTCTCCAAAGAGAAGAATTTCTTCGGCGGCCACGGGATCGTCGGCGCAAACGTGCCGCTGGGCACCGGGATCGCCTTCTCCCACAAGTACAAGGACGACGGCGGGGTGTGCCTGGCCTATTTCGGTGACGGTGCGCTGAACCAGGGCCAGGTTTATGAGAGCTTCAACATGGCCGCGCTCTGGGACCTGCCGATCATCTACATCATCGAGAACAACCGCTACGGCATGGGCACGTCGGTCGAGCGAGCCTCGGCCGAACCGGATCTTTACAACCGCGGCGCCGCCTACGGTATCCCGGGTGCCCAGGTGGATGGCATGGATGTAGTCCAGGTCTTCGAAGCGGCACAGGAGGCCGTGAAATATGCCCGTTCCTCGGGCAAGGGGCCGTTTATCCTCGAAATGCAGACTTACCGGTATCGCGGTCACTCCATGTCCGACCCGGCCAAGTACCGGACTAAGGAAGAGGTTCAGAAGATGCGGACCGAGAAGGATCCGATCGAGACCCTTAAGGATATTCTTATCGCCCAGAAAGTTGCGGACGAGGATGCGCTGAAGGCGATCGATCGCGAGGTGCGCGAGCGCGTCAACGCCGCCGCGGACTTCGCCCAGGAGAGCCCGGAACCCGATCCGTCCGAGCTCTACACCGACATTCTGATTGAAGCCTGACCGCGGACGCGGGATGGGGAGGACCAAGAACATGCCGATCCAGGTACTCATGCCGGCGTTGTCGCCGACGATGACCGAGGGCAACCTCGCGCGATGGCTCAAGGCCGAGGGCGACAGCATCTCGCCGGGCGATGTGTTAGCCGAGATCGAGACCGACAAGGCGACCATGGAGGTCGAGGCGGTCGATGAAGGCACGCTGGGCAGGATTCTCGTGGCCGAAGGGGCCGAGGATGTCGCCGTGAACACGCCGATCGCCGTGATCCTCGCGGACGGTGAGAGCGCCGACGACATCGGCGATGCCGCGCCCGCCGCGGCGCCCGAGCCTGCCGCTGAGCCCGCTGCCGATACGCCGGCACCCACGGCACCCGCCGCGGCATCCGTGCCGGCCGAAGCCGCCTATGACGGGCCGACCACCGAGATGACGGTGCGCGAGGCCCTGCGCGACGGCATGGCCGAGGAAATGCGCCGGGACGAGAATGTGTTCCTCATGGGTGAAGAGGTTGCGCAGTACCAGGGGGCCTACAAGGTCAGCCAGGGACTGCTCGAGGAGTTCGGCGACCGCCGGGTGATCGACACGCCGATCACGGAACAGGGATTTGCCGGGCTCGGCGTCGGCGCGGCCTATCACGGCCTGCGCCCCATCGTCGAGTTCATGACCTTCAACTTCGCGATGCAGGCCATCGACCAGATCATCAACTCGGCGGCCAAGACCCTCTATATGTCCGGCGGCCAGATGGATGTGCCCATCGTCTTCCGCGGGCCGAATGGCGCCGCGTCACGCGTCGCCGCCCAGCACTCCCAGTGCTATGCGAGTTGGTACGGCCATTGCCCGGGCCTCAAGGTGGTCGCGCCCTACAGCGCGGCGGATGCCAAGGGGCTGATCAAGTCGGCGATCCGCGACCCGAACCCCGTGATCGTGCTCGAGAATGAACTGCTCTACGGCAGCAGCTTCGACGTGCCCGACGACGAGGATGTGACCGTGCCCATCGGCAAGGCGAAGGTTGTGCGCGCCGGCGACGATGTGACGATCACCGCGTTTTCGCTGATGGTCGGCAAGGCGCTCGAGGCGGCGGAGATGCTCTCCGCCGAGGGGATCGAGGCGGAGGTCATCGACCTGCGGTCGATCCGGCCGCTCGACACGGCGACGGTGGTCGACTCCGTTAAGCGCACCAACCGGATCGTCTCCGTGGAGGAAGGCTGGCCGTTCGCCGGTATCGGCGCGGAGATCGGTATGCGGATGATGGAGGATGCGTTCGATTATCTCGATGCGCCCGTCGTCCGGGTAACCGGCGAGGATGTGCCCATGCCCTACGCCGCCAATCTCGAGAAACTGGCGCTGCCGCAGGCCGAGCGTATCGTCGAGGCCGCCAAGCGCGTTTGTTACAAGGACTAGGACGGTGTTCGTCGCACCACGGCCGCTTGCTGGCAGGAATATCCGGGAAGCAGCACAAATGAAGCAGGATGTTGCGGGCTTGGCCGCTGCGGCCATCGAGAACGCAACACGCGGGGCGCGCGCCGGGGATATGATCCCGATGAACCGCACCGCAGACCGTATCCGGGGGAAGCACTGATGCCGATTTCCATTCTCATGCCGGCCCTGTCGCCGACGATGACCGAGGGCAACCTCGCGCGCTGGCTCAAGGCCGAGGGCGATGCGGTCGCGCCGGGCGATGTCATCGCGGAGATCGAGACCGACAAGGCGACCATGGAGGTCGAGGCGGTGGACGAGGGCGTGCTCGCGAAAATTCTTGTCGCCGAAGGCGCCGAGGAGGTCGCGGTCAACACGCCGATCGCGGTCCTGCTCGAGGATGGCGAGGACGATAGTGCGCTCGACGGGTTCGACGCCGGCGGCGCATTCGCGAAGGCGGACGCGCCGGCCGAGGCGCCTGCCGAAGCGGCTCCGGCTGCTACCCGCGCCGAGGCCCCGGCGCCGACACCTGCCCCGGCGAGCGCCCCTGCAGCCGCTGGCGACCGTGTTATCGCGAGCCCCCTGGCCAAGCGTCTCGCGGCGCAGCAGGGCATCGACCTGGCCCAGGTGACCGGCAGCGGCCCCAACGGCCGGATCGTCAAGGCGGATATCGAGAATTTCTCGGGCGCGCCCGCGGTCGGAACGGCAGCCGCGCCGCAGACCGTTTCGGTGGAAGGCGATGCGCCCTACGAGGTGCTGCCGCTGTCCAACATGCGCAAGGTCATCGCCCAGCGCATGACAGAGTCGAAGCAGCAGGTGCCGCATTTCTACCTGACGGTGGATTGCGAGATCGACCGGTTGCTGGAAGCGCGCAAGAACCTGAATTCGCGCGCCAAGGACGGCGCGTTCAAGATCTCGGTGAACGACATGATCATCAAGGCCGCCGCGGCGGCGCTGATGGAGGTGCCGCGCGCCAATGCCGGTTGGTCCGACGAGGGGGTGCGTGTTTACAAGCGGGCCGATATCTCGGTCGCGGTGGCCATCGACGACGGCCTGATCACCCCGATTGTCCGGGGCGCGGAGGGCAAGGGGCTCAAGGCGATCTCTGCCGAAATGGCCGATCTGGCGGCGCGTGCGCGCGACAACAAGCTGGCACCGGAAGAGTTCCAGGGCGGGACGTTCACGATCTCCAACCTGGGCATGTACGGCGTCAAGCATTTCGAGGCGGTCATCAACCAGCCTCAGGGCGCGATCCTGGCGGTCGGGGCGGGCGAGCAGCGCCCGGTCGTGCGCGACGGCGAACTGGCGGTCGCGACGGTCATGTCGCTGACCCTTTCGGTCGATCATCGGGCGCTCGACGGTGCAATCGGGGCGGAGTATCTCGCCGCGCTCAAGGAGCTGATCGAGGAACCCCTCGGGCTTCTCCTGTAATTCAAAATCCGATCCGGCGGCATACTGGCGCGCCGGCATCTGCGAGGACTGAATCCCATGGCGGACAAGCAATTCGATCTGGTCGTCGTCGGCGGTGGCCCCGGCGGCTACGTGGCGGCGATCCGCGCGGCGCAGCTTGGCATGAAGGCTGCGGTCGTCGAGGCGAACCACCTGGGCGGGATTTGCCTGAACTGGGGCTGTATCCCGACCAAGGCGCTGCTCCGCACGTCGGAGATCTACCACTACATGCAGAACGCCGAGGCCTATGGCCTCAAGGCCGAAAATGTTTCCTTCGATATCGCGAAGGTCGTCGAGCGCTCACGCGGTGTTGCGAAGCAGCTCAACCAGGGCGTCGGCTATCTGCTCAAGAAGAACAAGGTCGAGGTGATCGACGGCTGGGGCAAGCTCGCCGGCGGCAAGGCCGGCGCGCGCAAGCTCACGGTCGAGAAGGACGGCAAGAAGGTCGCGGACGTGACTGCGAAGAATATCCTGCTGGCGACCGGCGCACGGGCGCGCCAGATCCCCGGTATGGAGGCCGACGGCGAGCAGATCTGGAGCTATCGCGAGGCGATGGTGCCGAAGGAATTCCCGAAGTCGCTGCTGGTCGTGGGGTCGGGCGCGATCGGGATCGAGTTCGCGTCCTTCTATCGCACGCTCGGCGCGGAGGTGACGGTGGTCGAAGTGCTCGACCGCATCCTGCCGGTCGAGGACGAGGAGATTTCCGGGCTCGCGGCCAAGGCGTTCGAGGAACAGGGCATGACCCTGATCACCGGCGCGAGCGTGAAGTCGCTCTACAAGCAGCCGGACAAGGTCACGGCGACGCTCGAGAAGGACGGCAAGTTCCAGAACATCGAGGTCGAGCGGGTGATCATGGCCGTCGGTATCGTCGGCAACGTCGAGGATATCGGGCTCGAGGGAACGAAAGTGAAGGTCGAGAAGTCCCATATCGTCATCGACGAATGGGGCCAGACCGGCGAGCCGGGCATCTGGGCCATCGGCGACGTCGCCGGCCCGCCGTGGCTCGCGCACAAGGCGTCCCATGAGGGCATCATCGCGGTCGAGAAGATGGCGGGCGCGGAGAGCGTCCACCCGCTGGACACGAGCCGCATTCCGGGCTGCACCTACTGCACACCCCAGGTCGCGTCGGTCGGCATGACCGAGACCGCGGCAAAGAAGGCGGGGCACAAGCTGAAGGTCGGGCGCTTCCCGTTCCAGGGCAATGGCAAGGCGATCGCGCTGGGCGAGCCCGAGGGGCTTATCAAGACGATCTTCGACGCCGACACGGGTGAGCTTCTGGGCGCACACATGATCGGCGCTGAGGTGACGGAACTGATCCAGGGCTACGGTATCGCGAAGACCCTCGAGACCACCGAGCACGAGCTCATGGAATCGGTTTTCCCGCATCCGACGCTGAGCGAGATGATGCACGAGTCCGTGCTTGACGCCTACGGGCGCACGATCCATTTCTAGCCCATGACCTCAACCCCCGTTCGCGACAAGCGCACCGACCCCGCGCTCCGGCACCCGGAGAAGCGGAACCGGCCCGACAACCCGATACAGCGCAAGCCGGACTGGATTCGCGTGAAGGCGCCGACCAGCAAGGCCTATCACGAGACGCGCAAGATGATGCGTGAACTCAACCTTGCCACCGTGTGCGAGGAGGCGGCGTGCCCGAACATCGGCGAGTGCTGGTCGAAGAAGCACGCGACCATCATGATCATGGGCGACACCTGCACGCGGGCCTGCGCCTTCTGCAACGTCGCGACCGGCGTACCGAAGCCGCTCGATCCGAATGAGCCCGCGAATGTCGCGTTCGCCGTCGGCGGCATGGTGCTCGAGCATGTGGTTCTGACCTCGGTCGACCGCGACGACCTGCCGGACGGGGGCGCCGATCATTTCAGCCAGGTCGTGCGGGCGCTGCGGACGTCCGCGCCGGATACGACGATCGAGATCCTGACCCCCGATTTCAAGGACAAGCCCGGCGCCATCGACATCATGGCCGCCGACCCGCCGGACGTGTTCAACCACAATCTCGAGACAGTTCCGCGGCTGTACCCGACAATCCGGCCGGGCTCGCGCTATTTCACCAGCCTCGACCTCTTGCGCCGGATCAAGGAGAAGGTGCCGAGCGTCTTCACAAAGTCCGGCCTGATGGTGGGCCTGGGCGAGACCCGCGAGGAGGTCGGCCAGGTGATGGACGACCTGCGCGCCGCGGACGTCGATTTCCTGACCATCGGCCAGTATCTGCAGCCGACGCCGAAACATGCGCGGATCGACAAGTTCGTCACGCCCGAGGAGTTCGAGGGCTATGCGAAGATGGCGCGCGGCAAGGGGTTCCTGCTCGTGTCGGCGACGCCGCTGACGCGGTCGAGCTATCACGCGGGCGACGACTTCGCGAAGCTGCGTGCGGCGCGCGAGGCCAAGCTGGCCGCGGCGGACTGAACCCAAGACCCGATTACGCGTGCCGTCCCACAAGGAAATCAAGGTTCTTCCCTATACCCCCTACCAGCTTTTCGCGCTGGTCGCGGATATTGAGAGCTATCCGGAGTTCCTGCCCTGGTGCCTGGCGGCCCGCAACCGCAAGCGTGAGAAGGCATCCGACGGCGAGATCGTCTGGTCGGACCTGGTGGTGGGGTTCAGGCTCATCCGCGAGCGGTTCACCTCCAAGGTCACGCTCACGCCGGGCGGGGATGCGGACGACCCGCGGATCGATGTCGAGTATGTGGACGGGCCGCTCAAGTTCCTGCGCAACCACTGGGTGTTCGTGCCGCACGGGGACGGTGGCTGCGAGATCGACTTCTATGTCGAGTTCGAGTTCCGGAGCCGCATCTTCGAGAAGATGATCGGCGCGCTGTTTCACGAGGCCGTCAGCCGGATGGTCGGCGCGTTCGAGAAACGTGCGGACGCGCTGTATGGGCCGGAGGCGCCGAGCCGCCCGACGGCCTGAGGCCGGACGCGCTCTAGCTGTCCTCGTCCTTGCGGCAGACGGCCTCGACCTTGTTGCCGTCCGGATCCAGCACGAACGCCCCGTAATAGGTCGGGATGTATTCGGGCCTCAGACCCGGGGCGCCGTCGTCCCGCCCGCCATTCGCCATGGCCGCCTCGTAAAAGGCCCGGACGGTCGCACGCGAGTCCGCGATCAGCGCGAAATGCGCGCCGTTGTTGGCGACGACCTCGGTGTCCTTGTCGATGGGCTCACTGATCCAGAGCCACTGACGGCCCGATCCGTTGCCGAACGCGACCGCGAACCCCTTGTCCATCACCACTTCGAGCCCCAGCGTCGCCAGGGTGGGTCGGTAGAACGCCATGGCGCGTGCGATGTCGCGCACGCCGATCGAGGCATGGTCGAAAATCGCGGAAAAATCCCGGCTGTCGAAAGCCCCTCGGTTGATCTCGCGGGTGGTCATGGTGTTCCTCGTCCTAGTTGCCGCCGGTGATGGTGTGCCGGAGTATCGAGAACGCGGTCTGCACGGTCGCGTCGCGCACGGCCGCCCGGTCGCCGGGAAAGACCTCGTGATGGGCGACGGTCGGACGGCCCCGGCCGGCGCAGGCGAAGTGCACGAGGCCAACGGGCTTCTCCTTCGTGCCGCCTCCCGGACCCGCAACCCCGGTCACGGAGATGGTGATGTCCGCCAGCGATCGCGCCAGCGCCCCCTCGGCCATGGCGCGGGCGACCTGTTCGCTGACCGCACCGTGGAGCGTGATCAGCATCTTCGGCACGCCGAGCATCTCGATCTTCGCCTCGTTCGAGTAGGTCACGAAGCCGCGTTCGACCACGTCCGACGAGCCCGCGATCTCTGTCAGGCAGCCGGCGATCAGCCCTCCGGTGCAGGATTCTGCTGTCGCGATCTTGAGGTTCGCCCGGCGGCTGAGCTCCAGCAGCTCGGCGGAATCGTGGAGGAGTTGCGCATCGAACATGGTGTCATCCGAACAGGGTGGGAATGGTACCTTGCGAGCCCAGCCAGACCGCGATCAGCCAGGTGAGGGCGCCGGCATAGACGCCGGCGCCGACGTCGTCGGCCATGATGCCGACACCGCCATGGAGGCGCTCGAGGTCCCTCAACGGCCAGGGCTTCGTGATGTCCGCGAACCGGAACAGGACGAACGCCACCGGGTAGAAGCGCCAGTCGAGCGCGAGCGGCAGGATTGCGAGCCACTGGCCGACGACCTCGTCGATAACAACCCGCTGGGGATCCTGGAGCCGGTGGTACGCGGCGAGCTTGCCGCTGGCCCAGACGCCGGCGACGAACCCGACGAGAATTAACGCCATCAGCAGGAACTGACCGCCGATCATGACCGCGACGAGCGCGAAGGGCAGGGCGGCGAGCGAGCCCCAGGTTCCGGGCGCGCCGGGCAGGTCGCCGGCACCGAACCAGGTTGCGAGCAGGCGGGCGAGCCGGGGCTCGCGGGTGTCGGGATCGGGTTCGGTCGTCATGGGCCTGTCGGGAGGTTGATGGTGGCGCTGGCCTGAGCGGCGATGCCCTCGGCGCGGCCGGTGAAGCCCAGCCCCTCGGTCGTCGTGGCCTTGACCGAGATGCGGCCGGCGTCCACGGCGAGCGCTTCCGCGATCCGCGCGCGCATCGCGTCGCGATGGGGCCCGATGCGCGGCGCCTCGCAGACGATCGTCAGGTCGGCGTGCACGAGGGCGCCGCCGCGCCCGCGTAACAGGTCCATCGCGTGCGCCAGGAAATGCATCGAATCCTTGCCCCGCCACTGCGGGTCGGACGGCGGGAAGTGCGAGCCGATGTCGCCGTCGCCGAGCGCGCCCAGGAGCGCGTCGGTCAGTGCATGCAGTGCGACATCGGCGTCAGAGTGGCCCGCAAGCGCGCGGTCGTGGGGAATGTCGATCCCGCCGAGCCGGACCGTGTCGCCGGGCCCGAACGCATGGACGTCGTATCCCGTCCCCACGCGGGTTTCGCGCGCACCGGCGAGCCACGCGGCCGCGCGCGCCAGGTCCTCGTCATGGGTAATCTTGATGTTCGCCTCGTCGCCCGCGACCATGGCGACCCGGAGCCCTGCGGCCTCGGCGACCGAGGCATCGTCGGTGAAGGCTTGTCCGCCGCCATCGGCAGCCTCGTGCGCTGCGAGCAGCGGCGCGAAGCGGAAGCCCTGCGGCGTTTGCACGCGATAGAGGCCGCTTCGATCCACGGTCCCGGTGATGACATTGCCGTCGCCGCGCTTGATCGTGTCCGTGACCGGCAGGGCAGGAATCGCGCCGTCGGCGTCCGCCAGTGCGCCGATCACCCGATCGACGAGCGACCCGGACACGAAGGGGCGCGCGCCATCGTGAATCAGCACATTGTCCGGCGCGCCGGCGTCCGCGAGCGCTCGCAGGCCGTTGCGCACCGACTCCTGTCGGGTTGCGCCGCCAAGAACCGGATCGCCTGGCCCCAAGCCTCGCGCCGCCAGGGCAAATTGCTCCGCGTCGTCCGGATGGATGACCGCCTGCACATGGCTGACGGATGCGTGCGCGGAGAAGGCCTCGAGCACATGACGCAGGATGCTTCGCCCCTGCAGGTCGCGATACTGTTTCGGGATGTCCCCCGGCATTCGGGCGCCGCGGCCGGCGGCGACGACGAGGGCAACGGTTTCGGGCACGTTCGGCCACTCCAACGCGTGAACAACGCGGGCACGTTAGTCGTCCGCCCCGGCGTTGCCAAGGCTCCGGCCCGGCGAGACGGCGAAAGCGTCAACCCGAGTGACGCGTGAGTGACCGGCGCGGCGCGCGCGCCTATGATGGCGCCATGGGCGGATCGTTCACATTGGGCCTCGCGGCATTGCTGACACTGCTGCCGGCGGCGTTTCTTCCGTATCGCGGACGCGGCGGTGACCCGGCAGGTGCGCTGTTCTGGCTGCTGCTGGCGGCGGCGACGGTCGGTCCGCTGGTGCTGGACCTGTCCGTGGGCGGTGGCATCTGGCGCACCGGCTTCAGCGCCACCCTGTGGACCATCATCGCCGCCACGATGCTGGTCTTCCTGGCGGTGTGCCTGGTGTCCGGTGCGGCCCGCCGGCTGAGCGGGCTTCTCCTGCCCTATCTCGTTCTGCTGGCGCTCATCGCGATCGCCTGGTCGTCGGTTCCCGACGAGCCCCTGCCGGGCACGCTCCTGACCGCCTGGCTCCAAGTGCATATCGGCGTCTCACTCGTCACCTACGCGCTCATCAGTATCGCGGCGGTGACGGCCCTGGCCGTCTGGCTTCGCGAGCGCGCGCTGCGGGCGCACCGGGTTTCCGGCTGGATCGACATGCTGCCGGCTGTCGCGGATGCCGAGCGCCTGCAAATCCGGCTGCTGATTGCCGCCGAGGTCGTGCTTGGCGCTGGCATGCTCACGGGGGTGGCCACGCAGGTGTCCGCGACCGGGGATCTGGCGACATTCGATCACAAGACCGTGCTGTCGGTCCTGACATTCGTGCTCATAGGCGTGCTGCTGCTACTCAATCGCGGTAGCGGGCTTCGCGGCCGGCGTGCCGCGCGTATCGTGCTCCTGGCCTATCTCCTGATCGCGCTCGCGTTCCCAGGGGTCAAGTTCGTGACCGATGTATTGATCGGCTGATCTCCCGAAAAACACTCTTGTTGCGCTGCACAAAGCACCGTATGGTGCATAATCTGTAGTCACATAGAGAAGTTGCGTAATAAATGGGCAATTTAGCCATTGATCCAGCGTCTCCGCTCGAAATCGGGCGGGTAAATGTCCCCAATCGGGTGATTCTGGCGCCCATGTCCGGCGTGAGCGACCAGCCCTTCCGCAAGCTCGCGGCCCGGTTCGGCGTCGGCTTGGTGGTCTCGGAGATGGTCGCAAGCCGCCAGATGTTGCTGAACACGCGGCAATCGTCGCGCCGGATGCTGTTCGATCGGGACGAGGGACCTGCCTGTATCCAGCTGGCCGGGACGGAGCCGGAGATCATGGCGGATGCGGCGCGGCTTTCGGTCGATCGCGGCGCCGATATCATCGATATAAACTTCGGCTGCCCCGCCAAGAAGATCGTCCGCAAGGCGAGCGGGTCGGCGATGATGCGCGACGTGCCCCTGGCGACGGAGATCATGGCGGCGGTCGCGGCCGCTGTCGATGTCCCCGTCACGGTCAAGATGCGCACGGGCTGGGACGACGAAAGCCGGAACGCGCCGGAACTTGCGCATATCGCCGAGGATCTCGGGCTCAGCATGGTGACGGTGCACGGCCGCACGCGGTGCCAGTTCTATACGGGGACGGCTGACTGGGATTTCATCGCCAGCGTGCGGAACCGTATCTCGATCCCCCTGGTCGCGAACGGCGATATCCGCTCGATCGACGATGCCTATGCGTGCCTGGCACGGTCGGGCGCGGATGCCGTGATGATCGGTCGGGCGTCCCAGGGACGACCCTGGTTTCCGGGCGATGTCGCGCATCATTTTGTGACCGGCGGGACGCGCGCGGAACCCGATGTGTCCGCCCGCTGGGCCATTCTGCGTGAACATCTCGACGGCATGCTCACGCTCTATGGCGTCAGCAACGGCATTCGCAATGCGCGCAAGCATATCGGCTGGTACCTGACCGGACTGCCCGGCGCGGCCGAGTTCCGCAACGTCGTGAACAACACGCTGGACCCGCGCGTGATCTTCGAGGAGATGCGGCGGTTCCACGAGCTCTCGCAGGAGGGCGCCCGATGACCGCGGTCGGCGCGGACGCGCGCGCCGGAGGGCTCAGCGCGGGCGTCGATCCCCTGTCGGTCCTGAACTCCCTGTCCGATGCGGTCGTCGCCGTCGGCGAGGGCAATACCATCCGCTACGTGAACTATGCCGCCGAGCAGCTTTTCGAGACCGGGAGCCACGGGCTTGTCGGGAAGTCGCTCGAAGGGTTCGTGACACCCGATAATCCGCTGTTTTTCATCATCGAGAAGTCACGACAGGACAATGCGAGCTATGCGGAACGCGATGTCCATATCGACGGACCGCGATTGAGCGAACGGGAGATGTCGGTGCAGTCCCAGCCCCTGTTCGACGGCTCGGGGCTCGTTGTCGTCAGCCTGCATGAACAAACGCTCGCCCGGCACATCGATCGGCAACTCGTCCATCGCGGCGCGGCACGGTCGGTGACGGCGATGGCCTCGATGCTCGCCCACGAGGTGAAGAACCCGCTCTCGGGCATTCGCGGCGCGGCGCAGCTTCTGGAAGACGGGGTCGATGAAGACGGCCGCGAGCTCACACAGCTGATTTGCGACGAGGCGGACCGCATCGTCTCGCTGGTCAATCGGATGGAGGCGTTTTCCGACGAGCGGCTGCCCGAACGCGCGGCGGTCAATATTCACGAAGTGCTCGACCGGGTTCAGAAGTTGGCCGAGAGCGGATTTGCCCGCAACGTGCGTTTCCTGCCTCTCTACGACCCGTCGCTGCCGATGGTGTTCGGCAACCGGGATCAGCTCATCCAGGTGTTTCTCAACCTGGTGAAGAACGCTGCGGAGGCGGTCGAGCCCGGCGCGGGGGAGATTCGGATCGAGACCCGCTACCGGCATGGGTTGCGCCTCGCGCTGCCGGGCACCGGCGAGCGCGTCGATCTGCCGATCGAGATCTCGGTTCGAGACAACGGCACCGGCGTCCCGCTGGACATCCGGCCGTTCCTGTTCGACCCGTTCGTGACATCGAAGAAGAACGGCAGCGGCCTCGGGCTGGCGCTGGTGGCGAAGCTCGTCCGTGATCATGGCGGTGTCGTGGATCTCGAGAGCGACGGTGCCGGGACGGCATTCCGGGTAATGCTGCCGGTGGACGAAACCCGTGCAGGAGACAAGGCATGAGTAGCGCGACAATTCTCGTCGCGGACGACGACCGAAGCATTCGCACCGTGCTGGGGCAGGCGCTGGGACGCATCGGGCACGACGTCCGCTCGACCGGGACCGCGGCCAACCTCTGGCGCTGGGTGTCGGAAGGCGAGGGCGACCTGGTCATCACGGACGTGGTCATGCCCGATGAGAACGGGCTCGATCTCATCCCGCGGATCCGCAAGATCAGGCCCGATCTGCGCATCATCGTCATGAGCGCACAGAACACGCTGCTGACGGCCGTTCGCGCGACGGAGCGCGGCGCGTTCGAGTATCTCCCCAAGCCTTTCGACCTGAAGGAAGTGGTCGAGGTGGTCCAGCGGGCCCTGTCGGAGACGCCGGAACCGGCGGCACCGGCCGACCATGGCCTTCCGGGTGAAGAGGAAGAGCTGCCGCTGATCGGCCGCTCGGCCGCGATGCAGGACATCTACCGGGTCCTGGCCCGGCTCATGAACACCGACCTGACGGTCATGGTGACCGGCGAATCGGGCACAGGAAAGGAACTGGTTGCGCGCGCGCTGCACGACTACGGCAAACGGCGTTTCGGGCCGTTTGTGGCGATCAACATGGCGGCAATCCCGCGCGAGCTGATCGAGAGCGAACTGTTCGGGCATGAGAAGGGCGCGTTCACGGGAGCGACAAACCGCTATTCGGGGCGGTTCGAGCAGGCCGAAGGCGGTACGCTGTTTCTCGACGAGATCGGCGACATGCCCATCGAGGCGCAGACCCGCCTCCTGCGTGTGCTTCAGGAAGGGGAGTACACGACGGTCGGCGGCCGCACGCCGATCTCGACGAATGTTCGGATCATTGCCGCAACCCATCGCGACCTGCGTCTCGCCGTCAGACAGGGACTGTTTCGCGAGGACCTCTACTACCGGTTGAACGTCGTACCGCTGCGTATTCCGCCGCTGCGCGAGCGGTCCGAGGACATCCCGGAACTGATCAGCCATTTCCTGTCCCGCGCGGAGACTACGGATTCGACCCCCAAGAGCTTCGTGCCCGAGGCGGTCCAGCGCCTGCAGCAGTATCGTTGGCCGGGGAACGTCCGTGAGCTCGAGAACCTGGTCCAGCGTCTGAGTGCACTCTACAGCCAGGACGTGATCAGCCTCGAGACCGTCGAGGCCGAACTGGCGCAATCGGCGCCGGGCAGCGAAAGCGGGGCGGGAGCGGACGACGAGTCCCTCTCGGATGCGATCGAGCGGCACCTGCGAACGTATTTTTCCGCCCACCACGACGGGCTGCCGGCCCCGGGATTGTATGGCCGGGTCCTGTATGAGATGGAGCGGCCGCTGATCGCGCTGGCGCTGGAGGCGACACGTGGCAACCAGGTCCGCGCGGCCCAGCTTCTCGGTCTCAACCGGAATACATTGCGTAAGAAAATCCGTGAGTTAGACATTGATGTTGTCCGGGGCGTAAATTAGGACAGCTTGCAATTTGGGCGTGTTGCGACCATCTCGGCGGATGTATCCGCGACGGCACCAGGGACGCACGTTAACTGTCGAGCATCGAATGACGGATGATGTAAGCCGAGGAAACGCGCCCGGGCCCGCGCTGCCGGTGACGTCCGACGCCGCCCGGGACTATTCGGGAGATGCGGGGCGCCGGGATGCCGCCGCGATGCGGCGCGTGGCGATGTGGGCCGGGCGGGCGAACATCGCGCGCCGTCTAGCCTATGTCCTGATGGCCGTGGGCGTCACAGCCGCCATCGCAACGTTCCTCACGCTCACCGGCAAGAGCGATTTCGGTATGGGGGAGTCCGCGCTCGACGTGCTGGTCGCGATCGACCTCGTCCTTGTCCTGGCGCTCGGCGCGGTCGTCGTTCAGGCGCTAGTTCGTATGTGGGGCCAGCGCCGGGCAGGCCTCGCCGCCGTGCGCCTGCACGTGCGGCTGGTCAGTCTGTTCTCCATCGTCGCGATCGTTCCGGCGATCCTGGCGGTCGTTCTCGCGGCGCTGTTTTTCAACGTCACCATCCAGAACTGGTTCAGTGATCGCGTGCGCCAGGCGGTTGAGAGCTCCGTTCGGGTGTCGGACGCCTACCTGAGCGAGCATGAGCAGATCTTCCGGTCCGACGCGGTCGCGATGGCCCAGGAGCTCATCCGCATCTGGCCGCAGGTCGCAACGGACAGCCGCCGCACCCAGCGCAGCCTCGAGATTCTCGCGGAACGCCATTCCGTTCACGGCGCACTGCTTCTCGATCGGTTCAAACGCTCCGTAACCGAGGCCGGGTTTACATCGTCGCTCAGTTTCGACCTGCCACCCGCCTGGGCGTTTGCGGACTCGAACAACGGCCAGCCGGTCGTGCTGGTCGCGGAGAACCGGGACCGGGTGCGTGCGCTTGTGGGACTCGACGTGCAGCCCAAGGTGTTTCTCTATGTCGGCCGGTTCATCGACCCGAATGTTCTTGAGTTGCGGGAGACCACACGGCGCGCGGCGCGCGACTATGCGCTGGTGGAATCAGAACTTACGGAACTCCAGATCGAACTCGCGGCGATCTTCGTGATCGTCACGCTGCTTCTGCTGATGACCGCGGTCGGGCTCGCTTTCGTCTTTGCGAACCGTCTCACCCGGCCCATCGCGAGCCTGGTCCACGCGGCGGAGATGGTGCGCTCGGGCAACCTCGGCGTGCGGCTAGCGGAGGCGAGCCGCTCGGACGATGAGATCGGGATGCTGACACGTTCGTTCAACCGGATGACGCGGCAGCTCGACGAACAACGCCGGGAGCTAACCGAGGCAAACCGGCAGCTCGAAGATCGTCGCCGCTTCACGGAGGCGGTGCTGGGTGGCGTTTCGGCGGGCGTCGTCGGCCTCGACAGCACAGGCAGGGTGAGCCTTCCAAACCGTTCTGCGACCGCGCTTCTCGGACAGAAACTCGATGCCCTGATGGGCCGCCCGCTGGGCGAATGCGTGCCGGAACTGGCCGAGCCGATCGCGCGGGCGATCCGCGATCCCGAGCGCCTTGTCGAGGACGAGGTGATTGTAGAGACGGACACCGGACGCAAGACCCTGCATGTTCGGATCGCGGCGGAGCACGATGCCCAGCAGACAGTGATCGGCTTCGTCGTGACCTTCGACGACGTGACGGAGTTGCAGTCGGCGCAGCGCAAGGCGGCCTGGGCGGACGTCGCGCGCCGGATCGCGCACGAGATCAAGAATCCGCTTACCCCGATCCAGCTCTCGGCGGAGCGCCTGAAGCGGAAATACCTAAACGAGGTCGAAAGCGATCCGGACGTGTTCGCGCAATGCACCGACACGATCGTCAGGCAGGTTGGTGATATCGGCCGCATGGTCGATGAATTCTCGGCATTCGCGCGGATGCCCAATCCGGTCCTGCAGCCGGTGGACCTTGTAAAAATCTGCCGCGAGGCGGTGTTTCTGCAGGACCAGGCGCATACGAATATTCGCTTCGAGACCGACATTCCCGATCATGCGGTGACAGCAAACTGTGATTCTGGTCTCTTGAGTCAGGCGCTGACCAATCTCCTGCAGAACGCCGTCGATGCGATCGCGGGGCGGACAGATTCGGACGCAGAGCCCGGCTGGGTGCGGCTCTCGGTGGCTGCCGAGGGTAACGCCGCGACCGTCACGGTGGAGGATAACGGACGCGGCCTTCCGGTTGAGGAACGCGCCCGGCTGACCGAGCCCTATGTCACCACCCGAACGAAGGGGACCGGTCTCGGACTCGCGATTGTCTCGCGAATCGTCGAGCAACACGGGGGAACGCTGAGCTTGGAAGACCGTAGCGCGGACGAATCTGGTGCGCGGGTCATCCTAACGTTGCAGGTCGATCTGCCGGCGACGGACCGGCCCGCCGAGCGGTCGACAGGGCTCTAGGCGGTGCATGGCTGAAGACATTCTCATAGTCGACGACGAGGACGACATTCGTCTTCTTATCTCGGGCGTCCTTGAGGACGAGGGCTACGAAACCCGCGATGCGTCCAATGCCGGGCAGGCGCTCGAGCAGATCGCGGCCCGGCGACCGAGCCTCGTGATCCTCGATATCTGGCTGGAAGACAGCCGGCTCGACGGAATGGAGCTGCTTCACCTACTCCGGCGCGAGCATCCGAATGTTCCGGTGATCATGATCAGCGGCCATGGGTCAGTCGAAACGGCGGTGCAGGCGATCAAGGTCGGTGCCTACGACTATATCGAGAAGCCGTTCAAGACCGACCGCCTGATCACCATCGTCAGCCGTGCCATCGAGGCGGCGCGGTTGCGGCGCGAAAACCGCGAGCTACGGTTGCGCGCGGGTGCGGAAACGGAACTCGTGGGTGAATCGCCGACGATCGTGCAGTTGCGCCAGGGGATCGAAAAGGTCGCCCCGACGGGGAGCCGGGTGCTGATCGCGGGGCCGGCCGGAGCGGGCAAGGAGGTCGCCGCACGAATGCTGCACGCCTGTTCGCGGCGTGCCCACCAGCCATTCGTGGTGGTGAACTGCGCCTCGATGGCGCCTGAGCGGATGGAGATCGAGCTTTTCGGCGTCGAATCCGGCCGCACCAACGAGGCCGAGGGGCGCAAGATCGGGCTGTTCGAGCAGGCGCATAACGGAACGCTGCTGCTGGACGAAGTTGGCGACATGCCGATAGAGACCCAGGGGAAAATCGTGCGGGTGTTGCAGGACCAGACATTCGAGCGGGTCGGTGGGGGACAGCGGATCAAGGTCGATGTGCGGGTGGTGGCCACGACAACCCGCGATCTCCAGGAGGAAATCCATTCCGGGCAGTTCCGTGAGGACCTTTACTACCGGCTGAATGTCGTGCCGTTCGAGGTCCCGAACCTGACGGAGCGCCGCGAGGATATTCCCAAGCTGGCTGAGCATTTCATGCGCCGGGCGTCCGAGCAGGCCGGGATGCCGCTCCGGCGTATCGGACCGGATGCGATGACCGCGCTACAGGCCCACAACTGGCCCGGCAATGTGCGCCAGCTTCGCAATGTCATAGAATGGCTGCTGATCATGTCTTCGAACGACAGCGGCGACTCCATCCGTTCGGAGATGCTTCCTCCGGAAATTCTCGAAAAGACGCCGCGAGCGCTGCAGAGTGCATCGAACTCAGAGTTCCTGGCGCTTGGCCTGCGCGATGCGCGTGAGGAGTTTGAGCGGCAGTATCTCGAGGCGCAGGTCAACCGTTTCGGCGGGAACATCTCGAAAACGGCGACCTTCGTCGGCATGGAGCGATCCGCGCTGCATCGCAAACTGAAGTCACTTGGCGTAAAAGGGCCCACGGTCCGCAGCGCCGGGTAGCGCGCCGGGCCCGAGAGGGTCTCAGGGGATACCGATGAAAGCGATTATTTGTGGTGGCGGTCAGGTTGGCTCGAGTATTGCGCGCGAGCTCGCCGCCGAACGGGTCGATGTCACGGTTATCGACCAGAGCCCTGACCTCATCCGACGAATCCGCGACACGCTCGATGTGACGACGATGGTCGGGTTTGCCTCGCATCCCCACGTACTGGAGGCGGCGGGGGCACGTGACGCCGACATGATCGTGGCGGTCACCTTCGCCGACGAGGTGAACATGATCGCGTGCCAGGTCGCGCATTCGCTGTTCGACGTCCCGATGAAAATCGCGCGCGTGCGCTCTCAGGCGTACCGCAACCCGATCTGGTCGGATCTTTTCTCGCGTGACCACATGCCGATCGACGTGATCATCTCTCCGGAGATCGAGGTGGCGCGCGCGATCGGGCGGCGCTTCACCGTACCCGGTTCGTTCGAGATGATTCCGCTGGCGAACAACCGCCTGCGGCTGATCGGCGTCCGCTGCGAGGAAGACTGCCCGATCCTGAACACGCCCCTGCGTCAGCTCACGACGCTGTTCCCAGACCTACGCCTGTCCATCATCGGCATCATCCGCGAGGGCAGTCCGATCGTGCCGAGCGGCGACGATCACCTGGAGGCCGGCGACGAGGTGTACATCATCGTTGACGCCGAGCATGTACCACGGTCGATGGCAGCGTTCGGCCATGACGAGGAGGAGACCCGTCGGGTCATCATCATCGGCGGTGGCAATATCGGGCAGAGTCTCGCGGCCGACATCGAGGAGCAGTTCTCGGGCATCTCGGTCCGGATCATCGAGATGAACCAGGAACGCGCGGAGGAGGCCGCGCACGCGCTGTCGAAGACAAACGTCATACACGGCGATGCGCTCGACCCCGAGATTCTGAGCGAGGCAAGCATCAGCAAGGCCAGCACCGTGGTCGCGGTGACCAACGACGACGAGGTGAACATTCTCGCCTCGCTGCTGGCCAAACGTTATGGCGCGGAACGCGCGGTCACGCTCGTCAATAGTAACACCTACAACCCTCTGCTGGCACCGCTGGGCATCGACGTGGTCGTGAACCCGCGGGTCATCACGGTCTCGACGATTTTGCAGATCGTGCGCCGTGGTCGCATCCGGTCGGTTCACTCGATTGGTGAGAATTTTGGCGAGGTCATCGAAGCCGAAGCGCTGGAAACCTCGAACCTGGTCGGCAAGCCGATCAAGGATTCCAAACTTCCCGCCGGCGTGATTGTCGCCTCGATCCTGCGTGGCGAGCAGGTGCTCATGGTGTCCAAGGACACGGTCATCAATGTCGGCGACCGGGTGATCCTGTTTGCGACGAAGGATGCGGTGCGCAAGGTCGAGAAGATGTTCGCCGTGCGACTCGAGTTCTTCTAGGCACGGAGGCGCCGCGTGCCGCGAATTGCATATGTGAATGGGCGCTACCTCGATCATCGCCGCGCGGCGGTGCATATCGAGGATCGCGGCTACCAGTTCGCCGACGGCGTTTACGAGGTGATTCACCTGTTTCGCGGCCGGCTGGTGGACGAGGAGCCTCATCTCGACAGGCTCGACCGGTCCCTGGGAGAGCTCCGGATAGCCTGGCCGTTGTCACGTGCGGCGCTCCGAATCGCGATGCGCGAACTTATCCGCCGCAATCGGTTCGCGACCGGTTTGCTCTACATCCAGGTGACCCGCGGCGTGGCGCCTCGCGACCACAAGTTTCCGTCCGCGGTGCGTTCGGCGCTTGTCATGACCGTAAGGTCGATCCCCGAATTCCCCGCGGAGATGCGCGAAAACGGCGTCGCGGTCGTCACAATCGACGATCTGCGCTGGGCGCGCTGCGATATCAAGTCCGTGGCCCTGCTGCCGAATGTGCTCGGGAAGCAGGCAGCTGCGGAGGCCGGGGCCTACGAGGCGTGGATGTGCGACGGGGAGGGGTTCGTGACAGAGGGCACGTCATCAAATGCATGGATCGTGACGGCGGACGGCACGCTCGTGACGTGCCCAGCCGAGTCGGACATCCTGCGCGGGATCACTCGGCAGGCAATCTTCGAGCTTGCCGCGGAGCTCGGTATTCCGGCCGAAGAACGGAAATTCACCCGCGAAGAGGCGCTTGGCGCGCGGGAGGCATTCCTGAGCAACTCCTCCCATTTCGTCACGCCGGTGACACGGATCGACGGTGCGATGATCGCCAACGGCAAGCCGGGTTCACTAAGCACCGCGCTACACGACCGCTACCTTGCTTTCATGGCCGATGCGCCGAGGGCCCTGCAATAAGTGCGAATTGCGAAATCATTGCACGGAGGACTGGAAATCTGTTCGATGAAGCTTATCGTATGTACATGTGTGAAAACAGGCCCCCGCAAGGCACCGCGGACACATGAGAAATTCAACCCGAACAGCACATAATACAACCAAAACAAGAACATAGCTGAGGTAATAAGATGGCTGCCGAACGGTCACAGAATGTCCAGGACGTATTCCTGAACAACATTCGCAAGAACAAAACACCGGTCACGATTTTTCTCGTCAATGGCGTCAAGCTGCAAGGCGTCGTGACCTGGTTCGACAATTTCTGCGTCCTGTTGCGCCGCGATACGCACTCGCAACTGGTTTACAAGCACGCGATCTCGACGGTGATGCCGTCGATGCCCATCCAGCTGTTTGAGTCCGAGACGGACGAGGCGGAAGCCGAGGCGGCCGAGTAACAGGTCGCCTTGGGTACCGATGCTTATTCCGCGACCGACGAAGTCGGGGCGCTGCCGACCCGTACGCTCGTGCTGCAGCCGGTAATTCGCGATTCCGGAGGTGACGGTTCGCGTAGTCCCGATACGTTGCTCGACGAAACCGCGGGCCTGGCGCTGGCTATTTCCCTCGATATCGTCGCCCGGCGCGCGGTGAGCCTGAACCGGCCGCGGCCCTCGACCCTGTTCGGGGGTGGTGTGGTGGATGAGGTTCACGACAGGATAAAGGCGGACGAGATCGCGCTAGTGATAGTCGGCGGACCACTCACGCCGGTGCAGCAGCGCAATCTTGAACGGGCCTGGAAGTGCAAGGTCATCGATCGGACCGGGCTCATACTCGAAATTTTCGGCGCGCGTGCGCGAACTCGCGAAGGGCAACTACAGGTAGAACTTGCTGCCTTGAGCTATCAGCGCAGCCGGCTCGTCCGATCTTGGACCCACCTGGAGCGCCAGCGCGGCGGTTTCGGTTTCGTTGGCGGTCCCGGAGAAAGCCAGATCGAAATCGACCGCCGCCTGATTGACGAACGGATCGCGCGGCTCAAGCGCGAGCTAGACCAAGTTCGCCGCACCCGCGGCCTGCACCGCCGCGCGCGCGCCCGGGTGCCATATCCGCTCGTTGCGCTCGCCGGCTACACCAATGCGGGCAAGTCCACGCTGTTCAACCGGATTACGGAGGCCGAGGTCTTTGCCGAGGATATGCTCTTTGCCACGCTCGACCCGACCATGCGCCAACTCGAGCTGCCCTCTGGGCGCACGGCAATTCTTTCAGACACGGTCGGATTCATCTCGGAACTTCCCACGGATCTTGTGGCCGCCTTCCGCGCGACCCTCGAAGAGGTGACGGCGGCTGATGTGATCGTCCATGTCCGCGATTGTGCGGACCCGGACACGGACGCCCAGCGCGAGGATGTGGAAGGTATTCTGGAGAATCTTCTCGACGGCGCGGAACGGCTGGACGATGACGGGACGCCGAAGGGCCCGCCGGCGCATGTCGAGGTCCTGAACAAGATCGACCTGATCGACCCCGAGGAGCGTGCTTTCCTGGCGGAGCGGGCGCGGAACAACGCGGATGTCGTGATGGTTTCGGCGCAAACGGGGGAGGGGTGCGACGCGTTCCTCGACCGGATCGATGCCATCCTGGCGGCGGACGAGAGCGTGGAAACCTTCGACGTGCCGTTCGCGGACGGGGCGGCGCTCGCATGGCTGCATGAACGCGGCGAGGTGATCGGACGGGACGACAGCCACGGTTGCGCGCGGATTACGGTGCGCCTGGCGCCGCGTGACGTCGCGCGGTTTCGCCGGAGGCTTGCACGTAACGGGGTGCCGGAA
>JAYPRP010000012.1:0-37782 GCA_038132575.1 Rhodospirillaceae bacterium
ACCGGGGCGGCGGGGCCGGCCCGTTCTATATCTGGTGCAGATGAAACGCTTCTAGGCCGTCGCGGCGATTGGCTCCGGTACGAACGCCTCGCCCGTCTCCGCGTAGCGCCATGCGGCCGGATCGGCAAAGAGGGCGCGGACGATTTCATGGTTCATCGCGTGGCCGGACCGGAATCCCTGGAAATGTCCGGAGATCGGCGCGCCGGCGAGATACAGGTCGCCGACACAGTCGAGAATCTTGTGGCGGACGAACTCGTCCTCGTAGCGCAAGCCCTCGTCGTTGAGGATTTCGTCGCCGCTGACGACGACCGCGTTGTCGAGGCTTCCGCCAAGCGCGAGGCCCATGCGTCGTAGCTGATCGACCTCCTCGGCAAAACCGAACGTACGGGCCCGGGAGATTTCGCCCTTGAAGGTGCCATTGACGAGGTGGACTTCCATGTCCTGGCGACCGATGGCGCCGGAGTCGAAATCGATGCCGAACCCCACGGAGAAACCGTTGCCGGGCGACAGCGAGACCTGGCGGCCGTCGATTTCGACATCGATCCGCTTTAGGACCTCGATGACGCGGCGCGGCGCATCCTGGGCGACCACGCCCGCGCATTCGATAAGGAATACGAACGGCGCTGCGCTGCCGTCCATGATCGGTATCTCGGAGCCTTCGACCTCGACAATCACGTTGTCGATGAGACAGCCGGCCAGCGCGGCAAGCAGATGCTCGACCGTCGCGACGGTAATGCCGTCCTCGTTTCCGAGTGTCGTGCAGAGGGTTGCTTCGACGACGTTCTTGACGAGAGCGGGTATTTCGGCACCGTTGCCGATCTGATCCGTGCGGCGGAAGACAATACCGGTGTTCGCCGGGGCCGGCTTCAGCAGGATCGAGACGGTCTCGCCTGTGTGCAGGCCGGTGCCGCTGCAGCCGATCTCGCTCTTGAGCGTGTGCTGCAGGCCCGTGTGCGTTTCCGGTGATGTGGTCATCCGCATGTGTTCTTTCGTTCTGGTCACGCAATGGCGCGTGAAACGTCAATTTCTGCTACGGGGTGTAACAAGTCGCAGGCGGTCGTCACAAATCACTCTTTGTTTCAGAGTGTTGCGGGCGGAAACCGCGGATTACTGGAGAAAACCGTGGTTTCCGCCCTGCAACGTGATCAGTTGGCCTGTCGGCGCAGGAATGCCGGAATTTCGAGCATATCCTCGTCCTCGCGAGCGGTCTCGCGGGGCGCGGCGGGCTCGATATTGGCCAGCGTCGGCTGGGCCGGCGCCGTGTCGCGTTCGACGGGGGCCGGTGTGGCCGCCGTCTCGACGACAGGTTCCGGCTCCGCAACCGGTTTCGGCTCTGCGGTTGCCGCAGGTGCCGGTGTCGCGACCGGTTGGGGTTCCGGCTTGACCTCGACCGTCGGCTCCACAACGGCCGGTTCGGCCGGGGCGGGCTCCGCGACGGTTTCGACAGCCGGTTCCTCGGACATCGGCGCGGGCTGTGCCTCCGCGATCGGTTTCGCGGCGGGCATGGTTTCCGCAACGGGTTCCGGAGCCGGAGTAGGCGCCGCAGGCTTGGCCGCGACGGGCTCGCGCCGCTCTTCGAGCTTGGCTGTGTTTCCGGCCTGATCCTCGGCCATGGCCCGGTTTACCGCGCCCGTGACCTTCTGGAACAGACTGCGGCCACGCCGACGTTCGGCCTGGGCGCCCGCGTTGGCGATTGCCGCTTCCGCGAAGGCGTCGGGGCGAGGGGCCGCGGCGCGCGGCGCCGGGCGTTTTTCCTCGATGACAGGCTTCGGCGGAATGAAGGGCGATGCCGCGGTCGCGGGTTCGGATGCGGCCGGCTTAGGAGTTTCCGGCTGTGCCGGGAGCTCGGTCTGAGCAGGCTGCGCGGATGCAGGCTCCACCTTCTCGGCGGCCGGCGGCGTGGCGTCGGCAGCAGGTATCTCTTCGGTGGCCGTCTCGGCGATCTTCGCCTTCGACTGGTCCGCGTCATGAACCAGAGAGATCATCGGCGAGCGCGGCAGTGCGTCTGCGTTGGCGTCAATGCCGGTCGCCACGATCGAAACCCGCATCGTGCCCTCGAGCTTCTCGTCGAAAGTGGAACCGAAGATGATGTTAGCGTCCGCGTCCACTTCCTCGCGGATACGGTTCGCGGCCTCATCGACCTCGAACAGCGTCATGTCGGGACCGCCGGTGATGTTGATCAGCACGCCGCGGGCGCCGCGCATGGACACATCATCCAGCAACGGATTGGCTATCGCAGATTCGGCGGATTCGATCGCGCGCGATTCGCCGCTCGCCTCGCCGGTGCCCATCATCGCCTTGCCCATCTCGCTCATCACCGTGCGAATGTCGGCAAAGTCGAGGTTGATCAGGCCGGGCATGATCATCAGGTCGGTCACGCCGCGTACTCCCGAATGAAGAACGTTGTCGGCCATGCAGAACGCGTCCGAAAAGGTCGTGTTCTCGTTGCAGATGCGGAACAGGTTCTGATTCGGGATAACGATCAGCGTATCGACGAAGTGCTGCAGCTCCTCGATGCCCTCGTCCGCCAGGGTGGCGCGATGGCGGCCCTCGAACTGGAACGGCTTGGTTACGACACCGACTGTCAGGATGCCCTGCTCGCGCGCGGCGCGGGCGATCACAGGCGCCGCGCCAGTACCGGTGCCGCCGCCCATGCCAGCTGCGATGAAGGCCATGTGACTGCCCTGGAGGTGATCGATGATCTCATCGAGCGCCTCCTCGGCTGCCGCGCGTCCGATGTCGGGACGCGCACCCGCGCCGAGGCCATTGGTGATGTTCGCACCGAGCTGGATGCGCCGCTCGGATGCATTCATCGCGAGGGACTGGGCATCGGTGTTGGCGACGACGAACTCGACGCCTTCGAGGTTCGACGCGATCATGTTGTTGACCGCGTTGGAGCCCGCGCCGCCGACGCCGATGACGACGATCCGTGGCTTGAGCTGGGATTCCGGGGGGGGAGCAGTGAGATTGAGCGTCATTTTTGCCTCCAGTTTCGAAAAATTGAGCTCGACGAAAGATCGGCCAGACATGGCCGGAACGGTGACCCTCCGTTCCGGCATGTGCCGAAACCCTGGGTCGGGGACGTGGATGCGTGCGGACTAGAAATGTTCACGGAACCACTGACCAAACCGCCCGGTCAGGCGGCCTGGTTCCCCTTGGTGAACCGGTGTCGGCATCGTCAGCGACGACGCATTGTCGGCGGCGTGGGCGATGAGGCCTGCACCGGTTGCGAAAGCAGGGCCGGCGATCGCGTCCGCGAGACCGCGCACGCGCAGGGGCCGACCCATGCGAACCTGTTTGTCGAGAATGAGCGCCGCGAGGTCGCGCACGCCCTGTAGTTGGCTGGCGCCGCCGGTCAGGACGACCCGGCGCCCGGCGAGCGGCCCGAAGCCGCTGTCGTCGAGGCGCGCGCGCACCAGTTCGAATGTTTCCTCGATCCTTGGCTGGATGATCCCGTTCAGAAGCGAGCGGGGCATCTGGACCGTGGCGTTGAGATCCTCTTCGCCGACCTGCGGCACGTCGAGCAGCTCGTGTTCGTCAGATTCGGCCGCGAGCGCGTTGCCGTGGAAGGTCTTGAGCCGCTCGGCATTGGCGAGCGTTGTTGAGAGCCCTCGTGCGACGTCCGACGTCACGTGGTTGCCGCCGACCGGGATGGTGTCGGCGAACATCATCTGGCCGTCGTAGAAGATTGCGAGGCTTGTGGTGCCGCCGCCCATGTCGACGACGGTGACCCCGAGATCCGCTTCGTCCTCGACCAGGGTCGCGAGACCGGCGGCGTAAGGCGAAAGGACGAAGCCCTCGATTTCCAGGTGACAGCGTTCGACTGCCGCGTGGATGGTACGGATCGCGTTCGTGGACGCGGACACCAGATGCATGTTCACAGACAGTTTCTGTCCGAACATGCCGCGCGGATCGTCGATTCCCTTCTGGTCGTCGATGGCGAAGCCCACCGGGATCGAGTGAATGAGCTCGCGGTCCTTCACGTTCCCGTTGGCCGCCTCCTGGCGGAGCGTATGGGTGTGCTGGAAGACGCGATGCAGGTCCATCTCGTCGATCTGCTGGCCGCCGATGTCGACATCGACCCCCAGGATCTCGGACTGCGGCGCGCCGGTACCGAGGTTGACGGTGACCGCATTGATGGTTTCCTGCGCCGTCTGCTCGGCCATGTGGACGGCCTTGCGGATCGAATCTTCGGCCGCATCCACATCGATGATGGTGCCGGCCTTCAGGCCCCGGCTCAGCTGGTGGCCGGCGCCGATCACGCGCGGCTGTGCGCTTGGCGTCGCGCTGCCGTCGGCCGACGGACGCCCGGCGCGCGCGATAAGGCAGCACACCTTGCTGGTACCGATGTCCAGGACGGCGAACGTGCCCGTCCGCGGCTTTGCGAGTTTCTTCGGCAGGCCGCCGTTCCCCCAATCCATGCTCATGTGTCCTTCCCCCCGGAGGTCGGGCGGGGTGCGCTGTCACGGCCGACACGGACGATGAGGCGGTCGGGAACACGCAGGTCGACGGCGACGACGTCGCGGTCGAGGAGCGCGTGCTCGCGCTGGAAATCGTCAAGGCGGGTCAGCGCCGCTGAGATGTTCTGTTCCGGAAGCCGGACGTCGATGCCGTTGCGCAGGCGAAGGTTCCAGCGGCGCTCAGAGACCCGCACAGCGGCCTCGATCGCGTCCGAGACGGCGGGGTAGGTGCGCAGGAGATCGATCAGCTGCGCGGCGTGGTCGGGAGCGCCGTCGCCGACAATCAGCGGGAGATGGGCAAAGGCGTCGAGATCGGTGCGCTGAATGGTCTCGCCGAAGCGATCCACCAGCGCAATGCTGCCATCATGCTGCCAGAGCGCCAGCGGCTCGCGTTCGACAATCCGCACGAACACCACGTCAGGGAGGCGGCGGGCGATCTCCGCGGAGCGGATCCAGCCCATTGATTCCAGCCGTTCGCGCGTGGCCTCCATGTCCATGGCGAGGATCGGCGAACCGCGCTCGACGTCTAGGGCAGCAAGAATTTCGGTAGCGTTGGCGTTCTTGCGACCGCTCAGAAACACGTTGCCGACCCGCAGGCCGGCATTCGCGGACATCTCGAGGGCCGATGCAGACACGCGCGCAATGCGGGCGTCGACCCAGCCGTTCGCGGACAGCTGCCAGGCGCCCACGCCGATCGCCGCGATGCTCGCGGCACCAACGCCGAGCGTGGTCAATTGCCGAGGCCGCCGGGTGGCCGGCGAACGCCGCTTTGTGTCTTTCTTCGAGGCGCCGATCTTTGGAATCAATCGCATTGCGCTGTCTCCACCATCCAACTCACAAGTTCGGGGAATGCAATCCCGCAATGGGTCGCCTGCTCCGGCACGAGCGACAGGCGCGTCATGCCGGGCTGCGTGTTGACCTCGAGGATGACGAGCGCGTCATGGTCGTCGTCGTAACGGAAGTCCGCGCGGGTCAGGCCACGGCAGTAGAGCGCCTTGTGAGCCTGCGCGGCCCAGGCCATGGCCTTGTCGTAGACGCCCTCGCTGACCGGCGCGGGCACCAGATGTTCCGTCACCCCGTCGGTGTACTTCGCCTCGTAATCGTAGAAGCCCTTGGTCGGGCGCAGTTCGGTCACGGCCAGGGGGCGCGGGTCCTCGCCCGGCGCGCCCATCACGGCCACGGTGAGCTCGCGGCCCGGAATGAACTCCTCGACCAGATGGGTGTCGTCGGATAACGCGTTCGAGTCGGGTCCGTTAGCACCGTCCTCGATGATCTGGACACCCACGGACGACCCTTCGCTGTTCGGCTTGATCACATAGGGGCGGGGCATGACGTCACCGGCGAGCAGTTCCTCGCGGCTCGCAAGCTGTCCCCGGGCGATGCCGAGACCCTCTGTTTCGAAGATCACGCGCGCGGCAGCCTTGTCCATCGCCAGCGCCGACGCGAGGACACCGGAATGGGTGTAGGGCAGGCCGAGCAGATTGAGCAGGCCCTGGATGTTACCGTCCTCACCGAACCGGCCGTGCAGCGCGTTGAACACCGCGTCCGGGCGCGGATCGAGTGCTTTGAGAAGGGCTGCGATGTCTGCCGTGACGTCGATCTCATGGGCGTCGTAGCCGGCCTCGCACAGTGCCTCGGCGCACTGGCGGCCGGATTCGAGCGACACGTCCCGTTCGGCCGACGTGCCGCCCATCAGCACGGCGATGCGCTTGCGGGCGCTCATTGCTCGCCTCCTGCGCACTCGCCGATCCGTTCCAGCTCCCAGGTCAGCTCGACGCCGGTGGTCTCGCGGACCCTGCGGCGGACCTCTTCGCCAAGCCCCTCTATGTCGGCCGCCGTGGCGCCACCGGTGTTGACCAGGAAGTTGCAGTGTTTCTCGGAAACCTGGGCACCGCCGAGCTTCAGGCCACGACAGCCTGCGCGGTCCACGAGTTCCCAGGCCTTGTGGCCGTTCGGGTTCTTGAACGTGCTGCCGCCGGTGCGGGTGCGGATTGGCTGGGTCTCCTCGCGGGATTCCTGGACGAGGGCCATCGCGCGTTCGATCTCGTCACGGTTGCCCCAGGCTCCCGCCATGACGCAACCCACGAAGATCCAGTCGCGCGGGACCGCCGAGCCGCGATAGCGCGGACCCCAGTCGTCCGGGGTCAGGACGCGGATCTCGCCATGCGGAGTCAGCGCGGTTGCCTCCTGCATCACGTCCCTGAACTCGCGGCCGTAGGCGCCCGCGTTCATGCGCAGACCGCCGCCGACGGTGCCCGGAATCCCCGCCATGAACTCAAAGCCCGCGATCCCGGCGTCGCGCGTGGCTTTGGCGACGTTGTAGTCGAGAGCCATGGCACCGGCCTGGACGGAGACACCGTCGATCCGGATGTTGGAGAAAGGCCGGCCGAGACGGATCACAACGCCGGGGACGCCGCCGTCGCGCACGAGAAGGTTCGAGCCGGCACCGAGGACCGTCACCGGCACGTCGTCGGGCTTGCCGGCGAGGAAATTGGCGAGATCGGTCACGTCTGCGGGTCGGTACAGCACCTCTGCCGGGCCGCCGACGCGGAACCAGGTGTAGCGCGCGATTGCGCCGTCCGCCTCGTAGCGGCCGCGCACGGGCGGAAGTCTGTCCAGGAGCGAGGGAGGGCTCGAAATGGCCGCCATGGTCATCCCTCCGTCCCCGTATCGCGCGCCAGCAGCCTCTCGAGCTCTCCGGGCAGGGCCTGGGCCCAGTTGGTGACTGTGCCGGCCCCGAGGCAGACGACCATGTCGCCGTCGCGCCCGGTTGCGGCAATCAGTTCGGCAAGCCGGTCCGGATCGGGGAGTGGCCGCACGTCCCGGTGGCCGCGGGCGCGAAGCCCGTCCACCAGTGCGTCGCGGTCCACTCCCTCGATCGGAGCCTCGCCGGCCGGGTAGATGTCCGTCACGAAGACGATGTCCGCGTCGTTGAAGCAGGTGCAGAAGTCGTCGAACAGGCTTTCCACCCGCGAATAACGGTGGGGTTGGAAGATCGCCATAACCTGGCCCGGCGTCGCGCTGCGTGCCGCATCGAGCACGGCGGAAATTTCCACGGGGTGGTGTCCGTAATCGTCGATCACGGAGATGCCGCCGGCCTCGCCGGTCTTGGTGAAGCGGCGCTTCACGCCCTCGAAGCGGGTGAAGGCGTCCTGGATCACCGCGTCGGGGATATCCATTTCGATCGCAATGGCGATCGCCGCGAGCGCGTTCTGGGCGTTGTGGGCGCCGAACATCGGCAGGCGAACGTTCTCGATCGTGCGGCCCGCGCTTCCGGTGCGCGGTGCGACGACCACATCGAAGCTCACGCCGGAGCGGTCGGTTTCGAGGTTGATGCCCTGGATGTCGGCCTGGCGCGAGAAGCCGTAGGTGACGATCCGACGGTCCTTCAGCTGCGGGATCAGCGCCTGCACCTCCGGGTGGTCGATGCACATGGCCGCGAAACCGTAGAAGGGGATATTCGACACGAACGTCGCGAAGGCTTCGCGCACCGCGTCGAAATCGCCATAGAAATCCAGATGCTCGGGGTCGATGTTCGTGACCACGGCGATGGCGGCCGGGAGCTTCACGAAGGTGCCGTCGGACTCGTCCGCCTCGACCACCATCCACTCGCCCTCGCCGAGCCGCGCGTTGGTGCCGTAGGCATTGATGATGCCGCCGTTGATCACGGTCGGGTCGCGGTCCGCGGCGTCGAGCATGGCCGCGATCAGGGATGTCGTTGTCGTCTTGCCGTGGGTGCCCCCGACGGCGATCGACCACTTCAGCCGCATGAGTTCGGCCAGCATCTCGGCGCGCCGGACGACCGGGACGAGACGGGTGCGCGCAGCGACGACTTCGGGGTTGTCGTCCTTGACGGCGGTCGAGACGACCAGGACGGATGCGTTCTCGATGTTCTCGGCGCGCTGGCCGATCTCCACATGGATACCGAGGCCGCGCAGGCGCGTCACATTCGCGTTCTCGGACAGGTCGCTGCCCTGCACCTGATAGCCGAGCGCGTGCAGCGTCTCGGCGATACCGCTCATGCCGATGCCGCCGATGCCGACGAAATGGATCAGGCCGATGTCGATCGGAAGCGCCCTCATTCCGCAGCCTCCCGAATTCCCGTGGGATCGATGCCGAGGCCGTTTCCGTTGGCGGGGATAAGCTCCTCGACCAGGTCGGCGAGCCGGTCGGCCGCGTTCGGGTACCCGAGGGCGCGCGCGGCCGACGCGATTCGTGCCAGCGCGTCGGCGGATTCGATCGCCGCCTCCAGCCAGCCGGCCATGGCGGCCGGGGTAAATTCGTTCTGTGCCATCACCCAGCCCGCGCCCGCGGCTTCGACGGCCCGGGCGTTCGCCATCTGGTGATCGTCGGCGGCGTGGGGGTAGGGGACGTAGAGCGCGGGACGCCCGGCGGCCGTGAGTTCCGCCACCGTGGATGCCCCGGCGCGTCCGACGACTAGGTGGGCTGCGGCGAGCCGTGCCGGCATGTCGTCGAAGAAGGTTTCCAGCTCAACGGGCATGTTCAGTGATGCATACACCTCCCGCGCGGCGTCGATATCCTCGGCGCGGCACTGTTGCGCGAGACGGAACCGCGCGCGCTGGGCGGGTGTGAGCGACGCGAACGCGGTCGGCACGATCTTGGAAAAGACCTGGGCGCCCTGACTGCCGCCGACGATCAGAAGGTCGATCACGCCGCTGGGCGGGGTGTAGGGACGCGCTGCAAGCGCGGCGATCTCCGGGCGCACGGGGTTGCCAACGATAGTGACACGCGCCTGGCCCGCGGACTTCAGCCGCTGGGTTTCCGCAAAACTGAGCGCGAACGCCCGCGCGCCGCGCGCGAGCCGGCGATTTGCACGTCCGAGGACGGCATTCTGCTCGTGGATGACCGTAGGAATGCCCGCGAAGCCGGCCGCGAGAATAGGCGGCACGCTCGGATAACCGCCGAAGCCGACGGCTACGCACGGCGCGTACTCGCGGATGAGACCGCGGGATTCAAAGAAGCCCGTTGTGAGCGCCTTCACGCCTGCCAGCATGCCTCTCGGGCCACCGCCCAGGCTGCGGGCGGAGATGGTGTGACGCATCACGGTCTTCGGCAGGCCGAGCACGTCGGACTTGACCTGGCTTCCGCGCGGGTCGGTGACAAAGAGGATGGCGTGGCCGCGGCCGGCGAGCGCGCTGGCGAGCGCGACCGCCGGGAACATGTGCCCGCCGGTGCCGCCGGCGGCGATGAGGACGGGATGCGCGGTCATGACGATGCCCCCCGTCCGATGCGCCGGCGCGTCAGGGCAAGGGTCATGCCGAGGCCGATGGCCACGCCGAGCAGGGAGGAGCCGCCGTAGCTGATGAAGGGGAGGGTCATGCCCTTGGTCGGGATCAGCTGCAGGCTGGAACCCATGTTGATCAGGGCCTGCATCCCGAACTGGACCAGCAGGCCCGCGACGGCGAGCAGGATGAACAGGTTCTGTTCCGACAGCGCGCGGCTCATTCCGCGCAGTACGATGAACGCGAACAGGGTGACGATGAAGAGTGCCACGAAGAGGCCCATCTCCTCACCGGCGACCGCGAACACGAAGTCGGCATGGGCATCGGGCAGGACCTGCTTCACCTGGCCCTCGCCGGGACCGCGGCCGAACAGGCCGCCGCTCGAGAAGGCCTCGATGCTGCGCTCGATCTGGTAGGTGTCGCCCGACTTCGGGTCGATGAAGCGGTCGATCCGGCTGGCGACATGCGACAGCGTGAAGTAGGAGCCGATCAGCCCCGACACGCCGAGAACGATCAGCCCGACGACCAGCCACATGGGAAGCCCCGCGAGGAAGAACTGGGCCATCCAGACGCCGGTAATGACCACCGCCTGGCCGAGATCGGGTTGCGCGATAACGAGGGCGATGACGACGCCGAACAGGCCGGTACAGATGAGCCGGCCGGGGAAGCGGGGATCGTGTGCCGCTTCGCTGAAAAGCCATGCCGCGACGACCGCGAAGGTAGGCTTCACGAACTCCGTGGCCTGGAGCGAGAAGCCCGCGATCGAGAGCCAGCGCCGGGCGCCCTTGATCTCGGCGCCGAAGAGCAGGGTCGCGACAAGCAGCAGGATGCAGCCGAGGAAGGCGATCACGGCCATGCGACGCACCTGGATCGGCGTCAGCGCGGACACGGTCAGGATGATCCCGATTGCCACCGGGAGCAGCATGAAGTGGCGCTTGATGAAGTAGAACTCGTCGAGTCCGATGCGTTCGGCCACGGCGGGGCTCGAAGCGGCCGCGAGGAGTGCGCCGAACGCCATCAGCGCGGCGATTGCGGCGAGGCTCCAGCGGTCGACGGTCCACCACCACTGACCGAGAATCGATGTGTCGGCGCGCGTGAAGGGGGTCATGCGGCACCCCCGGCGGCATGGGGCGCGAAGCCCGGAAGCTGCGCGACGGCCGCGCGGAAGGCATCGCCGCGGGCCTCGAAGCTGGAAAACTGGTCGAAGGACGCGCATGCCGGCGAGAGAAGGATCACGGCTTCGTCGTCGGTCTCGGCTTCGGCCATGGCCTGTGTAAGCGCGGTCGCGAGATCGCCGGACAGGGTCACCGCGACCCGTCCATCGAGGGTTTCGGCGAACGTGTCTGCGGCCTCGCCGATCAGGAAGGCGTGACGCACCCGGTCGAACAACGGTTCGAGGCTCGCGATGCCGCCGTCCTTGGCGATGCCGCCGGCGATCCAGTAGATATTCTTGTAGGCCGCGAGGGCGTGGGCCGCCGCCTCGGCGTTGGTGGCCTTGGAATCGTTGACGAACCGTGCGCCGCCGCACGTGCCCACGAGTTCCTGGCGATGGGCGAGGCCGGGGAAGCTTGCGATTGCCGCGGTAATCGCGGCGCGGGTCTCGGCCGTGCGGTCGTTCAGGATCGCGGTGACGGCGGCATAGGCCGCGGCGATGTTCTGCGCGTTGTGCTCGCCCGGCAGCGCCGGCAGCGCGCGCACACCGACAATCGGTTCGGCCAGGCCGTCCCGGTCGTCGACGATCATTCCGTTTTCCAGATAGATCCCGCCGGCGCAGGCGTCCCGGGTCGAAACGGGGATCATGCCGGCCGCGTGGCGGGCGCGCACCTCGTCGAAGATGCCCCGCGTATAGCTATCATCGATGCCGACGATCGCGGACTGGGTGTCGTCCTGGCCGTCGAAGATGCGCCGCTTGGCGGCGACATACCCGTCCATGCCACCGTGGCGGTCCAGGTGATCGGGCGTGATGTTCAGAAGCACGGCGACGTCGAAGACAGCGCGTGGCAGCAGGTCGAGCTGGTAGGACGACACCTCGAGGACATAGACCCCGTCCCGGCCGAGGCCTTCCAGTGTCAGGGCCGGGGCCCCGATGTTGCCGCCGACGGCGCTTGCGATCTCGAGTGTCTCGAGGATGTGGCCGATAAGCGCCGTCGTTGTCGATTTGCCGTTGGTTCCCGTGATCCCGACATACCGCGCGTCCGGCGCGGCCCGGATGAGGATCTCCACGTCGCAGAGTATCTCGCAGCCCGCCGCGCGTGCGCGCGCGACCACCGGGTGCGAGTGGGGGTGTCCCTGGGGAATGCCCGGGCTCAAGACCAGCATGTCGATGTCTTCGAACGGCGCTTGCTCGAGGTCGTGCGGGGCCAGCCCGCGCGCCGCCGCGCCGTTACGGCGGTTCTCGTTGTCGTCCCACGGCAGCACCCGTGCGCCGGCACGCCGGAGCGCGTCGGCAGCGCTCATGCCGGACACGCCGAGCCCCAGGACGGCGATCGCGTGATCGCCGTAGGCGCTGAGGTCGAGCATGTTGGGGGTCGCCGTCATCGGATCACCGCAGCTTCAGGGTGGCGAGGCCGATCAGGGCCAGCACGGTGGCGATGATCCAGAATCGGATCACGATGGTGGGTTCGGCCCAGCCCTTCTGCTCGAAGTGATGGTGCAGCGGTGCCATGCGGAACACGCGTTTGCCGGTCATCTTGTAGGAGCCGACCTGGACAATCACCGACACCGTCTCGAGGACGAAAAGCCCGCCAATGATGGCGAGGACCAGCTCGTGCTTGGTCACGACGGCGATTCCGCCCAGCGCACCGCCCATGGACAGCGAGCCGGTGTCGCCCATGAACACCATGGCGGGTGGCGCATTGAACCAGAGGAAGCCGAGGCCGGCGCCGACCAGCGCGCCGCAGAACACGGCGAGTTCGCCCGCGCCGGGCACGGAGAAGATCAGCAGATAGTTCGAGAAGACGATGTTGCCGGTGACGTAGGAGATGAGACCGAAACAGCCGGCGGCGATCATCACGGGGACGATGGCCAGTCCGTCCAGCCCGTCGGTCAGGTTGACCGAGTTCGATGCGCCGACGATCACGAAGATCGCGAACGGGATGAAGAACCAGCTGAGTTCGACCAGGAAGTTCTTCACGAAGGGAAGGGCCAGGGTCGTGGCGAGCGGGTCGGGGGTAAGCCGCATGATCCAGAACGTCGCCACGCCGGCGACCACGATCTCCGCAAGCAGGCGGACCCGCGCCGGAATTCCCTTGGACTTGGACCGGGTCAGCTTCTGATAGTCGTCGGCGAAACCGATCGCGCCGAAGCCGACGGTGATGAGAAGCAACGCCCAGACATAGCCGTTCGTCAGGTCGGCCCACAGCAGCGTGCTGACGATGATCGCCAGCAGGATCAGAAAGCCGCCCATCGTCGGCGTGCCGGCCTTCTTGAAGTGGGTCTCCGGACCGTCCTCGCGGATCGGCTGGCCTTCGGGCTGCTGCTGGCGCAGCCAGCCGATGATCTTGGGCCCGAACAGGAAGGCGACGATCAACGCGGTCACGACCGCGCCACCCGCCCGGAACGTCAGGGAGTTGAAGAGGTTGAACAGGATGAACTGGTCGGCGAGCGGGCCGAGGAGGTTAAACAGCATGGTTGGCCTCCAGCCCGTTGTTGGTGTCGAGCGCGCAGAGTGCGTCCACGACCAGCGCCATCCGGCTGCCGAGCGATCCCTTGACGAGGACCACATCGCCCGCCGAAACGGCCTGGCTGACCTGTGGCGCCAGGGCGTTGGAATCCGGTGCCGCGCCACCGCGCATGCCGGCGGGCAGCGCGTGGTCGAGCGCGGCCATATCGGTGCCGGCGCAGAAGACGGTGTCGATCCCGTTTGCAGCAAGATCCGGGGCGAGGCCCGCATGCAGGCCGGCGCTTGCCGGGCCCAGCTCGAGCATGTCGCCGAGCACCGCGATCCGACGGCCGCCGGTGTCCGGCGTGCTCTTGCCGAGGACCGCGAAAGCCGCACGCATCGACGCGGGGCTCGCGTTGTAACTGTCGTCGATGACCGTCAGCACACCGTCGCCGAGCTGAACGCTGATCCGTGCGCCGCGCCCCTTGGGCGGCGTGAGGTCGGCCAGTGCGCGCGCGGCCCGGTCGAGATCGCCCCCGAGCACGGACACGACGCCCAGAACGGCGAGCGAGTTCTGCACCCAGTGCCGCCCCGGTGTGTCCAGGCGATAGCGCACGATCCGGTCATTGACGCGGGCCGTGACATCGCTGCCGTCGTCGCTCAGCGTGCAGTCCGCGAGATGGATGTCCGCCTCGGGATGTGCGCCGAAGCCCGTGACCTTTTCGAGGCCTCGCGCCCAGGCACGGGCGGCGAGACTGGCGAAATAGACATTGTCCCGGTTCAGCACCGCGACGCCGCGACGTGACATCCCGTCGAAAATCTCGGCCTTGGCGTCGGCGATCTCCGCGACATGATCGAAGAACTCGAGATGCACGGCAGCAATCGTCGTGATCACGCTCACGTCCGGGCGGGCCAGCAGGGACAGTTCGGAAATCTCGCCCGCATGGTTCATGCCCATCTCGATCACCGCGAAGGCGATGTCGCGCGGCATGCACGCCAGCGTCAGCGGTACGCCGATATGGTTGTTCAGGTTGCCGGCGGTCGCGTGCGTCGGACCGAGTGCGCCGAGCGCGAGACGCATGGCTTCCTTGGTGCCGGTCTTGCCCACCGAACCGGTGATCGCGACCACGGCGGCGTCGGTCCGGTCGCGCGCCGCGCGTCCCAGTTTCGTCAGCGCCTGCATCCCGTCCTCGACGTGCACCGTGGGCCGGTCCATATCGGCCGCCTCGCGTGCAACGACCGCGGCGACGGCGCCGGCCCGGAATGCGTCGGCGACGAAATCATGTCCGTCGAAATTCTCGCCGGCGATCGCGACGAACAGGTCGCCGGGCCGGCAGGTTCGGCTGTCGATCGACACGCCGGTTGCCGTCCAGTCGTCGAGATGCTGGTTGGCCTGACCGCCGGTCGCCGCCAGAACTTCAGCGCGGGTCCAGATGGGCTGGGCTGCCGTCATGCGACCACCTCCCCGCCCATTTCCGAGAGAATCCCGGCGGCGACATCGACATCGTCGAACGGAAGCGTCTCGAGGCCGACGATCTGGCCCTGCTCCTGGCCCTTGCCGGCGATCATCAGGATGTCGCCCTCGGCGAGGTCCGCGATGCCGGCACGAATGGCTTTAGCTCGGTCGCCGATATCCTCAGCGCCGCTGCATGTTGCGAGTATCTGCCGCCGGATGGTTTCCGGGTCCTCGCGGCGCGGATTGTCGTCGGTCACGATCACCCGGTCGGCGAGTTCTGCGGCGACCTTGCCCATCATGGGCCGCTTGCCCGCGTCGCGGTCGCCGCCTGCGCCGAAGGCTAGGTGCAGCCGGCCGCCGACATGGGGGCGGATCGCGCGGAGCGCGGTTTCCAGCGCGTCGGGCGTGTGCGCGTAGTCGACGTAGACCTGGGCGCCGTTCTCGAGCGCGCCGACGCGCTGCATGCGCCCGCGCACACCCCTGAGATGGGCGAGCGCCGAGAACGCCTCGATGATGTCGGAACTGGTCTCTGCGACCAGCCCGAGGGCTGCGAGGACATTGTACGCCTGGAAGCCGCCCACGAGGTTCAGGCGGGTCTCGAGGCTCCGGTCCCGAACGGTCACGCAGAGCCGCAGCCCGTCGGGCAGGGCGGAGACGTCCGCGATGTGAATATCGCTGGTCTGGACTCCGAAGCTGCGCACGCGGTGACCGGCGGTGCGGCAGATTTCCGCCACCGTGTCGAAGTGCGCGGAATCGGCGTTGAGGACCGCGGCCCCGTCCACCGGCAACAGGTTCCGGAAGAGCCGCATCTTGGCGTTCAGGTAATTCTCTTCCGTGCCGTGATAATCGAGGTGATCGCGGCTGAGATTGGTAAAGGCGGCAGCCGAGAAGCGCACGCCGTCGAGGCGATACTGGTCGAGCCCATGCGAGGACGCCTCGAGCGCCAGGTGATCGATTCCGGCACCCGCCATCTTTGCCAGCGTGGCGTGCAGATTGACGGGGTCTGGCGTCGTCAGGCTGGGCCCAGTGTCGAAACCGTCCGCATCGACGCCGAGCGTGCCGATGGAGCCCGAGGCGTACCCCATTTGCTGCCAGATCTGCCGCGCGAAGCCGGCCACCGAGGATTTGCCGTTGGTGCCGGTCACGCAGACGACATGGCGCGGCTGGCTCTCGTAGAAACGCGCGGCGAACTGGGACAGGCGCCAGCGCGGGTTCTCGTCGGTGATGAGATGGGGCGAGTCGTCGGGCAGGTCGTCGATCCGGGTGCCCTCGGGTGCCAGGATGGCTGCCGCGCCGCGGGCCACAGCGTCGCCGATGAAATCACGACCGTCGGTGCCGGAATTCTCGGAGGCGCTCGGAAGGGCGGCGAACAGATACCCCGGCCGGACCAGGCGGCTGTCCGCCGTGAGGCCGGAGATCTCCGTGTCGTGCATCCTCGGATCGACCATCACCATATCGACCGCCAGCTCAATTAACCGCATTGGACCGGTTCCCGATCGCCGGCTGTGCGTTGATGTTGATGGCGTGCCGGATGTCCGGCGCAGATTTGTCGAGCGGCGCGATCCCGTAGAGTGGCGCCATGCGCGCAACGACACCCTTCACGACAGGCGCCGCGGTCCAGCCGCCGGTGGCGTAGCCGTAGCTCTCCTTGATCCCCTTGGGCTCGTCGAGCATCGCGAAAACAACGAAACGCGGCGCGGTTACCGGATAGACGCCGACGAAGGACGAAATCAGTGCGTTGCGCTTGTAGGCGCCGTTGACCTGCTTCTCGGCGGTCCCGGTCTTGCCACCGACGAGGTAGCCCTCGGCGTCGGCGTTGCGCCCGGTGCCGGTCTCGACCACGAGCCGCAGCAGGCGGCGCATGCGGTCGGAGGTCTCGGCCGAGAAGACCTGGACGCCGTCGACCGAACTCCGCTCGCCGCCCACGAGGGTCGCTGGCCGCAGAATGCCGCCGTTCACCACGGCCGCCACGGCGCTTGTCAGGTTTAGCGGACTCACCGCGATGCCGTGGCCGAACGAGATCGTCATCGTGTTAATCTCGCGCCAGCGCGACGGATACATCGGCTGCGCCTGTTCGGGCAGCTCGATGCTGGTGCGGCGCAGGAGGCCGAGATGGCCGAGATACTTGCGCTGATCCTCTGCGCCGATATCGAGCGCGATCTTCGCGGAGCCGATGTTCGACGAGTGCTGGAAGATTTCCGGCACGGTGAGCCAGCGCTTCTCCGGGTGATAATCGGAGATGGTGAAGCGGGAGACGCGGATCGGCTTGGTCGCGTCGTAGCTGCTCTGGAACGACGCGACGCCTGTCTCGAGCGCGATCGCGTGATTGAAGATCTTGAAGACCGAGCCCAGCTCGTAGACGCCGAGGGTCATCCGGTTGAAGCGGGTGTCGTCGGAGGCCTGTCCCGCGGCGTTGGGATCGAAGTCCGGCAGCGACACTATGGCCACGACCTCGCCGCTCTCCACATCCAGGACGATGCCGCCGCCGCCGATGGCCTTGAATTTCTCTATCTGGCCGGCGAGTTCCTGGCGGAGGATCTGCTGGACCCGGATGTCGATCGATAGGCGCAGCGGGGAACTCGCCCCCGCAATCGCGGCGTCCATGCTCTTCTCGATGCCCGCGAGCCCGACATTGTCGACGTTGGTGAAGCCGACGATGTGGCCGGCGAGGCGCCCGTGGGGATAGACCCGGCGCTCTTCCTGCTCGAAGTCGAGGCCCGGAACGCCCAGGCGGTTGACCTCGAATTGCTGGCGCGGCGTGAGGTTTCGACGCAACCAGACGAAGTTCTTGTCCGCGCCGAGCCGGGCGGCGATCACTTCCTCGCTCATGTCCGGAATGATCTCGACCAGGCGGCGGGCGACGTCTGCGGGATCGCCGATCTTGCGCGGGTTGGCGAAGAGGGAGGCTGTTTTCAGGCTGGTCGCCAGCAGGACACCGTTGCGATCGACGATGTCGGCGCGTGCCATGCTCGCGGGGCGTGCGATTTCGCGCGACGCGGCCCGGCGCAAGTCCTCGGTCTCGTTGAAAACGGCGAGGTCGAAGAGCCGCACGCCGACGACGAAGAAGGCCGCGGCCATCAGCGAACCGCCCACGAGGAGGCGGTTGCGGGCGGTCTCGATCGCCTGTTTCTTGCTGCTTTCGAACGCGATCCGCTGCTTCATCGGGTTGCTCCCCCGACGGTGCTCGCCGGCGTCGCCATGACTTCACGCAGCACGTCGTCGAGCGAACGCACGAGATTGGCGCGGCTCTCTGTCCGGACGCTCGGCCGCGGGGCTGTCGCCCGGGCGACGGGTGCGGCAGGCTTGGCCTTGGGCGCGGCAACAACAGCGGCGGCCGGGGTGACGGCGATGTTCGAGCCTGCCGCCGCCGGTGCGTTCTGCGGCATTACGGGCACGGCACCGGTGCCGGCGATCTGGGAGCCCGACGCGGGCAGGAGATCGAGGTGGCGGCGGGTCAGTTCCTCGAGCCGCTCGGGCTGGTTCAGGAAGCTCCATTCGGCGCGCAGAACATGGATCGCTTCCCGGTCGGCACGGATATCCCGGTTCAGCTGTGCAAGTTCGTCGTCCAGCGCCGACACCTCGAAGGCAACCTGGAACAACGCACCGCCGGCCGCGGCGGCGAGCACCATGAGGATGAGGGAAGTTGGGCGGATCATCCGGCACCCCCCTCCGCGGCCGATCCCGCGGGGGCTGCCGAATTCCAGGCAGGCTCCGCGGTGCGTTCTGCGACCCGCAGGCGCGCCGAGCGCGCGCGGGGGTTCGTGTTGATTTCCGTCTCGCCGGGGCGAATAGCGCGCCGCGATACGAGACGCCAGGCCGGTGCGTGGCGGGCGGGCTGGTCGGGGAGGTGGCGGGAGCCCCGTCCGTCGCCGCCGCTGCGCGTACGCAGGAATGCCTTGACCCGGCGGTCCTCCAGCGAATGGAACGAGACCACGGCGAGGCGGCCGCCGGCGTCGAGCAACTGCTCGGCGGCGACGAGGCCGCGGTCGAGCTCGCCGAGCTCGTCGTTCACGTGAATGCGCAGCGCCTGGAAGGTCCGGGTCGCGGGGTCGATCTGGTTGTTGCGGGACTTCGGAATCGCTGTGCGCACGATGTCCGCGAGTTCGCCCGTGGTCGCGATGTCGGTCTCGTCCCGGGCGCTGACGATGGCGCGCGCGACGCGGCGCGCGTGCCGCTCCTCGCCCAATGTGCGGATGATACGTGCGAGCTCCTCCTCGTCGGCGGTGTTGACGACGTCCCGGGCGGACAGGCCGCTGCGCTCCATGCGCATGTCGAGCGGCCCGTCGGAGGCGAAGGAGAAACCGCGCTCGGGCGTGTCGATCTGGGGCGAGGAAACGCCGAGATCGAGGGCGATCCCGTCGACGGCGACGACGCCCCGATCGCGCAGGAGCGTGCTCATCTCGCCGAACCGGCCGGAAACGAGCTTCAGGCGATCTCGGAAGCGGGCTGCGAGGTCGGCGTTGCGGGCGATCGCATCGGGATCGCGGTCGAGGCCCCAGACCGTGCAGTCCGCGGCCTCCAGCAGCCTTTTCGTGTAGCCGCCGCCGCCCAAAGTCCCGTCGACATAGATGCCGCCGTCGCGGGGCGCGAGCGCGGTGAGAACTTCTTCGAGGAGCACCGATGTGTGCCCGGGAGTCACGGAGACTCCGGATGTGGTGGGGTGACGCGATGTGCGCGCCGCCGTCACAGTTGTCCCCCGTCGGATCCGGGCGGTCCGGCCGGGCGCAGGGTCAGGCCCTGCTCGGCGGCCTGTCGAACGGCTTCGGACTGATAGGTGGCGAAGGCCTCGGGGTTCCAGATCTCGAACAGCGGGCCGCGGCCGACGAAGGCGGCCTGCTCGGAAAGGCCCGCGTGTGCGATCAGGGCCTCGGGCAGCATGACCCGGCCCTCGCCATCGAAGGCCAGTTGCTGGGCGTTGGCGAAGAGGGCGGCGGTCAGCGTGTCGTGTTCGTCGGAGAACATGTCATAGGCATCGACGCCCGCGCCCAGCTTCTCCATCCAGTCCATGCCGCCGCATTGGACGGCCGGATGCTTGAAGGAAGGGAAGGCCACGATGCCGTGGAACGCCTGGCCCGACAGCACAGCACGAAACGCCGCCGGAACGGACACCCGTCCCTTGCGGTCGACCTTGTTCGTGGTGGTCGACAAAAACATCGCCATCGTTTCCGCCCACTGCCGGAAATCTCCGACAGCCCTTGGTCTCCCCGTTGCCCTGGCACACGCGCCAAAATGGGATTATCTGGGATATCATGGGATAAAATGGGTCGTCAACGCCAAAACCAGTAAAAATGGCGAAAAATCAGAGTTCTGCATGGACCCGATTTGCGCCCGGAAGTAATCGCGAATTCGGCACGAAAGGACTTCGGCCGAACCGCAAGAGAAGGATCGGCGCATAAAGCGGCAGAACTTTGTTCTTGGAATGTTCTTTTCTTGCCGGAAAACGCGTCAGGCGGCCTGTAAGCCGGGTTCTGTCTCCGCATGTGCGGAGGATGGCCATTCATCTGGGACGCCCGTCGCCGGACGCCTCGCGCGACCCACCCGGGCGGCGGCTCGGAAGCGCGCCATGTGCCGCCCCTATTCGGTCTTGCTCCCGGTGGGGTTTGCCTTGCCACCCCCGTTGCCGGGGGCGCGGTGCGCTCTTACCGCACCCTTTCACCCTTGCCGGTCCGAAGACCGGCGGTTTGCTTTCTGTGGCACTTTCCCTGGGGTCGCCCCCGCCGGCCGTTAACCGGCACCGTACTTCCGTGGAGCCCGGACTTTCCTCACGCGGACGGGTTTCCCCATTGCCCGCGCGCGGCCATCCGACCGCCTGACGCGCGCAATCCTTAGGCCGAACCGCCCGAGGCCGCAACCAGCGCGTGCACCTGGGCGATGCGCCGCCGCGTCTCGTCGTCGAGCACGCCGTCGAAGCGCGATGGCCGGAACCGGCGCTGGAAGGCGGACACGACCGTCTCCGCCGTTTGTTCGACGGTGTCGTAGCCGATCTCGGACAGGGCTACGAGCGGTGCGTCGTAAAGCGGCGATCCGGGATCGACCGCGGCGCCCGGATCGGGCCACAGGCCGATCCCCTCGGCCGCCAGTTGCGCCCAGGGAAAGCGCTCGCCGGGGTCGATCTTGCGGTCGGGCGCGATGTCCGAATGCCCGACGACGTTGTGGGCCGGGATCGGGTGCCGGTCGAGAATCTCCCGCGTGAGCGCAATCAGCGTCTCGATCTGGGCGTCCGGAAAATCACGGTAGCCATAGTCATGGCCGGGGTTGGACAGCTCGATCCCGATCGAGCGGGAGTTGATGTCGCGCCAGCCGCGCCAGCAACCCACGCCGGCGTGCCAGGCGCGGTCCTCTTCCGCGACCATGCGCCAGGTCGTGCCGTCCTCGTCGAGAAGATAGTGGGCGCTGACCTTGGAGACCGGATCGCACAGCCAGTCGCGCGCGCGCAGTGTCGGCATCATGCCCGTATAGTGAATGACCAGCGTGTCGATCTCCGGCGCATGGCCCTGTTCGGGCTTGCGCGCGCCGTGGTTCGGGGACGTGAAGTCCGTGATCATCGCGCCGCGCCGGCCTCTTTCGCGCGTTCGAGGCTCTCGCGCCGTGCCTCGAGATCGAGCCAGCGTTCCTCGGCGGTGCCGATCGCGGCCTCCACCTCCGCGAGCTTTCGCGCCGCCGTCTCGTAGGCGGCCGCGTCACGGGCGAAGAGTTCGGGATCGGACAGGGCCTTCTGGAGCTCCGCGCGGGCATGTTCGAGCGCCTCGATGCGGCCGGGCAGTGCGCCGAGCTCGTGCTCCTCCTTGAAGGACAGTTTTTTGGGGGCCGATGCGGGCCGTTTCTTCGCCTCGACCCGCCCGGGTTTCTTCTCAACCTTCGCCGTCGGCCGCTCGGCGCGCCGGCGTTGGCGCAGATAGTCGGAATAGCCGCCCGGGTATTCGCTGACCTGGCCGCCGCCTTCGACGGCGATGGTCGAATTGACGATCTTGTCGAGGAAGTCGCGGTCATGGCTCACCAGGAGGACCGTGCCCTCATAGCTGTCCAGCATCTCGAGGAGGACGTCGAGCGTGTCGGCATCGAGATCGTTGGTCGGCTCGTCGAGCACGAGCAGGTTCGACGGCTGGGCGAGGATCTTCGCGAGCAGCAGCCGGTTGCGCTCGCCGCCTGACAGCGTCGCGATCGGCGCGCGTGCCTGCTTATCATCGAACAGGAAGTCCCGGAGATAGGCGACCACGTGGCGCTGGCGGCCGCGCACGTTGATGGAATCGCCGCCCTGGGGCGCGAGCGCCTGCCAGAGCGTGTCGTTCGGGTCGAGCTGGGCGCGGGTCTGGTCGAAGAATGCCAGCGACATGTTCTTCGCCCGCCGCAGCCGCCCGGAGTCCTTTTCCAGTTCGCCGATCAGGAGCTTCAGCAGGGTCGTCTTGCCCGCGCCGTTGGGGCCGACCAGGCCGACCCGGTCCCCGCGCAGGATGCGGGTCGAGAAATTCTCGATGATCGTCTCGTCGCCGAAGGACTTGCACAGGTTCTCGCACTCGACGACGAGCCGGCTGCTGATCGGGCCGGCATCGGCCTCGAGCTGCACAAGGTCCTGGCCGGTCAGCAGCGCCTTGCGCTGGGCGCGCATCTGGTGGAGTCGGGTGAGCCGCCCCTGGTTGCGCCGCCGCCGGGCGGTGACGCCGCGCTCGAGCCAGCGCGCCTCCGCCTTGAGCTTCTGGTCGAGCTTCTGGGCAGCGCGCACCTCGGCGTCGGCGACCTGCTCGGTCCAGTCCTCGAAGGCGGCGTAGCCCGCCGTGTTGTGGCGCAGGGTGCCGCGGTGCAGCCAGAAGGTGTCGGTGGTCATGGCCTCGAGGAACGCTCGGTCATGGCTGATCATGATCAGCGTCTTGCGCCGGTCCACGAGTTCGCGCTCGAGCCACTCGATGGTCGGCAGGTCGAGATGGTTGGTCGGCTCGTCGAGCAGCAGCACGTCCGGGTCGCCGAGGAGCGCGCCCGCGATCGCCGCCCTGCGGGCCTCGCCACCGGACAGGCTGTCCACGTCGCGCGCGCCGTCGATATCGACCCGCGACAGGGCAGCGTCGACCTCGTGGCGCGGTGCCGTCTCCCCGCGCATGCCGAGCTCATTGCCCATCTTTGCGACGAAGTCGGCGACGGTCATGCCGTCGGGCAGGGGGATGTCCTGGGGCAGGTAGCCGACAGTCAGGCCGGGTTCGAGGTAGAGCTCGCCGTCGTCGGGCTCGAGCTGGCCGGCGAGGAGCTTCAGGATCGTTGACTTGCCGGTGCCGTTGCGCCCGACGAGGCAGGCGCGCATGCCGGGCGTGATGGCGAGTTCCGCGCCGGTGAACAGCGGTGTGCCGCCGAAACCGACGGCGGCGTTCTTCAGCGAGATGACGGGCGGATCGAAGGCCATGGCACGGTTGCGGCTACTTGATGCCGCGCGCGGCGCTGATCTTGTCGTAGGCCGCGTTGACCGTCGCCAGCTTCTCGTTGGCGACCTCGACGAACTCCTCGGGCATACCCTGGGCGATCAGGGTATCGGGGTGGTTCTCGCGGACGAGCTTCCGGTAGGCCGACTTGACCGCGTCGTCGTCGGCGTCGTGGGCGATGCCGAGAATGGTGTAGGGGTCGGCCGCGTCGGGCCCGATATTCTGCTCGCGGATGCGCGCGAAGTCGGCCTCGGAGAAACCGAAGATCGCGGAGACGTTCTGCAGATAGACGAGCTCGTCGTCATGCACCTCGCCGTCGGCCTTGGCGATGATGAACAGGCAGTTGAGCAGTTCCTCGAGCACGGCGGGATTGTCGCGGAACATGCCCGCGACCTGCTTCGCATAGGGTTCGTAGCCGGCGACCGACTTGCGCGCCATGTTGAAGACCTTGGCGACATTCTGGGTTTCCTCCGGCGCGACCTTGAAGACGCGGCGGAACGCCCGAATCTCGTCCGGCGTCACCACGCCGTCGGCCTTGGCGAGCTTCGCGCCCAGCGCGATCACGGCGATGGTGAAGCCGACCTGTTTGGTCGGGTCGCCGCCACTCTCCTCGGCGGCCGCGTTCGCGCGGGCCTTGTCCACGAGATGGCCCGCCCCGGCGCCGATCAGCGCGCCGAGCGGTCCGCCGACCGCGAACCCGGCCGCGCCGCCCAGAACCTTGCCCCAGATGCTCATGGGAGACGTTTAACCCAAAACCCCGCGCCGGAGAAACGGCGCGCGTCGTCGAGGGGGTTTTCGACGCCGTCGCGCCTTTGACTTTCGCCGCCCGACAAACCAGTCTGCCGCCGAATATCGAGGGCCTTTCATGACGGGCGACGCACCCAATCTTACCGCCGATCGCTGGCACTTCTGGATCGACCGGGGCGGCACGTTCACCGACATCGTCGGGCGCGCGCCGGACGGGTTGCTGCGCACCCACAAGCTGCTGTCCGAGAACCCCGGCGCCTATGCGGACGCGGCGGTGCAGGGCATCCGCGACCTGTTGGGGCTGGGCGCCGGCGCCCCGATCCCGTCGGACGAGATCGGCGCGGTCAAGATGGGGACAACCGTCGCCACCAACGCGCTCCTCGAGCGCAAGGGCGACCGGACGGCACTCGCGATCACCCGCGGTTTCCGCGACGCGTTGCGCATCGGCTACCAGGCGCGCCCGCGCCTGTTCGACCGCCAAATCATCCTGCCCGAGCAGCTCTATGAAACCGTCGTCGAGATCGACGAGCGCGTGAGTGCGAAGGACGAGATCGTGGTCCCGTTCGATGCGGCGTCCGCGCGTGAGGGCCTGCAGGCCGCCTATGACGACGGCATCCGCGCGGTGGCGATCGCGTTCATGCACGGCTACCGAGTGCCGGACCATGAGAAGGCCTGCGCCGAGATTGCGCGGGAGATCGGTTTCACCCAGGTCTCCGTCAGCCATGAGACGAGCCCGCTCATCAAGCTGGTCGGGCGCGGCGACACGACCGTGGTCGATGCGTATCTGTCGCCGATCCTGCGCCGGTATGTGGACCGGGTCGCCGACGAGCTGGGCGACGTGAATCTCATGTTCATGCAGTCGAATGGTGGGCTGACCGACGCGCGCATGTTCCAGGGCAAGGACGCGATCCTGTCCGGTCCCGCGGGCGGTGTCGTCGGCGCGGTGCAGGTGAGCGAGGCGGCCGGGTTCGACCGGATGATCGGCTTCGACATGGGCGGCACCTCGACCGATGTGACGCATTACAACGGCGAGCTGGAGCGCGCCTTCGAGACGCTGGTGGCCGGCGTGCGCATGCGCGCGCCGATGATGCAGATCCACACCGTGGCGGCCGGCGGCGGGTCGATCTGTTCGTTCGACGGCGCGCGCTACCGCGTCGGCCCCGAGAGCGCCGGCGCCGACCCGGGGCCGGCCAGCTACGGGAAGGGCGGGCCCCTGACGGTGACCGACTGCAACGTGATGCTGGGTAAATTGCAGCCCGCGCATTTCCCGTCGGTGTTCGGACCGAACCAGGACGCGCCGCTCGACGCCGAGGCGGTCCGCGCGAAGTTCGCGGCGCTCACCGACGATATCCGCGCCGCCACCGGCGACACGCGCAGCCCCGTCGAGGTGGCCGAGGGGTTCCTGAAGGTCGCGGTCGAGAACATGGCGAACGCGATCAAGAAAATCTCCGTCCAGCGGGGCTACGACGTGACCCGCTACACGCTGTGCGCGTTCGGCGGCGCGGCGGGCCAGCATGCGTGCCTGGTGGCGGACGCGCTCGGCATGACCCGGGTGCTGCTGCATCCGTTCGCCGGCGTGCTGTCGGCCTACGGCATGGGGCTCGCCGACATCCGGGCGCTGCGCGAGCAGTCGGTGGAGGCGCAACTGGGCGACGCGGTGGACGACCGTGTGACGGAGATTCTGAATCGGCTGGCCAAGGCCGCGCGCGGCGAGGTATCGGGCCAGGGGATCGAAGATGCGCGGATCGAGGTCCGCCGCCGCCTGCACCTGCGCTACGAGGGAACGGACACGTCTCTGGAGGTCGATTTCGCGGACGCGGCCGACATGGCCGACGCATTCGCGGAGATTCATCGCCAGCGCTACGGCTTCACGATGCCGGAGAAGGCGTTGATCGTGGAGACGGCGGCGGTTGAGGCGATCGGCGTTTCGGACCAGAGCGCGGAAGCGTCACTTGCTTCGGGTGCGTCGGGCGACCCGCAGGCGGTCGACCGAGTGACCGCGCACATGGACGGTTCGGCCCACGACACGCCGGTCTATGCGCGCGATGCGCTCGCGCCGGGCGCGGCGATCGACGGCCCGGCGATCATCAGCGAGGCGGTGGCGACGACGATCGTCGAGCCCGGCTGGCGCGCGACGATGACCGAACGGGGCGATCTGGTGATCGAGCGGGTCGTCGCCGCGGAACGCGCCGCCGCCATCGGCACCGATGTCGATCCCGTGATGCTCGAGGTGTTCAACAACCTCTACATGTCCATCGCCGAGCAGATGGGGGTCACGCTCCAGAACACGGCCTACTCGGTGAACATCAAGGAGCGGCTCGATTTCTCCTGCGCGATCTTCGCGCCCGACGGGAACCTGGTGGCGAACGCGCCGCACATGCCGGTCCATCTGGGCTCGATGTCCGAGAGCATCCGCACCGTCATCCGCGAGAACGCGTCCCGCATGGCACCGGGCGATGTCTACATGCTCAACGCGCCCTACAACGGCGGCACCCATCTGCCCGACGTGACCGTGATCACGCCGGTCTTCGACGATGCGGGCGCGGACATCCTGTTCTATGTCGGCAGCCGCGGCCATCACGCGGACATCGGCGGCATCTCGCCCGGCTCGATGCCGCCGGACTCGCGCACCATCGACGACGAGGGCGTGCTGATCGACAACTTCCAGGCCGTCGATGCCGGGACGTTCCGCGAGGACGCGATTCGCGAGCTCTTCGGTTCCGGCGCGTATCCGGCGCGCAATCCGGACCAGAACATCGCGGACCTGAAGGCCCAGATCGCGGCGAACGAGAAGGGCGTCGCGGAGCTGCGCCGGATGGTCGCGCAGTTCGGGCTCGAGACCGTCCACGCCTACATGGACCATGTGCAGGACAATGCGGAGGAGTCGGTCCGCCGCGTCCTCGACGTGCTGACGTCCGTCGCGTTCCGTTACCCGCTCGACAACGGGGCGGAGATACGCGTCGCGATCTCCATCGACCGCGCGACCCGCAGCGCAAAGGTCGATTTCACCGGCACCAGCGCCCAGCTCGACAGCAACTTCAACGCCCCGACGGCAATCGCCCGGGCAGCGGTCCTGTATGTCTTCCGAACCCTCGTGGACGACGAGATTCCCATGAACGAAGGCTGCCTGAAGCCGCTCGAGATCGTCATCCCGAAGCGCTCGATGCTGGCGCCGGAATATCCGGCGGCGGTGGTCGCGGGGAATGTCGAGACCAGCCAGGCCCTGACCGACAGCCTCTACGGCGCGCTCGGGGTCATGGCGGCCGCGCAGGGCACGATGAACAACTTCACCTTCGGCAACGCGCGCTACCAGTATTACGAGACGATCTGCGGCGGATCCGGCGCGGGTCCGGACTTCGACGGGACCTCGGCGGTTCACACGCACATGACGAACTCGCGGCTGACCGATCCCGAGATCCTCGAATGGCGCTTCCCGGTGCTGCTGGAAAGTTTCGAGATCCGCGCCGGCTCGGGCGGCGGCGGCCGCCATCGCGGCGGCGACGGCGCGCGGCGGCGCGTACGCTTCCTCGAGCCGATGGACGTGATGATCCTCGCCAACCATCGCGAGGTACCGCCCTATGGCCTGGCGGGCGGCGCGGATGGCGCGCCCGGTCGCAACTGGCTCGAGCGGGCCGACGGGGCGAAGGTGGAGATGTCGGGTACGGACCGGACCCGCGCGGAGACCGGCGATGTGTTCGTGATCGAAACGCCCGGCGGTGGCGGCTTCGGGCGGGCGTGACCCCTCCCGTCAACACGAAACTCCTGGTCGCCGTGCTCGCGGTGATCACGGCGCTCGGCCCGCTGTCGATGCAGATCATCCTGCCGATCCTGCCGGTCATGCAGGACGCGTTCCTGGTGACTGCCGCCACTGTCCAATACGTGCTGTCGCTGGCGCTGCTGACGATCGCCTTCGCGACCCTGGTCTATGGTCCGGCCTCCGATCGATACGGGCGACGGCCGGTGCTGCTCGTCGGTCTCCTTATTTTCCTCCTGGGCTCGATCATCAGCGCGCTTGCGCCGACGATCGAGCTGGTCATCGTCGGCCGCGTGATCCAGGCCGTGGGCGGTGCGGCCGGCATGGTCATCAGCCGCGCGATCATCCGCGATCTCTACGACCGCGACACCGCCGCGCGGCTCATGGCCTACATGATCACGGCGCTGGTCGTCGCGCCGATGGTCTCGCCGCTGATCGGGGGATTGCTCAACGATTCATTCGGCTGGCGGGCTGTCTTCGTATTCACCGGTGCGCTGGGCCTCGTCGTGCTCGCAGCCGCGGCCCCCAGGGTGCCCGAAAGCCTGCCGCCCAACGCCTCGGTGCAGACGTTTCGCGGCATGCTGTCCGGCTTCGCCGTACTGCTGCGGGTGCCCGCGTTCCTCGGCTATGCCGGGCAGGTCGGGTTCGGGATGGGCATGTTCATGGCGTTTCTCGGCGCAGCACCCTTCGTCATGATCGACGTGCTCGGGCGCCCGCCGACCGAGTTCGGCCTGTTCTTCGTGCTGATTTCGGCCGGCTTTATGGCCGGCACGTTTCTGACGGCGCGAATCGGGCAGCGGGTCGGGCTCGATCCGATGATGCGGATCGGAAGCGGCCTCGCGGTCCTGTTCGGGGCCTTGATGCTGGGGTTCGTGCTTGCGGGATACTGGTCGCCCTGGACGATTTTTCTGCCGGGCATGGGCATGGCGTTCGCCAACGGCCTGTCGATGCCCAACGCGCAGGCCGGCGCGGTGAGCATCAGCCCCCGCTTCGCCGGCACGGCATCCGGCCTGCTCGCCTTCCTGCAGATGCTGGTGGGCGCGGGCTTCGCGCAGCTGGCGGGCATGGCCCAGGACAACACGCCCTTGCCGATGGCGGTGATCATGCTGACGGCCTCGACGCTGGCCTTCCTGAGCGCGGTCTTCCTGACCCGGATCGAGGCTAACCAAAGCTAGTCCCCGCGCGCAGTGCCCTCGCGGCGCGGATCGGCGCCCCCGCGAAGCCGGCCATCGACGATCTCGATTCCGTGGAGGCCGGAGTTGAGGTCGCGGACCCGAGTCCTGTGGCCTAGCGCCTCGAGGGCGGGTGCCCGCGCTGCCGCTCCGGTGCCCACCTCCACATCCGTCACGCCGTTCCGATTCACGACATGGCCCAGGTCGATGGCCGCCTGGATGTCCAGCCCCCAGTCGAGCACCGCGACGAGGGTCTTGGCGACATAGCCGATGATCCGGCTGCCGCCCGGCGACCCCACGACCAGCCGCAGGGTGCCGTCGGCATTGAAAACCATCGTTGGCGCCATCGAGCTGCGTGGACGCTTGCGGGGCTCGACACGGTTCGCGACCGGTTGGCCGTCCACGGCTGGCCGGAACGAGAAATCGGTGAGCTCGTTGTTGAGCAGGAAACCGCGCACCATGAGCTGCGAGCCGAACGCCCCCTCGATCGTAGTCGTCATGGAGACCGCATTGCCCTCATCATCCACGATCGAGATGTGGCTGGTCCCGGGGCGGCCATTCGTGGTGTCGGGCGCACGGTCTTTTCTGTCAAGGCCGGGTGGTAGACCGTGGACCACCGGCGGTAGGATCGTGGTTTTATGGCGGATGAAGCCGGCGCGTTTCGCGAGATAGCCAGGATCGAGCAGGCCCGCCTCGGGAACCGGAACAAAGTCCGTGTCCGCGATGTAGCGGTTGCGGTCCGCGAAGGCGAGCTTGGATGCTTCGGTGACCAGATGCCAGGCGCGCGGATCGTCGGGGGCCATGTTCGGCAGATCAAAGTGGCTCAGTATCCCAAGGATTTGCCCGACGGTGAGGCCCCCCGAGCTGGGTGGCCCCATGCCGCAGACACGATAGCCACGATAGTCGTGACAGACTGGCGTGCGCCGAACGATGTCGTAGGCGGCGAGGTCTGAGCGGGAGAGACGCCCGGGGTTGCCGGGCGCATTGCGGACCGTATCCACGATGTCCTGGGCGATGGGGCCAGCATAGAAGGCGGCGGGTCCGCGTTCGGCGATCGCTGTAAGGGTCTCTGCGAAGGCCGGGTTAGTGCGCCGGTCGCCAGCTCGTAACGGTTTTCCATCGGGAAAGAAATACTTTCGCGCCGCCTTGAAGGTCTTGAGCCGGTCTGCCCGCTCGCTCGCCAGCATGGCTGCGAGACGCGGCCCGACAATGAAGCCGTCCTGTGCGAGCCGGATGGCGGGTGCGAACAGCTCCGGCCAGGTTAACTTGCCGTGTTCCTGAAAAAGACGTGCCAGAAGCGCGACGGTACCCGGCGTGCCGACCGCGCGTCCGCCGACCACGGCGCGTGCAAACGACATGGGCGTACTGTCCGATTTCAGGAACAGATCGGGCGTCGCGGCGATAGGTGCCGTTTCGCGGCCGTCGAAGGCATCAACCGCGCCCGTGCCCGCATCGTAGAAGAGCAGGAATGCGCCGCCACCGATTCCGGAACTCTGGGGTTCGACAAGGTTCAGCACGAGCTGGACGGCGATGGCTGCGTCCGCGGCGTTGCCGCCGTTGCGCAGCATCTCAAGCCCCGCTTCGACAGCCGCGGGATGTGCCGCCGCCACCATGTGCCGGTCCGCCGAGGCGAGCTGTTTTTCCGTCCGCCCGGTCGAATCCTCGGGCTGTATCTGCTGCCCAAGCGCGGGTGCGGCTAGGGCGATGCATGTGGCAATGGGGACGAGCAGGCGAGCGAAACGGGGGCAGTTCATGAACACAGGCTGCCACGGATCGGTCGATGACCCAAGTGTGAGCACCGTCACATCTCCGACAGGCGGTTTTCCCTGATAAACAGGGCACTTCGGTTTGCGTCCGGGGGGGGCGATAATCTAGCTTCGACCCTAGGCGGAAACCCGCCCGGGCGCGGGGTTTGACGCGCCGCCGCGACCCGCGCGCTGAGGAAAATTCTGGAGACGCCGTCTCGTGCGAAAACTACTCATCGGCCTGGCCGTTCTGGTCGTCCTCCTCGTTGCCGCCGCCTTCGCCGGGCCGCTGTTCGTTCCGACCGACAGGATCAAGGCAGACATTGCCCGCGAGGTCGAGAAGGCGACAGGCCGAACGCTCGCGATCGACGGTAACCTCAAGTTTCGAATCCTGCCGGCGCCGGGCCTCTCGGCGAAGGGGGTGCGCCTCTCGAACGCGCCGGCGGGGAGTGCCCCGGACATGTTGCGGCTTCAGGGCGCGGCCATCGAGGTCGCGCTGCTGCCGCTGATCTCGGGCAATATCCAGGTGAGCCGGATCGTCCTTTCAGAACCGGATATCCTGCTCGAACAGTATGCGGACGGAACCAACAACTGGACGTTCGCGCCGGCGAACGGGGAGCCGGCCAAGACGGGCACCTCGGCGCCGGGCGCGGGCAATGGATCCGAAGCGCCGCCGGTGCGCCTGGACGATGTCGTCATCCAGGCCGGAACGCTCGTTTTCCGAACCCCCGACACGACGGAGCGGGTTGAGGACATCAATGTCTCGCTCGGTGCCGGGAGCCTGACGGGGCCGTTCCGCGCGGACGGGACCGTTCGAGCGCGCGGGTTTGCCGTCGACGTGAATGCCGCGGTTGGCGAGTTCGTTCCCGACAAGGCCACGCCGGTGAACCTCAAGGTTAATGCGGGCGGCGCCGAGATCGGATACTCCGGCGTGCTGGCCGGTGCACCCGATGCGGCACGGATGTCGGGACAGATCGAGGTCCGGGCTGAGGACCTGTCTGCGCTGATCGCCGAAGTCACGAAGCAGACGGCGCCGGTGGCGCTGAAGGGCAAGCCGCTGGAAGTGGACGGGACTTTGGCGGCGAGCGCCCAGGCCATCGCGATCAACGATCTGGCGTTAAGGCTGGGTGACGATTCCGCCACCGGCGCCGTCGATGTCACGCTGGGGGAGGCACCGAAGGCATCGTTCGTACTGAACCTGGCGCAGCTCGATCTCGACCGGCTCCTCGTGACGGGAACCGCAAACAGCGCCGCGACGAAACCGGCGTCCGACGGTGCGGTCGCGCCCGGAAACAAGACTCCGCAATCGACGGCGTCGGAGGCCGGCGGGACAGGCGGCGGGCTCGCGCTGCCCACCGGGATATCCGCGACCCTCGAAGCAAAGGTCGATGCGATCGTCTATCGCGGGGGCGTGATCCGGCAGGCGGTGCTGAACACCGAGCTCGCCGACGGCAGCCTGACGATTTCCCAGGCCGCCGCGCTGCTCCCGGGCGGGGCGAGCGCCTCCGTGCTCGGGTTCGTTGCGACGACCGACGGCGTGCCGATGTTCGAAGGGCAGGCGGAGTTGGCGGCGGACGATTTCCGTGCGCTGCTGCAGTGGGCGGGCGTCGATGTGACGTCGGTGCCCCAGGACCGGCTGCGGAAGATGAACGGGTCGCTGTCGATCGCCGCGACGCCGGAGAACGTCACCCTGACCGACATCGATGCAAGTGTCGATGTGTCGCGGATTCGCGGCGGCGTCGCGATCGCGGTGCGCGAGCGGCCCGGGCTCGGGATCGGGCTGTCGCTCGACAAGGTGAACGTCGATGCGTATCTGCCCGACGGTGGGAACGCCGACGCGCCGGTGAGCCGCCCGGCGACCGGTGCTGCGGGCGGTACCGGCGGAAACGCTGCGCCGGCCAAAGCCGGTGCCTCGGCGCCATCGGGACTGGCGGCACTGAACAGCTTCGACGCGATCCTGCAGCTTAAGGTGGGGGAAGTCGTCTTCCGCGAGCAGCGGCTGAGCGGCATTAACATCGACGGGACCTTGCAGGGTGGGGCGCTGGAACTTCGCGACGCGTCCGTCGTTAGCCTCGCGGGCGCGAAAGCGGCGATAAAGGGCCGGATCGACGGGCTGAACGATAGTCCCAAGGCGGATGTCACGATTGCGCTAGACGTGCGCGACGGCGACCGTCTCCTGGCGCTGGCCGGGATCGACTCCCCGGCGAAGCTCGGTGCGACAAAGCTGGACGGAACGCTGCGCGGAGACATGCAGGGCCTCGACGTGGACGTCACCCTGCGGGCGTTGGGGGCGGAGCTGCGTACCGACGGCAATCTCGGGGTCCTGTCGCTGCCGCCGCGCTACGACGTTAAACTGAGCCTCGATCACCCCGATGCGGCGGGCTTCGCCGCACGCCTGCGCGGTGCCGAGCCCGGTGCCAAGCTTGGTCCGCTCGCTGCGCGCGTGAAGCTCGACGGCGATCTCGCGGCGAGCGACATCGACGCGCGTGTTGGTGTCGGTTCCGGTTCGATTGACGCGAAGGGGCGCCTGACCAGGCTCGATTCCGGCCGTCCGGAGGGCAACCTAAAGCTCGATGCAGCCCATCCGGACATGGTCGCCTTCGCACAACTTCTTGCGCCGGATTATCGTCCCGCACGGACCGACCTCGGTTCCTTTGCGCTGCGGACGGACCTTGCGTTGGGGCCGAAGGGGGCTGCGTTGTCCGGCCTCGGCGGCAACGCCGGTCCCGTCGAGTTCAAGGGCAGTGCGGACGTCGCCACGGACGGTCCCCGGCCCGAGATCGTCGCGGCGCTGGAGACCGGCGAGATTGTTGTTGACTGGTTTCTGCCTGCGAGCGGCGACGGATCGTCTGCGGCGTCGGGAGGTGGCACGACATCGGCAGCGGCGGCCCCGGCGCGTGGCCGGGCCGGTGCGTCGGGCGGCGAGCGCTGGTCGCGAGAACCGATTGAGCTGTCCGGGCTTCGCGCCGCGGACGCCGATATCAAGCTGTCCTCGCCGGCCATCACCTACGCCAACATTCGGGTGGATCAGCCTCGGCTTGCCGCCCGGCTCGAGGACGGGGTGCTGGACCTGACCGAATTGTCCGGCCAGGCGTTTGGTGGCGCCTTCAACATGACCGGGCAACTTGCCGACGGCGAGGTGCCGTCCATGCGCTACGCCATGCAGGTCGAGAATGCCGATGCCGCGCGTTTCGTCGGCGACGGCAGCGGGGAGCGCGGCGTCATGTCCGTGCTGGATCTCCTCTTTCCGGTCTCCGATGTAAGCCTCGCGTCGGGCCGGCTCGGCGCCGACCTGAATGTCGCGTCGCGCGGGCGCAGTGAGTTCGAGATGATCTCCAACCTGGCTGGCAAGGGTGCGATGCGGTTCACCGACGCCGTGGTCGAGGGTGTCGATGTTTGCGGCATCAGCAACCAGCTCGACCGGCTGAACGGGATCGAGGGATTTCTCGGTCTGACCCAGGCCGGTCGCGGCGGACAGACGAAGATCGCAAACTTCGACGGCCGCTTCGATCTCGAGAACGGGATCGCGACCCTACCGCAGCAGCAGATCAATGCCGACTGCGCCGCGGTCGCGTTCCGCGGTACGGCGAACCTGCCGGCATGGCTGGTGGATATCCGTGCGCGCGCCGCGTTCCCGGCGCATCCGGAGTTCGCCGGCGTCGAGGTCGAGCAGAAGGGTTCGCTCGATGCGCCGAACACGCGGCTGGTGAACCTCAACGAGATCAACCAGTTCATCGTCGGGAAGGCTGCCGGCTCCGTCCTGCGCAAGCTGTTGCCGGGCGGTGCTCAGGAGCAGCCGCCGGCTACGAACGAAGGAACGTCCCAGCCGCAGCAACCGTCCAACCGGCCCGAAGACCAGTTCCGCAATCTTCTCGAGGGATTGATTCGTGGGCGATAAGGCCGCGCGCCGTGCGGGCTATTTCCGGAGATCGTCCAGGACGAACACGCGGATGGCGCTCGACAGGCTGCCGTCGCGCTCGCGGTCGATCTCGGTCACCAGTTCGTTGACCGACATCCGCCGTGACTTGGCGACCTTGCGCAGGTGATCCCAGAACACGTTCTCGAGCGACACGCTCGTGCGATGTCCGGCGACCACGACGGAACGCTTCTTGTTCGCCGATTGGCGCGGCAGGGTGTCGACAACGTTGCTGATCATGACGGCTTGATCATGTTCTCCGGCTTGACCCACTCATCATACTGCTCGGCCGTCAGCAGGCCCAAATCAATTGCGGCCTCTTTTAGGGTACTCCCGTCTGCAAACGCCTTTTTTGCGACCTTTGCGGCATTATCGTACCCAATGTGCGGGTTCAGCGCCGTGACCAGCATTAACGACTGGGCCATCAGCTCCGAGATGCGCCCGTGATTCGCCTCGATCCCGTCGACGCAGCGATCCGTGAAGCTCCGGCAGGCATCGCCGAGCAACCGCGCCGAGCGCAGCACGTTGAAGATGATCACCGGCTTGAACACGTTGAGCTCGAAATGCCCGTTGCTGCCGGCGACCGTGACGGCGACGTGATTGCCCATGATCTCCGCCGCGACCATGGTCAGCGCCTCGCACTGGGTCGGGTTGATCTTGCCCGGCATGATCGAGGAACCGGGCTCGTTTGCCGGCAGGGCCAGCTCACCGATGCCGCTGCGCGGCCCGGAGCCGAGGAAGCGGATGTCGTTGGCGATCTTCATCGCCGCCGCCGCGCCGACGTTGAGCGCGCCGGAGGCCGCGACCATTGCGTCATGCGCTGCGAGACCGGCGAACTTGTTGGGCATGGTGACGAAGGGCTTGCCGGTGATGCCCGCGACTTCCTCGGCGAAGCGCTCGGCGAAGCCGGTGGGGGTGTTGAGCCCGGTTCCGACCGCCGTGCCGCCCTGGGCGAGCTGCAGCAGGTCGGGGGTCGCGCGCTCGACGCCGGCGATGACGGCCTCCATCTGGGCCGCGTAGCCCGAGAACTCCTGCCCGAGGGTCAGCGGGGTCGCGTCCTGGGTATGGGTGCGGCCGATCTTGATGATATCCGCGAACGCCGTGGCCTTGGCCTCGAGTGCGTTCTTGAGATGGGTCAGGCCGGGAACCAGGCGATCCTGGAACTCGATCGCGGCCGCGATGTGCATCGCCGCGGGGAAGGTGTCATTCGACGATTGGCTGCGATTGACATGGTCGTTGGGATGCACCGGAGATTTGTCGCCGGGCTTGCCGCCGAGAATCTCGTTCGCGCGGTTTGCGATCACCTCGTTGGCGTTCATGTTCGACTGGGTGCCGGATCCCGTCTGCCAGACGACGAGCGGGAAGTTGTCGTCGAACTTGCCGTCGATCACTTCCTGCGCCGCCGCGATGATGGCGTTGGCGGCGTCTTCCTCAAGCTGGCCGAGCGCCAGGTTGGCGCGGGCGGCGGCCTGTTTCTGGATTCCCAGGGCGCGCACGAGGGCTGTCGGCATGTGGTCGTCGCCGATGGGGAAATTCTCGATGCTGCGCTGGGTCTGGGCGCCCCAGTACTTGTCGGCCGGGACGGCCACCTCGCCCATCGTGTCGCTTTCAATACGGGTCTTGTCGGTCATCACTTCCTCCGGGTTCGGCGCGCATTATCGTCGCCGCAAGCCATAGGTAAAGGGCTAAGGCGCGGGACGCTTCAGGGTTTGCGTGGTTTCTTCTTTGCGCGGGCCCGATTTGCCGCCGCGAGCGCCATATGCGCCCATGGGCGCAGGTCGTCGATGTCCTCGGCCGCCGTGTCCGGCACCGTGACATACGACAGTTCGACGGCCTTCCCCTTTCTTTCGTAAACGAAGGGCTCGCTGCCCGTGTCGAGAGAGGTTTGCCGGGTTTCGGCATCGACCTTGAGATAAAGCGTTTCGTCCGCGATCAACGCGAACATGACGCCGTCGCAGAAGATCCCGTGACCGCCGAACATGCGGCGCAGGCGTGTTCCCTCGTCGAAGGGCGGCCCGACGCGCGTCAGCAGGTCGCGCGCATGTTCGGCGAATTCCTGGCCAGGCGGCATGCGGACGGGATTCTATTTCTTGCGGAACTGGTCCAGGCTGACGACCTCGGCGCCGTCGCCGTCGTCCGTCGGTTTGTTCTGTACGGGCCCGTCCTCAGCGTCATCGCCCGATGCGCTCATGTTGTCGGGCACCGGCACGAGGTCGCCCTCGGAGCGCACCGCCGGCACCATCACGTTGCCGCCGGTGTCGACATTGAACTGGAGACCGAACTTGACCGAGGGATCCACGAAGGCGGATAGCGCCGAATAGGGAATGCGCAGTTCGGCCGGGCGGTTCTTGAAGCTGAGCGTGACCGAGAAAAAGCTGTCCTCGACGATCAGGTCCCAGAACTGGTGCTGCATGACGATCGTCATCTCTTCGGGATACTGGTCCTGAAGATAGTCGGGGATCGAAACCCCCGGTGCCTGCGTGCGGAACGTCAGGTAGAAATGATGATCGCCCGGAAGCCCCTCGTTCAGGGTCTTGGTCAATGCCTCGCGGACCACCCCGCGAAGGGCGGTCTCCACCATCTGGTCGTATCGCATCTGGTCGTCGGTCATGTTCGCGAACTGCAACTGCGCCGGTCGGCGGCCTTGATTGATCCTGAAAGGTGAATATCGGGCACTGCGCCGCTAAGAGCAACGGTTACCCGACGAGGATCCGCCGGAATATGTGAACGCGATGGGGCGGACTCTTCGGGCCGGTCATGGAAGTGGGGGGCTTCTGTTGCCCGGTGCCCCCCGAACCGCGCTAATTACCGGTTATTAAGCGGCAACAGCGGAGGTTTCAACGTTGTCGTTGGCACCTATGAATATGGCCCGATATCGGTGGTACCATGCCGGGCAAAAGTTGAGCCTTTACGCGCCCGTCGATCCTGTTTCGCCCCCATTCCGGTCGCGGCCCGGGCCGCCCAAAAACCAGGAAATTGTGGGGGCGCGGGGGGGGGCCCCCCGGGGCGAACGGTTTTTGGGGAAAAAGGTTATTGCCATAGTCGGGCGAACCCGACGCCCCATAATATAGTCGCAGTGCGGCGATTGCGAAAGGCCATGGCCGGTTATCCCCGATCGCCCGGCTTTCCACAGGGCGTCATGGATATTCGCGACTCGTGTTGCGCACTAGGTTTACGGAAATTCCGAAGCCCGACCCGAGGTCAGCGACCCGATGCAGCAATATCTCGATCTGATGCGCCATGTGCGTGACAACGGAACCGAGCGGACGGACCGCACCGGGAC
>JAYPRP010000013.1:0-15026 GCA_038132575.1 Rhodospirillaceae bacterium
TTAATTATACGGCCACCCCCTAGATATAAACATGTTTTATGGTCGGCAGCGTCATTTGTTTAAAAGACACAGGATCACGGGCGGGTCACAGACCCGCCCGCCAGAAGATGCCCGGATCAAGTCCGGGCATGACGTTGTGACTAGTTCATCCCGCCCCTAGTTCATGCCTCCGAGGCAGACGTATTTGATCTCGATATAATCGTCGATGCCGTACTTCGAGCCCTCACGGCCGACGCCGGATTCCTTGAAGCCGCCAAAGGGTGCGACCTCGGTAGAGATGAGGCCAGTGTTGACCCCGACGATGCCGGACTCGAGACCTTCCGAGACCTTCCAAACACGCTTCAGGTCGGAGGCGTAGAAATACGCCGCGAGGCCGAACTCGGTGTCGTTGGCCATGGCGATCCCCTCCTCGTCGCTGCCAAACCGGTAGAGCGGCGCGAGCGGCCCGAACGTCTCCTCGCGGGAGACCTCCATGCTTGGCGTCACGTCGACCAGCACCGTCGGCTGGAAGAAGGTGCCGCCCAGGTCGTGGCGCTCGCCGCCGACCGCGATCTTCGCGCCCTTGGCGACGGCGTCGGCGATGTGCTGCTCCACCTTCTCGACCGCGGCCATGTCGATCAGCGGGCCCTGCTGCACGTCCTCCGACAGGCCGTTGCCGACGTTGAGGTCGCGCACCGCCGCGGCGAGTTTCTCGGTGAACGCCTCGTAGACCCCGTCCTGCACGAGGATGCGGTTGGCGCAGACGCAGGTTTGGCCGGTGTTGCGATACTTGGACGCGATGGCGCCGGTGACGGCGGCGTCGAGGTCGGCGTCGTCGAACACCAGGAAGGGCGCGTTGCCGCCCAGCTCCATCGACACCTTCTTGATGGTCTGAGCGCTCGCGGCCATGAGCTCGCGCCCCACCTCGGTCGAGCCGGTAAACGTCAGCTTGCGGACGATGGGGTTCGAGGTGATCTCCTCGCCGATCTCCCGCGACGAGCCGGTGACCACCGACAGGACACCCGCCGGCACGCCCGCCCGCTCAGCGAGCTCGGCCATGGCCAGCGCCGAATAGGGCGTCGAGGTGGCGGGTTTCACCACCATGGAGCAACCGGCGGCGAGCGCCGGACCCGCCTTGCGGGTGATCATTGCGGCCGGGAAGTTCCACGGCGTGATCGCCGCCGTCACGCCAATCGGCTCCTTCATGACGACAATACGTGTGTCCCGCGTGTGGCCGGGGATGGTGTCGCCGTAGACGCGCTTGCCTTCCTCCGCGAACCACTCGATGAAGGCGGCGGCGTAGGCGATCTCGCCCCGGCTCTCGGCGATGGGCTTGCCCTGCTCCGTCGTCATCAGGACGGCCAGGTCCTCCTGGCTCGCCATCATCAGGTCGTGCCACTTGCGCAGGATCGCCGCCCGCTCCTTGCCGGTGAGCTTCCGCCACTCCTTCTGGGCTTCCTCGGCCGCCTCGATGGCACGCCGGGTCTCGGCCGCGCCCATCTTCGGCACGGTGCCGATCACCGACCCGTCCACCGGATTGGTCACCTCGATGGTCTCGCCCGAATCCGCATCGGCCCACTGGCCGTTCACATAGCATTGCTGGCGGAAAAGCTTGTTGTCTGAGAGTTTCATCGTCCCCGTCCCCTCGAAGTTTGCACCGAGCATAGAGCTCACCGACCGGCGGGGACAACCGGATACAAACTCGTCATTCCGGCTGCAGGCGCGAAGCGCCGGAAGGCCGGAATCCATAACCACCAGCGCCGGCCCTGGTAGCCGTTAGTGTTTCTAGATTCCCGCCTGCGCGGGAATGATGACGGAGGCTCAGTCCGGGAAGAAGCGGCTCTTCGGGCGGTCAAGCCCGAGATTCTCGCGGAGCGTCTCGCCCTCGTATTCGGTGCGGAACAGCCCGCGCTTCTTGAGGAGCGGCACCACCTCGTCCATGAACGGGGTCATGAGCTCGGGGATGACCGGCGGCATGTAATTGAAGCCGTCGGCCGCCGGGCCGCCCGGCGCGTCCGGATCGCACCAGTCGGCGATCAGGTCTGCGATCTGCTCGGGCGTGCCGGCCGTCGTGTAGTGGCCACGTCCGCCGGCAAACCGGGCGAGCAGCTCGCGGAGGGTGAGCCCTTCCTTCTCCACGATCCGGACGATCAGCGCCGCCCGGCTCTTCATGGTCTCGAGCGCGTTCGGGTCCGGGAAGTCCGACACCTTGAGGGGCTGGTCGAGGTCGATATGGTCAAAGTCGTGGTTCGAGAAACGCTGGGAGAGCGTGCGCCGGCCCACCTCCGGGTCCATCCGGCTGTTCAGCTCCATGAGATTCGCTTTCGCCTCGGCCTCGGTGCCGCCGAGGACCGGATTGAGGCCCGGAAGGACAACCACCTGGTCCGCGTTACGCCCGAAACCGGCGGCGCGCTTCTTGATGTCCCGGTAGAACTCCTGGGCGGTCTCCTTCTCAAGGTGTGCTGTAAAGATCGCTTCGGCGTGGAGCGCCGCGAAGTCCCGGCCTCGATCCGACGCGCCGGCCTGCACCAGCACTGGCCGCCCCTGGGGCGAGCGGGGCACGTTGAGCGGGCCCTTCACCTGGTAGTGCTCGCCCTGGAAGTCGATCGGCGTGATCCGCGAGAGATCGCCGCACACGCCGCCGCCCGAGCGGTCGTCCACCAGCGCATCGTCGGCCCAGCTGTCCCACAGGTCCTTGGCGGCGGCGACGAACTCCTCGCCCCGCTCGTAGCGGTCGCCATGGGCCGTATGCTCGCGCCCGTAGTTGGCCGCGACCGCCTCGACCCAGGTGGTGACGATGTTCCACGCCGCCCGGCCGCCGGAGATGTGGTCGATCGAGGCGAACTGACGCGCCAGGTTGTAGGGCTCGGAATAGGTGCACGACCCGGTCGCGACCAGCCCCACCCGCTCGGTCTCCATGGCAATCGCCGCGAGCATGATGACCGGGTCGGGCCAGAAGCGGCCGGATTCCATGGCGTCGTTGGTCATCATCAGGACGTCGGCAAAGAAGATGGAATCGAGCTTCGCCGCCTCGGCCTGCTTGGCGAGATCGACATAGTAGGAGATGTCCATCAGCGAGCGCGGGTCGGCGCCGGGATGGTCCCACGCCGTCTCGTGATGGCCGCGCGACTGGATGAACAGGTTGATGTGGATGGGCTTGGGCATGGAAATACCGGCGGGTTGTGACGCAGAAATGTGAACAACCGGATTTTGCAATATTGGGGTGTGAAATGGGAGTCCGGGGAAGCGCAACCCACCAGCCCGAATTCGTCATACGCTGGCTTGAGCCGGGCTAATGACCCAACCCAACGACGCAGCTCCAACCATGCTTCGAGACGCCGCCTCCGGCGGTTCCTCAGCATGAGGGATGTTTTCCTCACCTCACCCTGAGGAGGCGCGAAGCGCCGTCTCGAAGGGCGAGGCCGCCGATGAGATGCCCGGATCAAGTCCAGGCAAGACGGGAACTGAAAGCTATCAAACGTCCGCGATCTTCCGCCACCAGAGCGTGCGCCGCTCGGCCGGCCGGTCGCCGTAGGGCTGGAGTGGCGGGCGAAGCACCATGAGATCGTCCTCGAAGGTCACATCGCGGACCTGCTCCGTGCCCATCCGCGCCGGATCGGAGCACTGATCCACCTTGGTGATCAGCGTCGTCCCGTCGAAGGTGTAGAGGCCGGTGTAGCAGGAGTATTCGCGCGTCTCGCCTTCGGGCAGGACGGGCCGGGCGTCGGTGATGGTGGACGACAGCCGGTCCGTCGTCAGCACGACCCGGCCGATGAAGTTCCCGTCGCCGAACGGCGCCGGCGAGACGGGATCGCCGTCCGCGTCGATCGCCTCGACCCGGACGAGTTCCCAGGTTCCGATGTGTTTAGTCATTTGGAGAATCCTACTGCGAGCGCTGCTTTTTGAAAGTACTGATCTGCGCGGAGATATATCGCCTTGACTCCACACGAAGCACAAAAGCGACCAAACATTTCCGAAGTTGCGAAGGTAGAAGGATCTGGATGGCCTACCTGAACACGAAAAAAATTGAGACGTAGTTCATCTACTGGTTGCCCCCTACCCCACAATCACGCCCGGGTTGAGCATCCCCTTCGGGTCCAGGCGCTTCTTCGCGTCCGCCAGCACCTCGCCGAATAACTCCGGCCGCTGCTTCTCGTACCATTTCTGGTGGTCGCGCCCCACGGCGTGATGGTGGGTGATGGTGCCGCCATGCCTGATGAGCGCGTCGGACGCGCGATTCTTGATCTCCTGCCACTGCTGGAGCATCGCTCCGGGGTCGCCCGGCGCGTGGAACGCGAAATAGGGCGCCGGGCCGTCGGGATAGGCGTGTGAGAAGCGACAGGAGACCGCCCCGTCGTGGCCGGTCACGTCGCGAATGGCGGCCTGGGTCGCTTCCTTGATGGCGCCGTAGAACTCCTCGAACCGGTCCCAAGTGATCGCCGTCTCGAAGGTGTCGGAGATGATGCCCCGCGGGGTGAGTTGTTCCCGGTTGTACGGCATGCGGATGAAGGCCGTGCGCCACGCGCCCACCGCGCCCTGGAGATGGGCGTCCGGGTTGTCGCGCCAGGCGACGTCCACCTCGGCACCGTGATCCAGGCAGCACTGCTCGGCGCATTCCATCCAGGCGTCCACCGGATGATCCGCGCTCTCGAAGGAGACGACCATCAGCGTGAACGAGCCGTCGCTGGCGCCGTTCACCTTCAGCTCCGTGCCGTCCACGATGCGGACGTTCGCGGGGAACAGCCCGGCCTGGGAGACGGCGCGGACGGCGCGGACAGCGTCGAAGAAGTCGGCGAAGCGGAACCCGGTGGTTGCCTTGAAGGTCGGCCGGCCCTGGAGCCGCGCCCAGCCCTCGGTGATGATACCCAGCGCCCCCTCGGAGCCCATGGCGACGAAGCGGTCAGGGCTGGGGCCGGCGCCGGTGCCCGGCAGGCGGCGGGAGACGATGTTCCCGGCCGGGGTGACGGTGGTCGTCGCCTCCACCAAATCGTCGATATGGGTGTAGAGGGTCGCGAAATGGCCGCCCGAGCGGGTCGCGACCCAGCCGCCGAAGGTCGAATGCTCGAAGGATTGCGGGAAGTGCCGGAGCGTCAGGCCGTGGGGCTTGAGCTGGGCCTCGAGCTCTGGGCCACGGGCACCACTCTGGATCCGCGCGGCGCGAGAGACCTCGTCCACCTCGAGCACCTTGTTCATGCGGCCCATGTCGACAGAGATGGTGCCGTTGTAGCCCGAACCCACGTCGGACGTGACGCCGCCGACCACCGACGATCCCGCGCCCCAGGGGATGACGGCCGCGCCGGCCTTGTCGGCCCATTCGTAGATCTCGGCGATATGGGTTTCGCTCTCGGGAAACGCGACGATGTCGGGCGCGTGGGCGAAATCCCCGTCATAGGTGCGGATCGAGTCCGGCTGGGACTGGCCGAAGGCGTGATAGACCCGCTCGAACCGGTCGTCGGTGCAGACGTCCGCCAGGTTCGACGGCACGTCAATGCGGGATTTCGGCAGGTCGATCGCGTCGAGCGACGGAAATGCGCCGTCTCGCGACGGCTGGATGCCGAAATCGTTCGAAAACGTCGCCAGAAGCGCCTTCGTCTGGTCCCCGTCGAGGCCGGTATCCTCGAAGCCCCAGCCCCAGTATTTCAGCCTGCGATTGTCGGTGGCGGCCATGGCGCCCTTGCTCCCTATGCTTCGGTCTTGTGATCGGGCCTGATATTATCGCGCGCCGGCCCGCCGCGTAAGGTGGGCCAGCGAGGGAGAGATATGCCGAAAGCACTGATCGCGGGCGCGCTGGGGGTTACCGGCCGCGCCCTACTTAATCACCTGGAGGGCCTGCCCGGCTGGGAGATCGCCGCGATCTCGCGCCGGTCGCCGGACTTCGAGACTAGGGCCGTGTTCATCCCGGCCGATCTCGACGTCCCGGCCGATTGCCGTGCGAAGCTCGCGGACCACAGCGACGTCACCCACATTTTCTACACGGCCTACAGCCAGCGGGAGACGGTGGCCGCCGAGATCCCGGTGAACGTCGCCATGCTCGCGAACCTTATGGACGCGGTGGAGCCCGCCGCGACGGGCCTCGAACATGTGCAGCTGATGCATGGCGCCAAGTGGTACGGGACCTTTCTCGGCGCCTACAAGACGCCCGCGCGGGAAGGCGACCCCCGGCCCGCGGTCGAGCATTTCTATCACGCCCAGCAGGACTGGCTGGAGGCGCGCCGCGCGGGTGCTGGCTGGAGCTGGTCGGCACTCCGCCCCCATGGGGTCTGGGGCTTCTCGACCGGCAGCGCCATGAATTTGCTGACCGGCATTGCGTGTTACGCCGCACTGTCGAAGGCCGAGGGCAAGCCACTCCGCTGGCCCGGCAACGCGGGCTTCTTCGACCGGCTCTACCAGCTGATCGACGCGGATCTGCTAGCCGAGGCCATGGTCTGGACAGCGACGATCCCGGCGGCGGCCGACAATGCCTTCAACATCACCAACGGTGACCTGTTCCGCTGGCACGAGGCCTGGCCGCGCATCGCCGACTTCTTCGAGATGGAGACGGGCGATCCCGCGCCGATCCCGATCGCCGAGACGATGGCCTCCAAGGCGGATCGCTGGGCCGAGCTCGTGGCGGCGCATGATCTTCAGCCCTACGCGCTGGACCAGCTCGTGAACTGGGCCTATCTCGACATGGCGCTCGGCAACGACCGGGACCAGGTCTCCAGCCTGACGAAGATCGTCAGCGCCGGCTGGACCGGGTTCCGCGACACGCCGGCCACCATCACCCGGCAGTTGCAGAAGTTGCGCGACACCCGGATCATTCCCTGATCCATTTCACGGACTTACCCATGCCCCTCCACGTCTGCAGCAACTTCGACAGCGGCAACATCGTCTGCCTTGACGCAAGCGAACCCGGCGACATCCGCCTCGAGATCGCAAAGGACAACCAGTCCGACTTCTATATGTGGTTCCACTTCCGGCTGACGGGCGCGAAGGACACGCCCTGCACGCTGAAGATCATGAACGCGGGTGGGGCGGCTTACCCGAAGGGCTGGGAGGACTACCGGGCCGTCTCGTCGGCCGACCGCGAGACATGGACCCGGGTGCCGACCAGCTACGCAGACGGCGTGCTCACCATCGAACACACCCCGGCGGCCGATAGCGTCTGGTATGCCTACTTCGCGCCCTACTCCATGGAGCGTCACGCCGACCTGATCGCCCGGGTCCAGAACGACGATCGGATGATACTGGAGGTGCTGGGCGAGACCCTCGACGGTCAGGCAATGGACCTTCTGACCATCGGGGAACCGGGAACGGACAAGCAGCACTTCTGGGCGATCGCCCGCCAGCATCCCGGCGAGAGCATGGCGGAGTGGTGGATGGAGGGCTTTCTCGCGCGGCTGCTCGACCCCGCGGACCGAACGGCGGCGGCACTGCTCGACCGCGCGGTGTTCCACATCGTCCCAAACATGAACCCGGACGGGTCGCGGCGCGGGCATCTGCGCACGAACGCGGCGGGCGCGAACCTCAACCGGGAATGGGCGGAACCGGCGATGGACCGCAGCCCCGAGGTGTTCCTGGTGCGCGCAAGGATGCAGGAAACCGGGGTCGATTTCTGCCTCGACGTCCATGGCGACGAGGCGCTGCCCTACAACTTCCTGGCGGGCATGATGGGAATCCCCTCGCTGAGCGAGCGTCAGAAGGCGCTGCAGGAAATCTTCTCCGGCGCGCTCCTGGCCGCCAGCCCCGATTTCCAGACGAGGCACGGCTATCCCGACGCGAAGCCGGGCAAGGGCAACATGACGCTGTGCTCGAACTGGGTTGCCGAGGAATTCGGCTGCCTAGCGCTCACACTGGAGATGCCGTTCAAGGACAATGCCGACCGGCCCGACGCGACCTTCGGCTGGTCCCCGGCGCGCTGCCGGGCCTTCGGCGCGGCCCATCTGGAAGCGATGGCGGCGGTGCTCGACGCCTGACGGCTGTCTAGAGCGTCGCGTCGTCCACGGTCCAGAGCGCGAAGCCGGGGCTCTCGTCCCATATCCGCGGCTCCCAGCTGTCGTCCATGCGATCCATGTCCGCGAAATACTCGGTGCGTCCGCCGGCCGGGTTCCTAAAATACCAGTAGTAGTTCGAGCCGAGGATGTGCCGGCCGGGCGTCGTGTCCGCCTCCCAGCCCTTCGCCTTCATGAACTTGCCGCCCATCATGACCATATCGAAATTCTCGACCTCGAAGGAGGCGTGATCGAACTCGTTGTGGTCGGCCCGGCTGATCAGGAACAGGTTGTGATGGTCGTGGCCGCCCTCACAGCGCATGAAGTCGCCACCGGTCTTGGTGCTGTCCGACAGGCGGAACCGTAGCCGGTCGAGGTAAAAACTGACGGCCCTCTCCCGGTCGGCCAGCTCGATTGCGTAGACCACATGGCCGATACGGATCGGGTTCGCCTGGGCCGCGGGGTCGATCACGCTGTTCATCCGCGGCTCGGTCGTATTGACGTTGTGGGGAATGATCTCGACGTCGGTCTCGGTCGGATCGGCGAGCATGAGCCCCAGCCCGTTGCCGCTCTCGTCGGCAAAACAGAGCGTGCCGCCCTCCTCGGTCAAGTCCCGATCGCGGGCAATATCGCCCCCCAGTTCCTTCAGGCCCGCCGCGTCACGAACGCCCCACACGGCGCGTCGCAGGGTCGATTTTGCCGGATCGGGCGACGGCGGCAGCGACGGGTCGTCGGCCGGCCGCAACTCGATTGTCTGGTTCGTGCGAGTCCGAAAAATCGTGCAGTCCGGGCCGCTCTCGACCTCCTCCACGCCCCAGTCGCGGTAGTAATTCGCGCCGGTTTCCATGTCCTCGACGCCGTAGACCAGCTTTTCTACACGCGTAATCGTCATGATCCGTTTCCTCTATGCCTCGTCGGCCACATCGGCCCAAAGAATACCGATTTTCGAGATTTCGACCTCGATCCGGTCACCCGCCTTCATCCACAGGGGCGGGTTGCGGCGCGCGCCGACGCCGCTCGGCGTACCCGTGGCGATCACGTCGCCAGGCTCCAGCGGCGTGAACCGCGAAATGTAGGAGATGATATAGGGCACGTCGAACAACAGCATGTCGGTCGTCGAATGCTGCACCACCTCGCCGTTGAGCCGGGTCGTTAGCTCCATCGAAGCAGGATCAGAGATCTCGTCCGCGCTCACCATCCACGGACCTAGCGGTCCGGACTTGTGGAAGTTCTTACCCGCGGTCACCGAATGCTTCTGATAATCGCGCACCGAGCCGTCGATGAAGATCGTATAGCCGGCGACGTGATCGAGCGCGTCGGCCTCGCTGATATGGCGGCCGCCCTTGCCGATGATAGCCGTGAGCTCGCCTTCGAAATCATAGTGATCCGAGACCTTCGGCCGCTCCATCTCGCCACAATGGCCGACCAGCGTGTTGGTCGAGCGCATGAAGAGCTGGAGCTCCGACGGCAGGGTGTTGGCGGTCTCGGTCACGTGATCCTTGTAGTTGAGACCGGCGCACAGGATCTTATCCGGGTCGGTGATTACCGGCAGGAAGGTGACGTCGGGCAGGACCGCATCGGGATCTGCCGACATCGCCGCCTCGCCGAGGGCCATGAGGTCGCCCGCTGCGATGGCCTCGCGCATGGTCGCATGCGACCCCCGCGCGCCCAGGTCGACGACCCCGTCCTCGCGGATCAGGCCGAAGGTCGCGGGCCCGTCGCCCACCCGGTAGCTGATGAATTTCATGTTGGTCCTCCTAGGCCTCGTCAACGATATCGACGGCGAGCGTTCCGATATTCGAGATCGCGACCTCGAGATGATCGCCGCCCTTCATCCATAGGGGCGGCGTGCGCCCGGCACCCGATCCAGCGGGCGAGCCGGTGGCCACAATATCCCCCGGCTCAAGCGTCGTGATCCGCGAGACGTAGGAGATGATGTAGGGGATATCGAAGATCAGCTGACTGACCGAGGAATCCTGCACCAAATCGCCGTTGAGCGTCGTCCTGATCTGCAATGCCGCCGGATCGGGAATCTCGTCCGCCGACGTGATGACCGGGCCGAGCGGGCCGGTGGCATGAAAGTTCTTGCCCGCCGTCACCGAGTGTTTCTGGATGTCCCGGACCGAGCCATCCACCATAATCGTGTAGCCGGCCACGTGGTCCAGCGCGTCGGCCTCGGAGACGTGGCGCGTCGCCTTGCCGATCACCGCACAGAGCTCACCCTCGAAATCGAGACACTCGGAGACCTTCGGACGGATCATCTGCCCGCCGTGGGGCACCAGGGTCGAGTTAGCCTTGAGGAACAGCGAGAGATTGTCGGGCATGGCGTGCCCCATTTCCTCGACATGGTCCTTGTAGTTGCGTCCGGCACAGAACATGTGGGTCGGGTCCGTGATCGTCGGCAGATACGTGACGTCCGCCAGCGCCACATCTGGCGCGCCGCCCGCGGCCGCGAGTTCCATGAAATCCCCCGCCGCAATCGAGTCCTTAAGGGTGGCATGAGGACCGCGCGCGCCGAGATCGATTACCCCGTCGCCCGAGACCACACCCCAGCTGGCATTTCCGCCGTTCGAAAAACTCAGGAACTGCATCTGTTTCCCCCAATCGCTTTGGGCGCCAGCATATCGGCTGGGGCAGCGGTCACCAAGCGATCCGGCGCAAGGATAAACAGTTCGTCATTCGCGGACTTGATCCGCGCATCCCGGGTGCAGGGACGAAAGATGCCCGGGTCGAGCCCGGGCATGACCACCCTGGTTAGGGACGCCCCGTCAAATCGGGCCAGAGATTGTCCGCGCCGCGCGCGACCACCCGGGCGCCCAGCCAGCCGGCCCAGTAACCCTCCGCGCCGAACTCCGACCGCCAGGCCCAGAGCCGACGTGTTAGGTGATGCAGCCGATACTCATCGGTGAACCCGATCGCGCCATGGACCTGGTGAGCGATGTTTGCGGCCTTGCCGGCCGCTTCGCCGGCGCGGATCTTCGCCGACGCTGCCGCCAAGCGGATATCACCGCCCGCATCGACCGTCCGGCAGGCGTCCCGCGCCGCAACGCCGGCCGCAGCCACCTCGGACGCCATGGCCGCCAGCTGCTGCTGAACCGCCTGGAACCGGCCAATGGGGCGGCCGAACTGGACACGCGCGTTGGCATAATCCACGCACAGGTCGAGCGCCGCCACCGCGGCGCCCGCCATCTGGCAGGACCGCGCCAGCGCCCCAGCGGCCCGAACGGGATCGTCTGGTATCTCGGGAACATCGAGGCCCGCGACACTATCCCGCGGGTCGCGGCCTATGTTCCGGTCGTGGGTGATTTGCGCAGCTTCCAGGGAGGCGCAGCGAACGCCATCGCCCCCCGGGACGACCGCATGAGGCGCGTGCCGCCCCCACGGCACCTCTATCACGCCGCCAACCATGGGTGTCCCAAGGGACAGTATCCCGTCGGGCATTTTCACACCGGCACGGCCGAGCAGCCAGCCCGCCGCGATCGCTTCGGCCAGCGGCGCCGGCACGGCGTGCCGTCCTGCGGCGGTCAGCACCACATGGGCGTCTTCCCAGCCGAGCCCGCTACCGCCGTCGGACTCGCGCACCAAAATCCGGTCGAGGCCGTTCTCCGTAATCGCGTCCCACAAGTCTTGCGGGAACGTGCCAGCCTCGGCAGCTGCGAACACATTCTCGTCGAGCCGTTCGGCGAACAGCCGGTCGCATGTCTCGGCGATGAGGGCGCGTTCCTCGGTCATCGCAGCCCCAGCCCCCGGGCGATGACGCCGCGCATGATCTCGGTCGTGCCGCCGCGCAGGGAGAAAGACACGCAGGCCTGTTGGACATAGGCTAGCGCCTGTTCGAAGTCGTCGTCGCCATTGATCCGGGGCGACGCACCGATCACCTGGTGGGCGATCTCGGGAATCGACTGCTCGAAGGTGACCCCCAGATCCTTGACGAAGGCAGCCTCGAGCGCCGGTTCAGCGCCGGCATCGAGCTGTGCCGCGACCGACAGGGACATCGTGCGCAGGGTCACGAGATGGGCGTGGAGTCGCCCGACCGCCACCGTGGCGGCATCCGTTGGCTTCTCACCCGCGACCGCGACCAGCGCCTTGAGGAGCGCAAACGCACTCAGGAACCGGTCCGGGCCGCTGCGTTCGAAGGCGAGCTCCGCTGTCACCTGGCGCCAGCCGTTGCCCACCTCGCCGACGACCATCGCATCCGGCACGAACACATCGTCGAAGGTGACCTCGTTGAACTCCTCGTCGCCGATCATGTTGCGGATCGGCTGGACGTTCACGCCGGGCGACGACAGATCAACAATGAATTGGGTGGTCCCGCCATGGCGGTTCTCCCCAGCCTCGCCCGTGCGCAGGAGCGCGATCATGTAGTGGGAATGCTGGGCGTAGGTGGTCCAGACCTTGCGGCCGTTGACGACCCAGCCCTTCTCGCCATTCACCTCCGCAGGCTCGGCCCGCGAGCGGATCGAGGCTAGATCGGACCCGGAATCCGGTTCGCTCATGCCGATGCAGAAATAGGTCTCGCCCGCCGCGATCCCCGGCAGCAGCATCACGCGCTGTTCATCGGTCCCAAAGCGCAGCAGGAGCGGACCGGACTGGCGCTCGGCGATCCAGTGAGCCGCAACTGGTGCGCCGGCGGCGAGCAGCTCCTCGATGACAACGTAACGATCAAGCGCACTTCGCCCGAGCCCGAACGGCGCCGGCCAGGTCATGCCCAGCCAGCCACGGGCACCCAGCTTGCGGGAGAACGCCGCGTCGAAGCCTACCCAGGAGCGCGCCTGCGCGGGGACCGGGCAGTCTGCCAGCTCTTCGGCAAGGAACGCGCGAACCTCGGCCCGCAGCGCATCGGTACCCGGCGGCAGATCACATGGCTCGAACGAAATTGAACGCATTCGCAGTCCCCCGAAACCGAGTTTAGCGAAACCCCACGATTTTACGTAGCGATACGCAAAGACTTGTGCCCCGCGCGACACCGAAGGCCAGTTGCCTGAATAGGATATGTTATATATTTACTAGTTTTGTTATATCATGACATTTTCACATGCCGTCAGGTTCTGCGGCTCCAAACCGAGAAGGTCCATGGCAATCGAACTGATGCCGCTCGACGAGATATCGCCCGACGCGCCGGGCGACATCTATGTCGGTGCTACCCCAGCCATGCCGGCACCGGACGGGGCGGACCGCGCGCACCTGTTCTCGGACTATCGACCATTCGCTGCCCTGAAGGCTGTTTGTATGATCGGACAGATGTGGCCGAACGATCTGACTGCGGACGGGGTATTCTGGATCGATTCCCAGCCTGATGTCTGCTTCAAGATCCGCATCTCCGAAGGGATCGCGGCCTATCGACCGGCCGGCTACTGGATGGCCCGACACATGAATGCCGACGCCCTACCGACGCCGATCGCACAAGCGATCACGGGTCGCGGTGGGCATCCCGTCTATGGCGACCGCATCCAGCACATTCAGTTCGCGAACGCTGGTGAAGACTGGGACCGCATCGAGAGCATGCTTCGGCGTTGCCTCACAGACGATCCCGCCAGTGCCCCGCGCGCGGCGCAACCCGACCCCTGAAGACACGGGCGGCACGCCGCCGCTCTTCATGCCCCACAAGCATTGCCAGAAAAACCTGACGAGGAGAGACCAAACAAATGTCGTTCAACAAGGACTATCGCGGCTACGAACTGGATACGAGTTTCATCCAGGAGCCCCATCACAACAATCCACGCCGCCTGTACAGCGGCACCGGTGCCGACTGGCAGTATCGCGTCGATCATGAGCGTATGCGCCACGAGCGTCTGTCCCGCGCGCGCGCAGAGATGGAAGCCGATGATCTGGGCGCCCTCGTGGTGTTCGCCGGCGCAAACATCCGCTACCTGACGGGTTCGTACCAGGGCAACTGGAAGTACAACATCAACATCCGCTACGCGGTGATCCCGCGCAACGGCGAGCCGTATCTCTTCGAAACGGCCGGTTCGGATATGCGCAACGCCATGCTCGACCTGCCCTGGATGAAGGATCGGATCCGTCCGGCCATGACCTGGCAGTGGGCCGAGGGCGCGGTCAGCGAGATGGCCGACAAGATGGTCGCCTCGGTGATGGAGGTGCTCAAGGAGCATGGCGTCGAGAAGGAGAAAATCGGCGTCGACAACCTCGACTTCCCGATCCTGCACGCCTTCGAGAAGGCGGGCCTGCGCATCGTCAACGGCTGGCCGGCCATGTCGCGCGCACGCGTCGTGAAGACGGTCGACGAGATCGAGCAAATCAAGATGTCCGCCGCCATCGGCGATGCCGCCATGTGGCACATCAAGCACGAGTGGCTACGTCCGGGCGTGACCGAGCGTCAGATCGAGGCGGAAGTCCACAAGTTCATGCTCGATCGTGGCTGCGAGATCATCTACGACATCATCGTCGCATCGGGTGGCAACACCAGCCCGTACCGTCGTTGGGCGACGGACAAGATCGTCCAGCAGGGCGACCTGATGATTGTCGACATCAACGCGGTCGGACCGGGCGGCTACTATGTCGACTTCGTCCGCACGTTCAAGTGCGCGGCCAAGATGACCCAGCAGGAGATCGACCTGTATCGGGAGACCTACGACTCCCTGTATGCGGGCATGGAATATCTGAAGCCGGGCAACACGACGGCCGACGTTGTATCCAAGTTCCCCGAATATGACGACGACAAGTTCGGGACCGTGACGCTCCAGCAGTTCGCGCACTCCATCGGCATCACCCTCTACGAGGGTATGTGGATGAGCCGCGCCTACTCGCTGAAGTATCCGGCCGAGATCAAGGAGAACATGTACTTCGCGATCGAGACGTTTGCCGGTCACCCGGGCCTCCCGCAGACCTGCCGTCTTGAGGAGAACGTGCTTGTCGGACCGGACGGCCCCATCATCTTTACGAAGATGGAGCACATGGAAGAGGCGGTCGGCGACTATCGCGTCGGCGACTTCCACCATCCGTCGCTCGCGGGCTATCCGACCCACAAATAGGTGTCGGAAGAACGTCGCCGTATGGAACGGAACCCACTGGTTGTGGTTTCGTCGAGGATCGATACTGCCGCGCGCGAGGCCAATG
>JAYPRP010000013.1:15036-37074 GCA_038132575.1 Rhodospirillaceae bacterium
AGGCCAATGCGCGCGGCAGCGTCACCTCGGACCACTCGAACATCGCCACGGCCGTGCGTCGCGCGGAGGCCGCCGATATCGGCTGCGCGATCGTCGATTGTCATGACGATGCCTCGGAGGCCGCCGCCCGCGAGGCCGGCGCCTACACCGTTCGGACGGATCTGAGCGAGATTCCGCCCACTCACAACTACAAGATGCCCTCCGGGATCGCGCGTGTGGCCCACACGGTCACGCGCTTCGACCGGCACTGCAACCACGACCTAATCATCCACATGCCTGAGCACTTTGCGGACATCGATCCGCGTTACCTTCGCGCGCTGATGTATCCGCTGGCGTCGAACGAGGTCGCGATGGCGACCCTCGTCGGCCCGCTCTCCGACGACGCCCGGGAAGATGCGCCGAAGGTGCGGGTCGAATGGAACGAAAACCGCAAGGTTTACGTCATGCCGGAAGCCAGGGTCGGGACGATCGAGCAGTTTTCGCGCGACGCCAGCCGGCTCGGTTCGGAAGGTGTCTTCGGCCACATCCCGGTCTATCTGTATCGGCGCTCGGCGCTCGACCGGATCGTTCGCGAGCCGCCGTCGGATCTTGAGCTCGACGAGAATATCGAGGCCATTCGCGTCCTCGACCTGGGACTGCGCGTCGAGGCCCTGCTGGTGCCCGACGGCGCGAAGAGCCTCGTCGACGATCCGACCGCCGCCTACGACTGATCCCCCCCCTCAACGCTCCTGGCCCTCATGCTTCGACAGGCTCAGCATGAGAGGTTAGAAATAACCTCACCCTGAGCCTGTCGAAGGGTGAGGCTATCGAAGGAGTGGAAGTTGAGCGATTTTCTGATCTACAAACAGGACGGCGGCGTCGTCACCTTGACGATGAACCAGCCGGATGCCCGCAACCCGCTGTCGGGCGACAGCCAGTATGAGGCGTTCCTGGACGCGACCCACCGGATCTCCCGCGACGACAGCGTGAAATGCGTGATCCTGACTGGCGCGGGCAGCGCTTTTTCGGCCGGCGGCAACGTCAAGGACATGCGCGACCGCAAGGGCCTGTCCGCTGGCGGTCCCTACGAGATTCGCAACAACTACAAGCGCGACATCCACAATATCCCGCTCACCCTCTACAACATCGAGGTGCCGACCATCGCCGCGGTGAACGGGGCGGCCGTGGGCGCGGGCTGCGACCTCGCCTGCATGTGCGACATCCGCATCGCGTCGGAAAAGGCGCGCTTCGCCGAGAGCTTTGCCAAGCTGGGCATCATCTCCGGTGACGGCGGCGCGTTCCTGCTGCCGAAGCTGGTGGGCATGTCGAAGGCCGCCGAGATGACCTTCACCGGCGACATGATCGGCGCGGACGAGGCGCTCGCCTGCGGCCTGGTTTCGCAAGTGGTGCCCCATGAAAGCCTGATGGACGAAGCGCACATCCTCGCCGGCAAGATTGCCGCCAACCCGGGCCATTCGCTCCGCATGTCGAAGAAGCTGCTGCGCGAGGGTGTGCATTCGCGCCTCGAGACGGTGCTGGAGATGGCCGCCGCCTTCCAGGCGCTGGCCCACCACACGGGCGAGCATGACGACGCGGTGAACGCGCTTCTGAAGGCGATGGAGAAGAAGGGCTGAGGCCCCGAGGGAGGACGGATCGATGACGCATATCACCACCGACGACGGCGTAAACCTCTGGGTCGAGGAGCATGGCAGCGGCACGCCGGTCGTTTTTTCCCATGAATTTGGAGGCGACATCCGGAGCTGGGAGCCGCAGCTCCGCTACTTTGCACGGAACTACCGGGCGATCGCCTTCAACGCCCGGGGCTATCCGCCCTCCGACGTGCCTGAAGACGTCGGGATGTACGGCCAGTTCCGCGCCGTCGACGACATACTGGCCGTGCTCGACGCGCTCAAGATCGACCGTGCCCATATCGTCGGCCTGTCCATGGGCGGGTTCGCGGCGCTCCACTTCGGCTTCCGCTATCCTGACCGCGCCCTGTCGCTGACGGTCGCGGGCGCAGGCTACGGCGCCCATCCCGAAGTGCACACCCAGTTCGCGAACGAAACGAAGGAGGTGGCGTCTCGGATCGAGGCGGACACCATGGCCGAGTTCTCGAAGATCTATGCCATCGGCCCGACGCGCGTGCAGTATGCCAACAAGGACCCGCGTGGCTGGGAGGCCTTCGCCAAGGAACTCGCCGACCACTCGACGAAGGGCTCGGCGAACACCATGCGCGCAGTGCAGGGCGGGCGGCCGTCCCTCTACGACTTCGCCGAGGACATGCAGGCGCTGAAGGTGCCGACGCTGATCATGAACGGCGACGAGGACGATCCGTGCCTCGATGTCGGCCTTTTCATGAAGCGGAACATCCATTCGTCGGCACTGGTCCTGCTGCCCCGCTCGGGCCACCTCATCAACCTGGAGGAGCCGGCGCTGTTCAATCAGATGCTGGGGGACTTCATCACGCGGGTGGACGCCGGCCGCTGGGAGATGCGCGACGAACGCTCGATTACCACGGACATCCTCTGGACGCCGGATACGTAGGCTGGCTCACCCGATCCCGTATTTCTTCGCCCAACCGAGGCCGGCGAGCGTCTCGCCGCGGGGGCGATATTCCGCGCCCACCCAGCCGTCGTAGCCGGCGTCTTCCAGCATTCCGAACAGGAATTCGTAGTTCATCTCGCCGTTGTCGGGCTCGTGGCGGCCGGGGACGCCCGCGAACTGTACATAGGCGGATTTCGCGAGAAACCGCCCGATCTTGTTGGCGATAAACCCCTCCGACATCTGCGCGTGATACAGGTCGAACTGGACGCCCACATTGTCCATCCCGGCCTCTTCCACGATCGAGTGCGCCATCGCCTGGCCAACCAGGAAGTAGCCCGGATTGTCCGTCAGGTTGAGCGGCTCGATGTGGAGCGTCATGCCCCGCGCCGATGCTGCAACCGCACCGGCCCGCAGGTTCGACAACAGCGTCTGGCGGTGCGTCGCCGGGTCGCCGCCCTCCGGGACCGTGCCCGACATGACATGGACGCGCGTGCAGCCCAGCGCCTCGGCGCTGTCCATGGCGAGCTTCAGATCGTCGGCGAAGGCCGCTTCCTCGCCCGGGATCGCGGCGCGGCCGAACTTGGTCGCCTCCGTGTCGCCATAGGGCGTGTTGAGGAGCGTGCACTCGACGCCCGCCGCTTCGAGCCGCCGGGCGAGCTCGTCGAGGTCCTCGCCATAGGGGCGCTGGATTTCGACGCCTGCGAAGCCAACGTCGGCCGCCGCCGTGATACGCTCGGGCAGCGGCAGCTCGGTGAACATCATCATGATGCAGGAGGAGAATTTCAGCATGGTCCGGAGGTTCCCTGGCAGGCGTATACGCGGTCAGTTATCGCGGGTTCGCGCGTGGCGGACAAGCACCCGTGTCCGCCACCTCACCCTTCGAGACGATCGCTTGCGCGATCTCCTCAGCGTGAGGCGTCGCAAACACTCATGCTGAGGAGTCTGACGAAGTCAGGCGTTTCGGAGCATGCCTACGCGGGCATGACAAGGTGTGAGAGTTTTCTAGCAGTCCACCCAGCCGTCGGCAGTCTTGAGCCGGTGGACGATCTCGTTCTGGGGGGTGAGCATCGCCTCGATGAAGCAGCCCTTCTTGGCCGCCTCGATCAGGCGCAGCTGGTCCTCCAGCGGCGCGTCGGTGTCGAAGGAGATATCCATGGCGATGGATTTGGGTGCGCTCTCGTAGGGCTCGCGGCCGCGCTGGGTCGCCACCCACTCGCAGCAGCAGGAAATCCTCGGGTTCTCGATGTCGACCCGCATCCGCCTGGAGAAGGCCCGCATCTGGGTCATCAGGCAGGAGGTCAGCCCGGCAATGAAGTAGGCGATGGGCAGCGGCGCCGAGCCGTCGCCGCCGTGGAAGCCGTGCTCGTCTGACGCCATCTCCCACTCGATGACCTCGGGCACCGTCAGCCTTACGTCCATCTCACAGCGCATCTTGCCGACGCCCGTCGCGTCGCATTCGAACGCCACGTCGAAACTCTTCAGATCGTCATCCGCCATCATCTCCATCCGGATTTAGCCATTGTTCGCCAGATTGTGCCGCAGCGGAGTCGTGAAGGCGAGATTGTACCGGGTCGCCCGGTTCGCTAAGGATGACACAACATCAGACAAGATCATTTCGGGGGACAGAACATGTCGAGAGTGCTGATTGTGACCGGCGGCAGCCGAGGCCTGGGTGCCGCCACCTGTATTGGCGCAGCCGAAGCCGGCTACGAGGCGATCTGCGTCAACTATGTGGGCAACAAGGCACGTGCGAACGAGGTCGTCGCGGCCTGCGAGAAGGCGGGCGCCAAGGCCATCGCGGCCCAGGCGGACGTGACCAAGGAGGCCGACATCGTTCGTATGTTCGAGACAGTGGACAAGGAGCTCGGCACGGTTACGCATCTGGTGAACAGCGCCGGTATCGTCGGCCCGTATGCACGGGTGGACGAGCTCGACAACTGGAGCGCGCTGGAGGAGCTGTGGACCCTCAACATCACCGCGACGCTCGTCTGCTCGCGCGAGGCGATTAAGCGCATGTCCACAAAGCATGGCGGCAAGGGCGGCGCGATCGTACACCTGTCGTCGGCGGCCTCCCATCTGGGCGGCGCGGGCGTGAACGTTCCCTACGCGGCGTCCAAGGGCGCGATCGATTCCCTGAACTGGGGCATGGCCCAGGAGGTCGCGGCCGAGGGTATACGCGTCAACGCTGTGAGCCCGGGCGTTATCGACACCGAGATCCAGCCCGAGGGCCGGGTCGAAGCGGTCGGGCCGAACCTGCCCATGCAGCGGGTCGGCCAGGCGCCGGAAGTCGCCAACGCGATCTTGTTCCTGCTGTCCGACGACGCGTCCTATATCGCCGGCACCAAGGTCAACGTCTCGGGCGCGCGGTAATCGAGGATCGTCATGCCCGGGCTCGACCCAGGCATCCTATGCTGCCGAACCGGAGATGCACGGAGCAAGTCCGCGCATAACGGGTTCCGTTCGACACGACCGCGGCGCGCGCGGTCATTAGACCTTTCACGTGTAGGGCAGCTTGCTGCCCTTGACCATCAATGCGCTGCATCGCAAGGTTCTGAATGTCTCGACAATCATGGAGGCATACTGCGACTCAGCCCGCCCGCATGTCTTGAGGCGGATCAAATGGACGGCCGGATCTGCGACCCGCCCGCTTCCCCAATCATATGTGCCGGAAGGTGTTCCAAGCCGACGCGTAGTCGTTGAGGCCAAGCTGTTCTCGCAGGTCCTCGGTGCCCTTCAGCACCGGCGGATCGACGGGAATGCCGAGCGCATTCGCGACACGGTCGTTCTTGGTGAAGTTGCCGGCGATCGCCGACGCGCCCGCAATCGCTTCGGGGCCCAGCGCTTCGGCCAGCGCCGCGCGGGCCGTGTCCAGCGCCGCCCGGTCGGTGCCGATGATCGCCTCGGCAAAGGCCAGCAGCAGGTCGCCATGGGGTACGCCGATGTCCTGCTCGGGGCGTACCAGCGCCTCGGGGTTCACGTTCAGGTTTCGCGCTTGTCCACTCTCACGGAGGAACCGGGCATGCCCGGTGGTTCAGTAGAAGCAGTCGTTGAGCGCGGACACTCGCCCGGCGATGACCTCCGCCTGGGGCCGGGTCAGCCCGTCATGATGGTCGAAGTCGAACTCCATGATCTTCTCGAGCGGCAGATACTGCGCGCGCTCAAGGGCGATATGTGCGTCGAACTCGTCGGGCACCAGGCTCATGGCCCGCATGATGTAAGGCTTGAACGGCCCGTACATGGCTTTCGCCCGCTCGCCGCCCTCGGGCGGGTTCGGGATCGTCGGCACGAAGGCCTGTTCCTGGACGGCCTCCTCCGGGCGCTCGCGCGAGGGCTCGCCCGGCTGCGATTTCGGCAAGGGCCGGGGCGCGATGCCGATGCCGCGGGCAAACACGTCGAGATTGCAGATGAAGGAGACGAGCCCAACGATCTCTGTGTACTCCGCGTCGCTCAGATCGCTGCCGATGGCCGCGTTGTAGAAGTCGAGATCCACATCCTTGGGGGATACGGCGACGGTGGCGATGATGTCCTGGACGACCTTGGGTAACTCCACATCGCTCGTGGCGTCGCCATCCTCCGGCGCCTCAAGAATGCCCGCGTCGATGCAGGCCTGGCGCGCCGCGGCGATCACCGCGATGCGCTGGGCGCCCGAGCCCCAGGTGCCGGGCTGGCCGAACCGGTCGAACTGGTCCCGGTGGGCGGCTTCCAGGTCCGCGCGGACTGGAAAGTCTGAATCTTCGTAGAGGCTCATCGCGGATCACCGTCGAGTTGGTTTCGTTGCCGTCCGTTCTAACAGAAAAGGGCGCCGGCTTGTGCCCGCGCCCTCTTCAAATTCAAGTGCGTGGTGCCGGCTACGCAGCCCACCCCATGGCCACGAAAACCAGCCCCTCGGCGTTCTCGAGCGACAGGAACACGCCGACGCCGGCCACGATCGCACCCGCGAGGCGCGCCTCGACGGCGGACGCATCGACGGCCTTCAGGCCCGTCCCGACGATCCATCCGGCTACCAGTGCAATCAAATACTGGGTGACGCCGAGCCCGATCAGGTAACCGAACAGGACCCCGCCACCAACGCCGGCCTCCTGGGCCGCGATGGAGCCGCCGAAGGCTGCACCGTGGAACAGGCCGAAGAGCGCGAACAGGACGAGCGCCGGCCCGAAGCCAAGCGCACGGCCGGAGAGCACGACGGCGCCAAGGACCAGCAACGAGAGACCTATGACGATTTCGGCGGCCGGCAGCGCCAGGCCGAGGCTTATCCCGAGCGTGCCGGCGAGCATGGCCGCGATATAGGCGCCCGGCGCGATCCGGCGGTGGCCGGTGTAGAGCGCGGCGATGCCGACCAGCACGATGAAGAACAGGTGATCGAAACCAAGAATTGGATGCCCGATTCCGGACAGGACGCCATGAAGGAAAGTTTCCATCGGCGCACCGGCGAGCGGGTGATGGGCCAGCGCGGGCGTCGTCATCGACAGCAGGGCGCCGGCGGCGAGCAGGTATTTCTTCATGGGTCCCCTCAAGGATGTCTTTTCCGCGCCGTAAACGACGGCTGGTGCGGGAATCGGCTGTTTCACGGGTTCAAGCATTCGCGAAAACAGGTGCGATGGCAACCGCTTTCCCTGCAATTGTTCGCTTGCCCGCGATGGACGGTTAGATTTCGACGACGACCTTGCCGAAATGCCGGCCGTTGCGCAGATGCGCAAGCGCGGCGGGCAGCTCGTCGAGGCCGAAGCGGGTGTCGTCGAGGGCCGGCCTGAGACCATTCGTGTCGATCGCTCGGAGCATCGCCTCGAACTGCTCGTACGAGCCACAGGTCACGCCCTCGAGCCGGATTTTTCGGGTCACCACGAGGGGGAGTCGGAAATCGTGATTCGCGCCCGACAGGACGCCGATCAGCATCACCGCGCCGCCGAGGCGGACGGCCTTGACCGACTGCTCCAGCGTGCCCGCGCCACCCACCTCAACCACCAGGTCGAGGCCCCGCCCACCCGAGATCTCCCGGGCCGGCCGCGCCCATTCGGGTGTCTCGGCATAGTTGATCAGGTGATCGGCGCCGAACGACCGCAACCGCTCGAGCTTTGCGTCTGACGAAGAGGTGGCAATCACCTCGGCCCCGGCCAGCTTCGCGAACTGGAGCGCGAACACGGAGACCCCGCCGGAACCCTGGGTCAGCATGAGGTCGCCCGGCTGTACACCTCCCTGGTCGAACACCGCGCTCCAGGCCGTCAGGCCCGCACAGGGCAGAGCTGCGGCCTCAGCATCGGTCAGGTGGCTCGGCGTGTGGCAGAGGCCATATTCGGGCAGGACCCGCATCTCACAGGCCATACCGTCGATCATCCCGCCCAAGCCGGAATGCAGCTTCACCTCGTCGGGTTCGCCCGACAGCCACTCCTGGAAGAAGTTCGCCACAACCCGGTCACCCGCGGCAAACCGCGTCACGCCGTCACCGACTGCGACTACCTCTCCCGCACCGTCCGACACGGGGATGAGGTTTTCGATGCGCTGGCGCGAGCCGTAGCCGCCCTCGACCGTCAGCAGATCGCGATAGTTGAGCGTCGCGGCCCGGACCCGGACGAGCACCTCGCCCGGGCTGGGTTCGGGATCCGGCAGCTCGACGACCGAGAGGTTCTCGAGCCCCGCATTTGCAAGAACGGCCGCGCGCATTTGGGTTCGCTATTCGGCTGCGTTCATATGATGAACGACCTGCTGCGGGAACGGAATCGAGATGCCGTCGGCCTCAAGCTGCTCCTTGAACGCCTTGGTCAGGTCAAACTTCACATCCGAGTAGTCCGGCGCATTCACCCAGATGCGGACGAATAGGTTGACCGAGCTGTCACCGAGCTCACCCACGACCACCAGCGGCGCCGGGTCATCCAGTTTGCGGGACTCTCCTCCGATGACCCGGTTGATGCTAGCCATCGCCACGTTGATGTCGTCGCCATAGTCGATGCCCAGCAGGAAATCGACACGCCGGGTCGGGTTGCCCGAAAAGTTCTTGATCGCCTGGCCCCAGATCGCACCGTTGGGGACGATGATTTTGACGTTGTCCGGGCTCGCCATCTCCGTAGTAAACAGCCCCACCTCCTTGACGGTGCCCGACTGCCCGCCGGCATCGATGAAGTCACCTATTTTGAAGGGGCGGAACATGAGCAGCATAATCCCAGCCGCAACGTTGCTGAGAGTGCCCTGCAGGGCTAAGCCGATCGCCAGGCCAGCGGCACCGAAGACTGCTACAAGGCTCGTCGCCTCGACCCCGAACCGCTGCAGCGCGGCGACAACCACAAAGGCGATGATCGCGTAGCGCAGCAGGCTGCCGAAGAAACGGACGACGGTCGCATCGATACGGGCGCTGCGGCTAAGAGCCCGCTCCAGCGCGCGGCGGGCCCAGCCAGCGGCGACGAGGCCGATGACGATTATGGCCAGCGCGCCAATCACATTCAGCCCGTAGGTCGCCAGCACCGCGAAAATCTGCTGGATCACGTTCTGAATGTCTTCGTTTGTCATTGTGCCTTCCTCTGTTGGTCGTTATCACTGGCGCACAATGCGGATCGCCGTCAGATTCAGCCAGATCGGGATGACCACCACGGCCCCGATCAGGACGAAGGGCTCGGCCCATTCGACCACACCCGCGATAACGTTGAAGACCCCCTCGACTATCCCGCCCACGGCACCGGGCAGCGATTCCGGCCGGATATCGAACACCGATAGGACGAGCCCGATGGTCAAGGACAGGATGAACAGTCGCAGCAGTGTTGCACCGAGATTACGAGGCATTCGGGTATCTATATGTATCGAAAACTCTCGGGTTTTAGGCGATCGGAGTCGTGACGTCGATACCTTTTCGACGGGATGCGATCAGCTCTTGTAGCTCGGGTCGAGCGCGTCGAGGCGGCGAAGATGCCCTGCCCAGTCGCGGGTCGCCACCGGCAGCGCGTTCTCGAAGAGCTGAGCCGACTTCTCGCAGACCTCGTCCGACGGATAGACGAGCGCGTCGGGGCCGCCGGCCGCCAGCGCCTGAATCTGGCTCTTCGCGCATTTCTCCAGATAGAACATCACCGAGAAGGCCTCGGACATGGAGTGGCCGGCCGCGAGAAACCCGTGGTTCCGCAGGACCATCGCCAGGTTGCCTCCCAGGTCCGCAATCAGGCGCTCGCGCTCGTCGAGGTCTAGCGCCGGGCCCTCATAGTCATGGTAGGAAATCCGGTTGTAGAAGCGCATCGAGTGCTGGGTGATGAACAGGAGCCCGCACTTCATGGCCGAGAGCGCCATGCCCGCATCGGAATGGGTGTGCATGACGCAGGCGATCTCGGGGCGCGCGCTATGCACCGCGCTGTGGATCGTGAAACCGGCCGCGTTGACCTTGTAGGGGCCGTTGTTCGCGATCTCGTTGCCGTCGGCATCGACCTTGATCAGGCTCGATGCGGTGACCTCGTTGAACATGAGCCCGTAGGGGTTGAGCAGGAAGGTCTCCTCGCCCGGCACCCGCGCAGAGATGTGCGTGCGCGTCATGTCGGTCATCTCGTAGAGGTCGGCCAACCGGTAGCAGGCGGCGAGATCGACGCGCACCGCCCATTCCTCGGGCGACACCTGGTCTTGCACGCTCGGATACAGTTCGACGATTTCGGCATTGGCCATGGCGGCCTCCTGTTTCTGGTCGACCTACGCGTCGACGGCTTCCGCGACGACATTGTTGCGCTGGGCGCCGAGGCCTTCAACCTCGGTTTCGACCACATCGCCGGGCTTGAGATAGGTTCCCGCACCATGCCCGACGCCTTCCGGCGTGCCGGTTGAAATGATGTCACCGGGCGCCAGGGTGATCAGGGTCGAGCAATGGGCGACTTGCTCCTCGACGGAGAACACCATGTCACCCGCGCGGCCGTCCTGCTTGGTCTCGCCGCTGACCTTCAGGGTCAGGCGCAGATTCCGGTAATCGGGCACGAAGGCGCGCGGCACGAAATAAGGCCCCATCGGCGCGAAGGTGTCGTGGCTCTTGCCACCGAACCAGTCCGTCCGGAGCGTCGGCCAGTCCTCGCGCATGTTCCAGTCCCGGGCGGAAACGTCGTTGGTGGTCATGTAGCCCGCGACGTGATCCATCGCGTTTTCCTCGGTGATGCGTTTTCCGGGGCGACCGATCGCCAGCGCGAGTTCGACCTCCCAGTCCACCTTGGTCGTATCGGGTGGGATGACGATGTCGTCATAGGCACCCGACAGCGCACTCGCCGCCTTGAGGAAGGAATAGGGCCGCACGCGGCCCTTGTCCCGGTCGAGCATGTTCTCACGCTCTTCATCGGTCTTCGCGGTCCCCGCCGCGACCATCTCGCGGATGTGGCCGCCGTAGTTGGCCGCCGCGTACATCATTTTTCCGGGATCGAGGATCGGTGGCAGAAACCGGATCGAACCCTCGTCGATGACCAGTTCCGGCGGCGCGTTACCACCGGCCACGAACTCCGCCATGGCGCATAGCGCCTCGAAGTTCGGCTCCCAGTCGTCGAGCAGCTGCCGGATACTGTTGGCGCCGACGATCGCGCCGCCCCGCCGGCCCTGGCGCCAGGCCCTGTAGAGTCCGTCCAGCGCCCAGCCCTGGTCTCCGACGACCAGCAGCACGAAAGGCAGGCCTTGCGTTTGTACGGTCGCGAGCTTGAAGGAAGTGTCGGTCATGTCCGTTCGCCCCCGCGCCGGCCTACCAGTTGAAGTCCGTGTCCTGGCGCAACAGTCCGCCGTAAAGGTCCAGGCAACGATGCACCCAGGCATGGACCGGGTCCGCGCCATCCAGAAGTACGAACGGACTTACTTTCCGCGTCCAGATGAAGGGCGCCATGGCGAGATAATCGGCATAGAGCGGCGACTCTCCACCCAGAAAGGGCTGATCGGCAACCACCCTGCGCAGCGGTTCGAGCCGCGCGTGCACCTCCGGGAGCCGCTCCTCTCGCCCCGCCTGCACCTGATCGATCGGCCGTCCCAGACGCTTTGCCCGACTCTCCCAGAAATATGGCTGGTCGTCCGGATCGAGGCACTCGTAGATGTCGTGCACGACCATCGTCATGACCAAAGGCTGGATGCGCGTCACATTCCAGTGACCGACGAAACGCGCATACTCGACCCCGGCCGCCCCCCCGAACAGCGAGGGAGCTTCCGGATAGGTCGCCTCGAGATAGTTGGCGATTTCCCAGCTGTCGCCGAGACGCGTGTCGCCATCCTCAATCACCGGGATTGTCGAGAACGAGCCGTCGGCTATCGAGGAGATATCGACAAACCGGGTCGGGACCGTCTCGCAGGCCAGCCCCTTGTGGGCGAGTGCATAGCGGGTCTTGCAGCAGTTCGAGCTGAACCGCCGGTCGTCGCGGCCCACCAGGTCGTAGAGCCGGATCGTCACCGGGCCCCCGCTCAGGTCACCGCGAGCGGCGCCAGCGCGTTCAGATCGCTGGTGACGTCGAGGATGACGGGGCGGGTCTTCGCCGCCTCGAAGGCCTGCTGGATCGCGCCGGCGACCTCGCCCGGCTTCTCGACGCGAATGCCCACGGCGCCCATTTCCTCGGCGATCCGGGCAAAGTTCACGTCGGTGAACTGCCACAACCGCAGCGCTTCCTCGGTCTGCTCGCCGCCATAGACGCGGTCGAAGCCGCGCTTGGACTGGTTGCCCGAGGCGTTGTTGTTCACCAGTGTGACGGTGTTGATCCCCCAGCGCGCCGCCGTTTCCACATCGCCGATGTGGTACCAGAAGCCGGCGTCGCCGGTGAAACAGAAGACCGGGCGGTCGGGAACGCCGCACTTGGCGCCCAACGCCGCGGAGAAGGCCCAGCCCAGATGCCCCGCCGAGCGCATGTAGCTCTGCTCCGGGGATGTCAGATCGAACATGCCCCCCATCCACATGCCCGTGTGGCCGGTGTCGGCGACGACGATGGCGTCGCTTGGAAGATGCTGGGACAATTCGTTGCAGATGCGTTCGGGCCGCATCGGTTCGGCGTCGGAAGTGAGCAGCTCGTTGTACTTGTCCCGCCACTGCTGATCCGCTTCGCCCGCGCGCGCCGCCCATGCGGTGCGCCGCCCGGCCGATTCGGCGTTGGTCATGGCGAGCATCCGGGTCAGCGCCACCTTCGCGTCGCCCTGTACGCCGGCAACCACCGGGTAGTTGCGACCGATCTCGACGGGTTCGATGTCGATGTGCACGACCTTGGTGCCGATCTCGGGCACCGCCCAGAAATGGGTGACCATGCCACCTGTCGAGGATCCGATATAGATCACCAGGTCGGCCTCGTTGACGATGATGTTCGCGCTCTCACGCGAGTAGGTGCCGACCACGCCGACAGACAGCGGGTGGTTGGCAGGGATCGTGTCCTTGCCGTTCAGCGATGTCGCGACGGGGATGTTCAGGCGCTCGGCCAGCGCCACCACGTCGGCCTGCGCGCCCGACGCGCGCACACCACCGCCGGCGACGATCACAGGACGTTCTGCCGCCTCGATCGCGGCCATGGCGGCGCGCAGCGAGTCTTCCGACGGCTCGGGGCGATAGGCCGGGGTCTGCGCGAACGCCTCCTCGACCAGGGCCTCCATGTCGGCCTCCTCGGCGTCGATCTGCCCCTCGTTGCCGCGGAACTGCAGATGAACCGGCCCGGGTGTCCCGGTCGTTGCCTCGCGGAACGCCTGGCGGACCATGTCCGGGAACCGGTGAACCTCGTCAACGGTGGCGTTGAACTTGGTCACGGGCTCGAAAGCCGGAACGTCGTCCACTTCCTGGTAGACGCCTCGGAACTTGGTGTTCGGATCGCGGCCGCCGGTCATGGCGATCACCGGCGCCTTGGCGAGCCACGCGTCGCGCAACCCGGCAGCAAGATTGAGCGCGCCGATCACCTGGGCCATGCAGACGCCGGGCTTGCCGGTCGCGCGGGCATAGCCGTCGGCCATGTAGGCGGCCGTCGCCTCGGAGTGAACGTGCAGGCGCTTGATATCAGTACGTTTTTCAAGTTCCACCATGGTGGTCCGCAGGACCGCCGGGACGTGGAAGATATGGGTAACGCCGTAGCCCTTGAGCATATCGGCCATCACCTGCGCGCCGGTCATTTTTGCCATGTCATCGTTCCCCTGAATAAAGCATCGGGCCCTTATATCCGGCACCCTACGCAGTTGATTCTCACTTCAATTTTTATCCATCCTGACAGGTCGCAGAACGTCCTGCGCTGCATGGCCGCCCGGCGTCGCCCGCAAACTCAGGCTTCGGTTTTTGTGTCTCGGTTGCGCCAGAGCAGGAACAGCAGGATCACCATCAACACTGCGCCGACGGCATAGAGCTCGTACAAGAGCGGGCTGTCGAGACCGAAAATCAGCGAAATGATGGCACCTGTCGGCAACAGCAGACATGCTGACACAAGTCCGGCCAACGGGCGGATGATACGTCCCTCCCCGAAGCCCTCCAGGAAGATAGCCCAACCGACCACACCAAAGATGCAGGCCGCGGCCGTGAGCGTGATCTCGAGCGTCGTCCCGTCGAGTAGCAATGGCGTGTACACGAACAGAAACGGCATGATCAGGATTGTCGAGGCCATCTTGAAGGCCTGGTTCCCCGTTGCCACGGGATCCGACTGGGATATCGAGCTTGCGGCAAACGCCGCCAGAGCGACGGGCGGTGTAACGGCGCTCACCACGGCCACCCAATAGCTGATCATGTGCGCAGCCAGGCTGGGCACGCCCAGCTCGACCAACGCGCCAACCGAGAAGATCGCCAGCAGGACGTAGCTTGCGACGATCGGGAGACCCATGCCGATGATGTATCCGGCAATGATGATCAGAACGATGGTGATCGGCAGGATGCCGCCACTCGCCGAGATCAAAACACCACCAATTGTGCTCGGCAGATCGGTTTTAGTCGCCGCGGACAGAAGAATGCCCAGCACGCCGGCAATACAGCTCACCACTAGCGTATTCCGCGCTCCGGCCTCGAGCGACACCCAGATAGTTCGCACCATCTCAAACAGGACATCCTTAAGCCCGGTCATCGGTTTCTCGTTCATCGAGACACCGATCATATTCTCATTCGTCGGCTGCTTGGCCTGTTCGGCCGCCGCTGCCTCGTCACGACCATAGATCAGGATTTCCCCGAGCTTCAGGACAATGAACGTAAACACCACCCAGTAGGCAGCATCCCCGAATCCAATACCCACATAGTCTTCGACGAACCAGCTAAACGGCGCGCCAATCTTCATGCCGAAGAAAAACACGAGCACACCCGCAATGACGGAAATCGCCAGATAGGGTTTCCAGGAAGTCTTCGACTTCACGGTCGGTATGGAGACGAGCAGATCGAGAAGCTTCAGCATGATGATCAGAAGGATCGTCTTGGCCGCGGCTAGAAAAGGCGAATCGCCGATCACCAGGAAGAAGACCATCGCTGGAATGGGAAGCAGCAGATGCAAGCGCGGCACGATGTCTATCCAGCGCGGCAACTCGCTCGCGGGCACGCCGTGCAAACGGTCATGTTTGGCGCGGAAATAAACGATCAATCCGACCGACAGATAATAGAGGACCGCCGGGATCACCGCGATCTTGACGATGTCGAAATAGGGTGTCTCCGTCAGCTCGGCGAGCAGGAAGGCACCGGCGCCCATGATCGGCGGCATATACGCACCACCCGTGGATGCGGCCGCTTCGACGCCACCGGCAAAGGCGGGACGGTAGCCGACACGCTTCATCAACGGGATCGTCAGGGTGCCCGTGGTCATGACATTGGCCACGCCCGAGCCCGAGATCATGCCGAACAGGCCGGAGCTGACGACAGCGGCGAGGCCCGGTCCGCCGGTCTTCGCGCCAGTCAGCCGGTAGGCGGTGTTGATGATCACGGCCCCGAGGCCAGTCTTCTCGAGGAACGCACCTAGGATAACGAAGATCACGATGAAGGTCGCAAATACGTTGGTAATGAGGCCAAACATGCCTTCGGTCGAGGCGATCAGGAAGTCCATGACTTCCTCGGCCTGATAACCGGGATGATTGAGCAGTCCCGGCATCGCCTGACCAATATCTTCAAAAGAATAGATAAAGAACAGGAAACCGAGCAACGGGATCAGCGGCCCGACGATACGACGTGCGATCTCGAAGCTGACGGCGACCATCATGACGGAATAGATGAACAGCTCGACCGGAATCGGACGTCCGGTCGCAATCCTCAGTTCTTGAACATTCTCAACCCACCAGAGAACCGAAACGACGATGCAGATCAGATAGAGGATATCGGAGATGGTAAAACCGTCGCCGCGTTTCTCGCGGTAGCCTTCGAACACATACAACGCGATACCGAGCGCCGCGCCGACGAATCCGATCATTCGGACATCGTCGTTGAAATAACGGAACCAGCGTGCGGGGTGATCTCCGACCTGCCAGTGAATCCAGACTGCGATGGCCGCGCCGAGCATGGCGAGATTGATAATCGCAAAAATCTCATCGAGCCAAACGGCCTGCTTGCGGAACGAATGCTGGCGGTTCTTGAAGGCCAGGAGGGACATGACGGCAACACCGAGAACAAAGGTCCCGCGGAAAACCTCCTCAACCGGCGGACCGAAAAAAGAAATATGTATGAAAAAATACGCGTAGGCGACGGCAACGACCGAGAAGACCGGACGCACGATGCCAGCCAGACCGCGCGGCGGCGTCATCTCGTCGGCTATGATCCCGACTTTGGTCAATACAGAGATTGTGGTGATGGCCATCTTCTGAGCCCCCGAGGCTTTGCCGCCCTTACGAAAAAATTGGTGATTCATGCAGACAAGGCGCGAAGAAGATCGTCTCTTCTCCGCGCCTTGCAGCATTCACTCACATGTTACTGCGTGAGTACTTCCCGATTAGAAAGCCTTGACCGGAACGCCCGCGGTGTCGAAGCCACGGCCCTTCCAATAGGCCTCGGCCGCCGGATGCAGCGGAATACCGAGCGCCTTGAGGTTCTCGAAGTTACCGTTCAGGGTCTTCCAGTAACCGGCAACAGCCGCCAGCTTCTTCAGGTTTGCAGGATCAGCCGTTGTTTCCAGCATCGCCGTAATGGCCGCATCCGACATGGACTTGTTGGCGAGCCAGTACACGTCGTAAGCGATCGAAAGCGCTGGCTCGGTCATGCCCTTCACATCCTTCTGAACCGGGATCGTGACGGCAGCGTAGAACGGGCTCTTCTTGATAACCGCAGCCTGCTCTTCAGCTGTCAGGCTGATGTAGCGGACCGGCTTGGTGATCGACAACTGGGTCAGCGCCGGGATCAGGAACGGCGCACCGGCCGAGCAGAACACGTCGATCTGGCGATCGCCGAGCGCACGCGCGGAGTCGGAGAAACCGAGGTTACGGGTTTCGATATCACCAATGATACCGGCACCTTCCATGATGTTGCGGCAATTGACGTTTGAGCCCGAACCCTTGTTCAGCAGGTTCACGATCTTGCCCTTCATGTCCGAGTAGGACTTGATCGGGCTGTCGGCGAGCACCGCGACGATCTGCGACTGCTTGCGCACGTTCGCGATAATGCGGAAGTCCTGAAGCTTGCCGTCTTCCTTGAAGAGGCCAACACCATTCCAAGCTTGGTAAACCTGACCGACATGACCCCAGGCCGTGTCGAACTTGCCGTAAGCGGTGCGGCGCACGTTATCAACCGAACCGTTAGACGGCGAGTAGTTGAATTTGAACTTGTCGCCAACTTCGGTGTTCAGCATCTGTGCGCCGGCGCTCACCGAAGGATGCCAGCCACCGCCGGCGGGACCGCCGCCGATGCGATAGGTTTCCGCAGCCTGGGCCGCAGACGCCATGGCCACCACGCTGGCGGCCGCAATAAGGGTCGTTACGAATTTCATGGGGTTCCTCCCGTTGAAAGAACTCGTTTGAGTTCAAAAACACACGAACGGCTTACCGGTACCGTCACAGTACCGGCTCCGTTTCTTCGTGCTCCGACGATGGCAGCGCTGGCGTCGCAGATCAAGCGAATTTGTCGCGACAAATCATCCACATGCAGTCCTTGCGGGTCTGCCATTCCAAGGCCCTGTTGCGGGTTCGAGGACTTCGCGGATAATCTCCCCGGTATCAAAACACCACCAAAAAGATGAACCGGGAACGTGAACATGGTCGAAGTCATTCGCGAGCCGATCGACACCCCAGACGCATGGGTGGGCCCCGAAATCCAGGGCGACCCCCGCTGGCTACACATGCTGAGCGATGCCGAAGTGGCCGAGATCGACGCCGCACTGCAGGCAGCGAAGGCAGCCGGCACAGAGATTCCGTTCGCGGCTGAGGATTTCCCGCTGCCAAAATTCCGCGCGCGCCTTGACGAGCTGATGGACCGTGTCTCGAACGGCCTCGGCGTGATCCTGATCCGCGGGGTGCCGCGCGAACGCTACTCCGACGAGGAGTGCGGCCTGATCTACTGGGGCATCAGCGCCCATATCGGTGCACCGGTTTCCCAGAACGCCCGCGGCCACCTACTCGGCCACGTAACCGACGAAGGCAAGACGCTGGACGACCCGAACGCCCGCGGCTACCAGACCAAGAACCGGCTGGACTTCCATTGCGACCAGCTGCCGGTCGATGTGCTCGGCCTGTTCTGCCTGCGCGGCGCGAAGTCGGGCGGCACGAGCTATCTGGTCAGCGCGCCGGCCGTGCACAACGTCATGCTCGCGGAACGCCCGGACCTGCTCGACGTTATGTACGCACCCTTTCATGTGGACTGGCGCGGCGATCATCCGGATGGCGCCCAGCCCTGGTACGACGTCCCGATGCTGACGGCCCGCGACGGCCGGATCGCCGCACGCATCACCAACCGCTCCTTCATGGAATCGGTCTCGCGTTACAGCGACGACCTGGCGCTGAGCGATGCCCAGCGCGAGGCGCTCGACGTGTTCCAGGAAATCTCCAACCGCGAGGAGCTGCGGCTGTTGATGGATTTCCAGCCGGGCGACATGCAGTTCATCAACAACCACACGGTCCTGCACGCCCGCCAGGCGTATGAGGACTACGACGATCCTGCGCTCAAACGGCACCTGCTACGGGTCTGGGTCGCCCTGCCAGACGGCAAGCGCCGCCCGCTCGCCCCCGTTCTCGACGAGCGCTACCGCTTCGTGGAGACCGGCGGCATCCCGAAGCAGGCCGCAGCGGCCTGACGGGGCCGGCTAGGCGTCGTAGCCGCTGAGGTTGTAGCCCGGCGGCTGGGTCCGCTCGACGAAGGCCGCGGCGCGGACGACGGACGCCTCGTCCAGGTAACGCCCGACCACCTGCAGTCCGACGGGCATGCCGTCCGACGCGACCCCGGCGCATACGGATGCAGCCGGCTGCCCCGTCAGGTTGAACGGGTAGGTGTAGTAGACCCAGGAAACCAGGTTGCGGTCCTCGTGGCCCGGCGGGACGTTCACCTCGACATCGACGGAGCTCACCGGCAGCACCGGTGAAATCAGCGCATCGTACTTCTCGAACAGGTTCGCCATGCGCTCACGCAACACATAGCGTTCGAACACCTTGGTGTAGTAGTCGCGCATCTCCTGGCCCAGCGCGGGCTCGAGGATGTCGGCCACCGCCGGGTCGAGCATGTCGCGCTGGTTCTCGAGCACGGCGCGCAGCTTGATGCCGACGCCGGCATAGAACTCCGCCGACCAGAGGTCGGCCGGGTCTTCCTCGAAGACGTCGTCCACCTGCTCCACATGCGCTCCGGCATCCTCGAATTTTCGAACCGCCGCCCCGACGATCTCGACGATCTCCGGGTCGGGCTTGGCGTAACCCAGGGTCGGGCTCCAGGCGATCCGCATGCCCGCGACCGACTGGTCGCAGGCGGCGACCACATCCGGCACCTCGCCGGCGATCCCGAAGGGATCGCGCGCGTCGTAGCCGGCGATCGCCGAGAAAAGCAGCGCCGCATCGCGCATATTCCGTGCCATGGGGCCCACATGGGCGAGCGTGGGCGTCGCCGTCGTCGGCCAGACCGGCACCCGGGCAAAGCTGCCCTTGATCCCGGCAAGCCCCGTGAGCGAGCAGGGAATGCGGATCGAGCCGCCGCCGTCGGTGCCCAGGCCGAACGGCGTGACCCCGGCGGCGATGGACGCCCCGGCCCCGGCGCTCGATCCGCCGGGCGTCTTGTCCCGGTTCCACGGGTTGCGTGTCACGCCGGTCAGCGGCGAGTCCCCGACGGGCTTGCAGCCGAATTCGCTGGTCGTGGTCTTGCCGATGACGATGGCGCCGGCCGCGCGGGCCCGTTCGACCGCGGGCGCGTCGTCGGGCGCGATGTTCTCGGCCATCACCTTCGACCCGAACGCGAACGGCGCATCGCCCACCGAGATCAGGTCCTTCACCGACATCGGCAGGCCGTGCAACGCCCCCAGCGCACCGCCCGACATGACGGCATCCTCGGCCGCCTGCGCCGCGGCCATGGCCTCGTCGGGGAACATCACAAAGAACGGGTTGAGGTCCGCCTGGACCGTCTCCGCGCGCTCGAGCGTGTGCCGGGTCAGCTCGACCGGCGAGATATCCTTGCGGGCGATCCGCAGGCGCAGCTCGGTCGCGCTCATATAGTCGAAATCGTGGGCCATGGGTGTCTTCCGCGCGATCAGTCGTCAACGATGGCGAAGGCGCGGATCGGCGAACCGGACCCGCCCTTGAAGCGCAGCGGCACGCCGAAAAACTCGAACTCGCCGAGGCCGATCAGGTCCTCCAGGTTGACCAGCCATTCCATGTGGCTGATGCCGAGCTCGCGGCAGATGCGGTGCTGGGCGAACAGGCTGTCCGACGGCTTGTCAGTGGACGGCCCCTCGACGCCGTGCAGCCGAGAGCCGCGGTCGTACATCCATTGGGTCGCCGCAACCGTAATTCCCGCGTTCGACAGCACCACCTCGCGGTTCGGGTAGTGGCGCTTGTGAAGGCCGGTGCACAGAAGAATGATGTGGCCGTCGACCTTCACGCCCGATTCTTCTTCCGCCTTCTCCATATCGGCGACGTCGATGTCGCCCAGATCGCCCACGTGGCGCATGTCGAAGCACACGGCCTTGCCGAAGAAACGGTCGATCGGCATCTCATCGATCGACGCACCGTTCGGGTCGAAGTGGCGGAGCGCGTCCACATGGGTCCCCACATGGTCGAGGGTCGAGATGAAGTTGGTCTGGAAGGTGATCGGATCGTCCGGCGTCCCCAGCTCCAGCGCCTTGGTGTTCTCATGGGTCATCGCCTTGAGATAGACCGGGCTCTGGAAGAGCTTGTGGGACGGCATGTTGTCCTCGATGTCGAGGCTCAGATCGATGATGCGTCGGGCCATTTGATATTTCCCCCTATGTCTCGTTTTTGTTCAGATGGGCGTCGCGGTTGGCGTAGAGATCATCGTCGGCATAGCCCATGGTCTCGGGCCGGCCGCGGCCGAGCATGACCTGAAACCAGACCGGCTCGAGCGAGTTGTTGTCGTAGCCGTGGATCACGCCCGGCGGGCAGGTGATGCACTCCCAGGGCCCGAGCCGGGTCTCGAGCCGGCGGCCGTCCTCGTCCTCGACGAAGACGTCGAGATGTCCCTTGAGCACGAAGAAGGTCTCCTCGACCTCATGGGTGTGCGCCGCGTTCCCCTGCCCCGGGTTCACATACATGATGGACAGTGTGTGGGCGCGGGCCGGGATCACGCTGGCATCGTCATGCTTGCCCGAGCCCCCGGCGCCGATGAAGCGGTGCTGGGCGCGGCGATACCCTTCGATCTTGGCGTCCTCGAACGCTTCCCAGTCGGGCACCTTGTCGCGGAACCGCCCGACATGGGTCTCCATGATCTCCTCGAGGGTGGCATCGACGAGCTCGGGCGGGCGCGGATGGCGGGCGACGGACACTGGCTTTCTCTCCGGATGAATCGCGGAGGCGAACGGAAGCATGGCCGGGGAGCGGCGTCAAACGCGCGAGGCCGTTTCGAGACGATTCAACGGAAAGAAAGTGGTGCCCAGGGGCGGATTCGAACCACCGACACCGCGATTTTCAGTCGCGTGCTCTACCAACTGAGCTACCTGGGCACACGGTCAGTTGGAAGGCGCGGATATACGTAAATTCCGACGTCCTGTCCAGCGTCCGAGCAGGTTTTAGACCTGTTCGTCCTTACCGTCGTTCAGACCGCCCTCATAAACGGTCGGCGCCTCGTCGGTCGGGATGCGATAATTGCCGCCCAGCCAGCGGGACAGATCGACATTCGCACACCGCTCCGAACAGAACGGGCGGTGTTTCTCGTGCACGGGTTTTTCGCAAATGGGACAGGACTTGCTCATGACGCCTTCGGATTATTCTCCTGCAAACCTAACATGACCTCGAATCGCGCTGGCGCCCGCGCCGGATCGCGGGCCAGGACGAGTTGCCCGACATGGCGGGCGGCATCATCAAACGCCTCGCGCAGCGATCCCTCAAGGGTATCGGCAAGCGCCGGAGCCACCGCAAGCCGGTAGCCGCCGGCCGGCGTCGCCGCCGCGGTCCGGATCACGGCACGCAAGGCCGCCAGCGCGACCGCCTCTACGGACGCGGACGGCGCCGGGGCCGATGCCTGCATGCGTTCCGCCAGGGAGGGTC